>DATHTH010000148.1:0-22615 GCA_035463495.1 Anaerolineales bacterium | reverse complement strand
GGTATCGCTGTATAACGGTTGGTGTGGCGCTCCCCAAAACACAAACTGCGCCCGCAAACTGCGCATACATTTGCGCAGCCGTCACCGCGTGATAAAAGGGTGGTTCCGCCTGATAGTAGGAGGAGTCGTGGCATTCGTCGGCGACGATCAGACCAATATCCGGCAACGGTGAGAACAGGGCACTGCGCGCGCCGATGATCACTTTCAACAAACCTGCGCGCGCCCGCCGCCATGTGTCGTAACGCTCCCCCTCCGACAATTTTGAATGAACGAGCCCTACCTGCCCGGGAAAGCGGCTTAGAAAGCGGTGGACGGTCTGCGGCGTGAGGGCAATCTCGGGAACCAGGATGATCGCCTGCTTTCCCCGCCGGATGACCTCCTCAGTGGCGCGCAGGTATATCTCGGTCTTGCCTGAGCCGGTCACCCCCTGAAGCAGAAAAGGTTGGTGTGCCTCCAGCGAGGAGATCGCCGTTTCGATTTCCTGCATCGCTGATGACTGCTCAGGGGTAAGATGAATATCTTCCCTGCTTGAGAACCGCTCGACCTGCATATCTGTCTTCTCCAATGGATCTCTGAATATCTCAGTTTCGAAGAAGCGTATCAGCCCGCGTTCTTCCAGATCCTGCAGATCCGCGAGGTTACTTCCGCTCTCGGCATACACCCAGGATACATTGACTGCATCCTTGACCTGCATAAAGAATTGCAGCGCTTTTTTCCGCCGCGTCTGTGTAGACTTGTTCTTGCCGAGCCGCTCCATCTCGGCTGCGGCAACGTCCGGCGCAACAGCCAGCTGGGCAGTCCGCACATATTTCGATCGCACACGCGCCGGGGGCAGCACGGAACGCGATTCCAGCACGCCTTTGCGCACCAGATTTGCGGCGACGCGGCGCCAGTCTACTTTACGAAAGTGAGTATCAATCTGGCGGCCGCGCAAGGGTCCACGCTCCCGGATCAAATCCACAATCCGCGAGGCAATACTGGAGGCTTCGATATTGGATTGCTGCTTCTCAAGGTTCGCTTCTCGAATATCGTACAGCGTATCCGCCTCCTGACTTAATCCCACCGGCAGGAACAGACTCACAATGGCAGCCAGCGAGGCAAGGGTGGACTCTGCCATGGCTTCCGCCAGTGAAATCTGTGACTGGGTCATGACCGGTGCAGAATCCACCACATCTAGAATTTCCTTGACATCGGCAACGGAAGGCTGCTCCAGGAAACGAAAGACCACACCCTGCACGGTCTGCTTACCAAACGGAGCAATCACCAGGTTCCCCACTCCCACCCGCCCCCGGAGAGCCTCCGGGATGGAGTAATCGAATGTGCCCGAAACCGCAGGGACATTGACAACGATTTGAACAAAAATGGTCATTGAAAGGATTCTAACGTGAAACTGGCGATTATCACACAGTAGAGATGGCTGGGGTATTCCCCTACTTTCGTCGATTCACGATTCGCATATATAATGAAGATGCCTGAGGGAGGGGATCGACGCACCCTTCATTGTGCCTCCACATCGAAAAACCACACAAGTGAAAGGATTTCCCATGAGTCTGTTCAATCGAATTCTGGATAAGCTGGGCTTGCGTAAGGACAAGGAAGAAGAAAAGCAGCCGGCCGCGACCGGAACATCTACCGCCGGCAGAAGCGCATCCATGCCTCGGAAGCCCTCGGCCACGGCTACCAATCCGAAGACCACCGGTGCCCGCAGGCCGACCGGAAGCACGCCCACTTCCAATCGGGGCGTCCCGGCCTCCAGGCCGAGTGTTGCCGACCGAAGACAGGACGGCGATGTGGCAGTCAAGCACACGCCCGCGGCTGCACCCCAGGCTATGTCTCAGGTGGATGTGATGAATATGCTGGAGCAAAAAGCCAAAGGGACGGGCCTCAACTGGAAGCAGTCCATCTCCGACCTGCTTTTCCTGCTCGAGATCGACAACAGCCGCGAGGCGCGCACCGAGCTGGCGAAAGAGCTCAACGCTCCTCAGGAAGTAATGGGCGACTCCGCCCGGATGAATACCTGGCTGCACAAGGAAGTCCTGAGGCGAATTGCTGAGAACGGCGGAAACATTCCGCAGGACCTGTTAGACTAAAAGGGCTGCTCATGAGTCTGTTCGACAAGATTCTTGATAAGCTTGGGCTGCGTACGAAGACGGACGAACCCGAGGCCAGGATCACCGGCACGGAAAAAGTCGCCCCGCCTGACCAGATATCCCCTCAAAGAAAAGCAGCCCAGACGCCGACGACACAGGGCGTGCCGCCTCCCCGTCCGACCGGCGCGGCGCCGGTTACGGAGGTAGGCGTTCCCGCTGCAATGCCCAGCGCGGCAGATCGACGGCAGGACGGGAGCGTTGCCGTTAAGCATACCCCTGCTCCAAAACCTGTTCCAGAAAGAGCCATTTCCCAGGTGGATGTCATGAATTTGCTCGAGGAAAGGGCGCGCGGCGCAGGCCTGAACTGGAGGCAATCGGTCTCGGACCTCCTCGCCCTGCTCGAGATCGACAACAGCTACGCGGCACGCGTAGAGCTGGCGAGAGAACTGGGCGCCCCTGAGGATGTGATGGACGACTCGGCCCGAATGAATACCTGGCTTCACAAGCAAGTCCTGCGCAAAATCGCAGAAAACGGCGGCGATCTTCCACCGGAACTACTGGACTAGGAGCAAGGAACAACACAAAAAGCGCGAACCAGTGTCGCGCTTTTTGTGTTCCAGAAACACCGTTTAACTCACACTGTTTTGAGGATCGCCGCCGCGCCATACCCCACAACAGATGCATAATCTCCCGTCACATTTCCGGATGTTGCGTGGCGCAGGATCTTCACCTTGTCTGCCCCCAGCTCGCGGGCAGCCCAGAGGACCGCGGTGAACGCACCCAAGCCACAGGCAAAGCCCTTGCCGGCACGCTCCAGGTTGAAGGCTTCTTCAGGGTCGAACGACTCTATTGCATGCAGCATAGCCCCGTCATACGTTAATGCCGTTTGTTGATTGTAAAAATGTGATAGGTCCGTACTGGCGACCATCACATAATTCTTGTCGCGCAGCACCTGTGCAAGGGCGTTTCCCAGTCCCTGTGAAATGCTTGGCTCGCGGGCACGGACCATGACAGGCAGTAACTTCCAGTTGGAGGCTAACGCGCGCTGCAAGAAAGGCAACTCGATCTCCAGCGAGTGTTCGGGGTCACGTGAGACCGGGGTCAGACCAAATCCCAGCTCTGTTGTCAGCACAGCGTCGAGCTCTCGTAGCGCCTCTAGATCGACCAAAATATCGCCGAGAGGAGTGGTGTACGCGTGGTGAGCGGTCGTGAGGAGCGGACCAGAATAGGGGTGATGCATCGGAGCGATGACGGCGACCAGATCCGGTTCTGCTCCACGCAGAACGGCAAAGGCATATCCCGCGACCGCACCCGAATAGGTATGTCCAGCGTGCGGGGCAATGACCGCGACCACTTCTCTCATTGGGTCAGGCAGTTGTGCATCATCCAGAAATTTATCCACCGCGCGCGCGAGCACGTCCGGGTCCCCCTCATACCATTTGCCGGCAATTGGCGAAGGGCGCACGTCAAGCATAAAATGATTCTAGCACTTTCTGAGTGGCGCGAAAAGCAAGCGGCGGAAGGTCCTCGCGCGCAAACCATTCCACGGCATCGGCATCGTCGTCAGGCTTCAACTCTCCGCCGACGACCGTAGCCTGATAAACGATGATGAAGTCCGCGCCGCGGGGATGCTCACGTCCTGAAATAATGTCGAGGACACGCATCACGCGAACGTTGAGTCCAGTCTCCTCGAAACATTCGCGGGCGGCTGCCTCGGCAGGGTCTTCGCCGCCATTGATAAAGCCAGCCGGCAACGTCCATAATCCGCGAAATGGTTCATTACTCCGGCGGACCAGGAGCACGCGTCCCTCCTGCTCGATCAACACCGCTGCAGCCACTTTCGGATCGACGAAGTGGATCCATCCACATTGCGGGCAAACAGGCCGCACTTTGCCATAACGCTCTTCATGGTTGACCCTGGCGCCGCAACGCGGGCAATAGTTGAAATCGGAGTCTGGCATATAAGTCTATTATGACACAAAGGTAAACAAAACATCCCGAAGGCTTCGTAAGCCTTCGGGATGTTGGATCAATATTTCTTCTATCATTGCCGCCAGCGTTCGGCTGCCAGCCTGCGCATGACCAGCATTGCCAGCGCCCCCAACACCGCCACACCTGCAAAGATGAGCTGCCAGACAGGCGGCACAGGTGGGGCTATTTCTCGGGCTGCTTCAGGTACATTCTGGACTGCGGACGCGTCCGGTATGCTGGAATCCCCCGCGACGCCTTCCTTATCAGAAGGTGCTTCCTCGGAGCGCGCATCCTCTGCTGGCAAGACCGTGGCGTTAGGCGCGGGGAGCAATTCGGCAGGTGGCTCAGCAGCCGGGGCTTCCTCCACCGCAGACTCGGTCGTCTCAGGAGCCTGCGCCGAATACACCTCCTGGCCGCCTCCTCCGCCCATGCCAAAAGCGGGTTGTGCAGCCATCTGTGGAACCAGGTAATTGACACCCATGGTAAAGAAGAGCAAGAGGCTCGCCAGGGCAGTTACGAAGCGGAAAGCCGGGTAGGTACGCGGTAGCGGCGGGTTCTTCCCCACCATTTTCGGCGTCAGCGTAAAGTTGCGCGGCGCCTTGCGCGCCGGGAGCTGCCGGAGCAGGCTGCGGGTGGAACGTAGATCGTCCAAAACGGCGCGCAGATCCCGATCTGTGGAGAGACGAGCTTCCAGGCGCGCAGCTTCAGACGGCTTGAGCTGTCCGTCTAAATATGAAGAAAGGAGTTCGATATCACGTCGATTCATCAGGCGTTACTTCCTTCTTCCAGACGATAAGAAGCGGGTAAAAGTTCCGCGAAGCCCTGTAGACACTCACGTAACCTTAATCTGGCACGGGCTAGACGGCTCTTGATTGTCCCTAGAGGCACGCGCACCGCAATGGATACCTCGCTATAGTCCATGCCCTGGATATCCGCCATGACCACCACGGTCTTGAATTCCAGCGGAAGGTTGTTGAGACAGTGCTGGAGGGCATGCTCAAGCTCATCCGCCTCAGCTATTTGATCGGGGGTCATGCCGGGGTCTGCGAGCCAGCGCGGCGAGTCCATTTCGTCGCCCTCCTCACTGTCGGGCTCGAGGGGCGTTGTGGGGCGGCGTTTCTGGCGGCGGAGCTCGTCGTAGCAGGCATTCGTCACGGTGCGCATCAGCCAGGCTTTAAACGACCCGCCTCGAAAGGTAGAAATACTCTTGAACGCCGAGATGAAGGCTTCCTGGGTGGCATCTGCGGCAAGGTCCTCATCTCCCATAATGCGAAGCGCGGTGTTATAGATGCTGTCCTGATAGTGCAGGATCAGGGTATTGAAGGCGTCAAGACTGCCTTCCTGGGCATCGCGGATGAGAGCTTGTTCGTCCATGCAGAATTATTTTATCACTAGACAGATAGGCTTACACGCAATCCTTTTGGAAAAGAACGGCTGAGTATACTTAGTTGATCTTCGCATTATGATGCTATATACTACTTTAATTGTTCCAATGTAGAGCATTTAATTTTAGGGAGAGCTATTCATGAACAGGAAGTTGATCCAGACGTTAGGCAAAGTTGTCGCTGCCGCTGGATGGGCCGATAAGAGATTGACCTCCGAAGAAATCGAAAGTATGAAAGACCTGCTTTTGCATTTGCAGCGTTCTATGATTGACCCCAGAGAAGACGCCCTCTTTGATATGTATATTATGTCGCCGGTGGAGACAGCGGAACGCGAGCGCCTGATTCATGAATTACGGGAAACGATATGGTCTGAAGAGGATAAAGCGTTTGCAATCGCCTCGTTGAAAATGATGTTAGAAGCCGACGGTGAAATGACTGCAGAGGAGCAAGTCGTTTGGCGGCAGATCAGTGAAGCAATTACCTCAGTGAACACGGAATTATTTGGTGACCTTGGGCGCCTGGTCAGGGCTGCAATCGGCCGGCGCTCCCAGGCAGTTCGCGATGCACCGAACCGGGAGCAATATTTTGAAGAATTCCTGCAAAATAAGTTCTATTATGAAATCCGTCGCCGCCTGAATCTGGGTGAAACCGAGCTGAAGCTTCCGGAGAAGGATCTACGCCGGTTGAGCATCATAGGCGGGCTGATGGCGCGCATCGCTCACACCGATGAGATTACACTCGAAAGTGAGACGAGCAAAATAATATCCATCCTGGAGTCCGAATGGCGCCTTTCACACGAAGCGGCCCTATTCACGATGGAATGCGCGATATCAAAGGTCAGCCAGGATTTTGATTATTTGCGCATCGCTCGCGAATTCATTGAGCTGACGGAACCGTCGGAGCGTATTCGATTGTTGGACCTTCTTTTTGCGGTCGCCGATGCCGATGGAAGGGTATCCAATGAAGAGCTACTCGAGATTACCTTTATCGCAGATTATCTGCTGTTGAGCCTTGACCGGGTCAACAAAGCTTTCCTGAAGGTTAGTCGTTAAGGACCTCCGCCAATCGCCCGGGCACGCTGTCCGTCTGAACGCCGTTTGTCAAGCCAGTATGAAATGAGCCGCCAGATCATCAGCCCCAGGGCAGAAGTCCCGGCGAGCACGGCGGCGAAAATCGGGATGACCGGCGCGTTGAGGATAAACCCGCGCAGAACGGCTGCCAGCGGCGCCGCAAAAACGGCGGCCAAACCAGCACGCCAGACCTGCCGCGGGTCAGAGAATGTTTCGCGCCGAAAAAGTCCAAGAGGGGGAGCCAGAAGAAACCAGGCTATGGAAAGTGGAAAGAAAAGTGCAGCCATGCGCGGCAAGAACGACAGATCCGTTTCGCCATGCGTGGCAAAGCCGATGAGCGTCAGCAGCGCGATAGCCAGGGTATCTCCTAGAACGAGGATAGATTTGTTCATGACAGCCTAGGAGTCAACGACTCCGGTGGTTGAACATTGTTGAAAATTCAACGTCTGGCGACGTTGACTCCGGAGATTATTCTTTCGGCGCGGCGAACTCTTCATGTCGCAGCGCCGGAAACAACAGCACTTCGCGAATGGAATGCTTATCGAGAAACAACATGGTAAGCCGGTCGATGCCCATGCCAAAGCCGCCGTTGGGAGGCATACCATACCGCATGGCGCGCAGGTAATCCTCGTCCATCGGGTGCTTCTCTTCGTCTTCATCCGCGTAATCCCGGCCCATTTCGAGGAAACGCTGCTCCTGGTCGAGCGGATCGTTTAATTCGGTGAAGGCGTTGCAGAGCTCGAAGCCGGCGGTATACGCCTCGAAGCGCTCCACGGTCAACGGATCCCCCGGAATGGATTTTGCCAGCGGAGAGATGTCGCGCGGATAGTTGTACAGGAATGTTGGCTGGATCAAGGTCGGCTCCAGGAACTCGCTGAGCAGGAAGTCGATCAGCTTGCCGCGCGTCGCCTTCGGGTCCGGGGCGCGGTTCGGGTGTCTTTCTCGGATAGCGCGGAAAAGCGCCTCCGCCGTCTTGTACTCGGCGATATCGATTCCGCTGGTCTCGAGAATGCCCTGGCGCATCTCCAGCCGTCTCCAGGGAGGCGTCAAATCGATCTCATGGTGTTTGTAGACGATGTTCTGGGTAGCAAGCACCTGCTGCGCCGCGAAGGAGACCATTTGCTCGGTGAGCTCCATTACCTGGAGATAGTCGGCATATGCCCAGTAGAACTCGAGCTGGGTGAACTCGGGATTATGCTTAAAGGAGACGCCTTCATTGCGGAAATCCCGTCCGATCTCATATACCTTTTCAAGATTTCCGACAAGTAGACGCTTGAGATACAGCTCGAACGAGATACGCAGATACATCTGCTGTTCCAGCTCATTGTGATACGTTACGAATGGCCGCGCCGCCGCGCCGCCATAGATCGGCTGCAGGATGGGGGTCTCGACTTCCACAAAACCGTGGTCGTCGAGGAACGTCCGCAGGGCTTTGATGATCGCCGCCCGCTTACGGAAGACCTCACGCACCTCCGGATTGACCGCCAGGTCCGCATAGCGCTGCCGGGCGCGCAGCTCGGGATCCTCCAGTGCAGCGTGACGCACAACGGTCCCGTCTTCGAGCGTCTCATCCTTGGCAGCAGGCAGCGGGCTAATAGACTTGGCAAGCAGCTTGAACTCATGAACGTGGAGTGTCACTTCGCCGCTCTTGGTCCGAAACATCACTCCCGTCGCTTGAATAAAATCCCCGATGTCGAACATCCGGTTGAACAACTCGAGGTTTTCCTTGCCCACCTCGTTCAAGCGGAAGAAGAGCTGGACCTTCCCGGAACCGTCTTCAATATGGGCGAAGGAAACCTTGCCCATGGGACGCATGGCACGGATGCGGCCGGCAAGCGTCACGCGCACTTCACGGCCATCGTTCTCAGCCGCTTCGAACTCTCGAATGGCGTCCAAGCTGAGGTGGGTACGGTGGGCACGTGTGGGATACGGCTCGATGCCCTCCGCGCGCAGCTCTTCCAGCTTTTGAAGGCGGATCTTTTCAAGTGAGTTGTAGTCGGTCATGGCTGTTACTCCCACTTCTCATGCATCGAGAAGGGATGAGGGAAGGATGTCTCTCATGGTGAGAGATGAAAAAAAAGCCCCGCGCTCTGTCACAGGCGCGGGGCAGGATGTGCGTGTGCTCCTGTGGCTAATTGATCTTCAGGATTTTAACATTATATGTGCCGCCGGGAGTCTCGACTTTGACCGTCTCGCCGACCTTGTGGTTCAAAATCGCCTTCCCGATGGGCGATTCATTGGAAATCTTGCCGTCACGAGGGTTCGCCTCTGCGGCGCCGACAATGATAAAGGTCTCGGCGTCGAAGTTGCCTTCCTTAATGGTCACCTTGGAGCCAATCTGAACGGAGTCTGTCTTCTTCCGGCCGTTTTCGTCAATGATTTTTGCGGTTGCCAGGAGCATCTCCAACTCCTGGATGCGTCCCTCGACAAAGGCTTGCTCGTTCTTGGCAGCCTCATATTCAGCATTCTCGATCAGTTCCCCGCCTTCCATCGCCTCGTGCAGGCGATTCGCGACTTCCTGTCGTTTGGCCGTGCGCAAGTAATCCAGCTCATCCTGGAGTTTCTGGTAACCCTCTTTGGTCAAGAAATTGTTAGGCATGCTTGTCTGTCCTGCTATAAGAATATTGCATCTCTAACCAGAGATGCAAGTGAAAGGGGAACTAGAGCAGCGGTGAAACTCGTTGTTCTCTCCCAAAAGTGCGCTTAATATATCACGGTTTCACCCCCAGGACAAGAGAGATTAAAGCGGGTTAACCAACCTGCAATAAACGGATGCCCTCCCGCTCGGACCAGTAGGCATGCAGCGAACGCCGCACTTTTTCAGGGGTATCAAAGGCTTCCCGCAGGGTGGCGAGCTGAGATCTGTATTCCAGGGAGGCTAGCTGCCAGTGTTCTAAGCCTGTTTCTGTGATCAAACCCCTGGTTTCCTCCATCTCGCTGAGGGTCTGCGCCAGCTTCTCAGAGTGGTAGAAGATATAGGGGACATCAATGTCATAGAGCAGAGTTCGACCTAGCTGCTCGGCGCCGCGCCGGACCAGCACGTGATCTACATGCGATCCAAGCGCCAACTGGCAGACCAGCACATCGTCCGGGTGCAGGCGCTCGCGAACCGCCTCGGCGATCCGTGCGGGCAGACCGGCATCCGCCGGATGTGGAGGCAGGAAGACGTCGGAGTACAGCCAATCCGCGTCGGCGCCCCGACGATAGATACAATCCCAGAAGTCAAAGTGAACGACCTCTGCGCCAAGGATGGCTGCTGCGCGCCTGTCTTCGGCGCGGCGGATCTGGTTCGCTTCCCGCGCGGAAGACGCCCCCCACAGACTATGCAGCAGCTCTGCAAAAGGAGAAACTTCCTCGTCCGGGTCAGGTGGATATCCGCACATCAGGGTCCAGATTTCCACGGGGATTCCAGCGCGAGTCTGTTCGTAGATCAAGCCGCCAGCGGAAAAAACGGCATCGTCAAGATGGGGAGAAAGGTAAATCCAGCGCATAGCTTGATTTAACCATGATTGGTCGCCCGGGAAGAACATTTTAAGATGCCCTTGCGATTGATTTTGGAACTCAAGTCAAGTACACTTGGCGCTGAGGCAACATGCAGGATCGGCGTAAACTCCCCCGCAAAGACTTAATGTCCTATTCTCAGGTCTTTGATCTGTACAAAGGCAAGCTGATCGGCTACCTCGGGGACCTTAATTTGATCGGAGCCATGGTTATCGGCGACGAAGCCATGCCGGTCGACGAAAAGCTCACGGTCTCGATCCAGCTGCCGGAATTGCCAAAGGTTACTGCCACGCGTCTGGCTCTGCCGGCGCGGGTCGTCTGGTGTCATCCCGATCTCAGCCCGGAATACTTCAATATCGGCATGGAGTTCGAGCTTGTGACAGATGAGCAAAAAGGAATCATCGAAGCCGTGATCGAAAACTACGAGTTCCGGCGCCAGCCTCCCAATTACCCTCCTCATCCCACCGAGCTCGAATAGACATAACTACCCGTCCAACAGCCTTCAGACCCGTTCGACTGAAGGTTTTTGTTTACCTGCACATCTTTTTATCCTATAATGGCATCAAACCAGCAGAGAGCGAGGCTGAACGTCATGAGCACACCTGCTCCTCATTTCTTTCTCAGTTATAGCCGGGAAGACGCCCACCTGCAGCAAAGAGTAATTACGGGACTGCGAGCGCGTGGACTTGACGTGTGGGTGGATATCGAGAACTTAATCCCAGGCTCGCCTGCGTGGGAAAGGGAAATCGAACGTTCCATCCGGGCTGCAGCCGGTGTGATTGTACTGCTCTCCCCAGACTCGAACAACTCGGAATGGGTGCGCCGCGAGATCAGCTTTGCGGAACAGAATTCGAAGCGAATCTTTCCGGTCCTGATCCGGGGTGATGAAGACGATTCGATCCCTCTGCGGCTGTCCAATCACCAGCGCGCGGATTTGCGGCGGGACTTTGAGACAGGCTTGGATGAGCTTGCCAATGCTTTGCGGGACTTCCTGGGGTGGACTGCGCTGGGAAAACGACCCCCGTCCGGTGGAAAGAGTCCGTTCTCTGTTGCACCGGCAGACCTGAGGAAGTTCGCGCTGCCCGGCTTGCTCACGGCTTTTGGACTTGTGTGCATCGCATCCCTGGCGCTTGCAGCACGTTTTGTTTATAACAGTTTGCGTCCTTTTCCCAAAAATACTCCCACGCAAAGCCTCACCGCGACACCAACAGAGGCTTTGATTGTTCCCATTGTAGTCACCGACACCACTCTCCTGACCGAGTCGCCCGGGGCAGAGCCGGGAGGCAAGATCGTTTTTACCTGCCAGACCGGGGGCGATGAGGTCTGCATCATGAATGCAGACGGCTCAAACTGGCGCCAGCTCACCAACTCGCCCGCGGCCAGCTACTATGCCTCTCTCGCTCCGGATGGAGAATCGGTCCTTTACATCGGCAAGGGAACCGGGCATACCGAGATTTATGAGCTGAATCTTGCCAGCGGGACGAGCAAACAGTTGACGCGTCTGGAGCATGAAGTGGGCTCACCGGAGGTCTCTCCGGATAACCGCTGGATTGCATTCACCTATCGAGCTGACAACAATCTTGCACAGGTCTGGATCATCAACCGGGATGGAAGCAATCCCCGGAAGTTTTATAGCTCGTCCAGCCAGGACGCGCACGACCCAACCTGGTCGCCGGATGGCAGCCAGATCCTGTTTGCGATGGGCAGGGGCGAGAACAATAAGCTCTACACCATTGACTTCGAGGGCGGCGAGCCCACCCTGCTCAACGATTCGATCGATACACGCGGGCGGAGCGATTGGACTATCCGGAATTTGATCACCTTCGACATGGGCGGACCCTTTCAGCACGATGTCTATATCATGAACCTCGATGGCAGTCACCTGAGCAAGTTCACCGATGGAGATAACGCCCAGGGCGCCAGTTTTTCCCCGGACGGGGAATGGATTGCGTTCACCGCCTACACAGACGTAGCCAACCGAGATCAGACCAGTTGTGAGATCTACATCCGGCGCGTGGATGGGACTGAAACCCGGCGGCTCACAGACAATGGCTATTGCGATTACCAGCCTAGGTGGGGGAATTAAACGCTCGCGGTGAACGCGTTTACCCCAGTCAGAGGGATTACACTCCTGCAAGCTGTAGGGAAACTGTAGGCTTAACGTAGGTTGCTCACGATGATTCTTGCATGAATTGCAGGTATACTCCCGCGGAATTTATCCTTCTTTTTTTGCACTGGAGCTCTCATCAATGAAAAAATTCCGCCCCGTACTTGCCGCCGCGCTGGCCCTTCTCTTCTACACGTTCGCCGATATCCTGATATGGCAGAGGATCTTCGAAACCAATCAAATGGTTCACTATGCAAGTATCTATCATACCGGCTGGTTTGTTTCGCTGTCCGGTTATGCAATCCTGGGGATCGTCTTTATGTGGGGTGCATGGAAAGACTGCGCGTATTATCTGATCGCTCTGTTTGTGGGCGCCTTTAGCGGGTTGGAAGACATTCTGTACTATCTCCTGGATGGCAAGCCCATGCCGGAGTCGCTACCCTGGCTGGAGGACAACCCGATGATCTTCCATGTCTCGCGGGAAGGGGTGATCGGGTCGGTTTCTATCTGGCTTCTGGTTCTGGTGGTGCTCTATCTCCTGTTTTACCAGTGGCGGGGTAATAGCAAACAGGAAGCAGCTGGCTGAACTCTGAGGCGTATCTGCCTCGCAGCTTCGCGGGCAGGGAAAAATCCTTTTATCTCCAGGGCGTTTCAGGCGCTATTAAGCAGACTCTTATTCTTTCCTAAGAAAACTCTCACAGCCGTAATAATAACATCCCGCCTTCATCGTTCTTACTAATACAACCATATGTCCGTATGGTTGTATTCTGTAATGCGAGGAGAAGGAGGATCACACTTTGCAACTCTTAACGAGCTTGATGGGAGTTTTCTATTTCTTTACTACCACCTTCCTGGCGCTGTACGGGCTTCACAATCTGATCACCACGATCATGTACCTCCGCATGAAAACGCCGAAAAAACGCGGAGAAAGAGCCCCTTTGCCAAAGGAATGGCCACCTGTAACCGTTCAGCTCCCAGTTTTTAACGAAAAATATACCGTGGAACGGCTATTACGGGCGGTGACCCGGCTGGACTATCCGCCAGACCGCCTCCAGATCCAGGTCCTGGATGACTCCACAGATGATACCTTTGACCTTGTTCAGAAGCTGGTCAAGGATTATCAAAGCCGTGGCGTAGACATCGAACTGATTCATCGCGTGGACCGCCAGGGGTATAAAGCGGGCGCGCTGCAAAACGGATTAAAGACCGCGACTGGCCAGCTGATCGCCATTTTTGATGCGGATTTCGTCCCCAAACGGGATTGGCTTAAGCGCACGGTGCCGCCGTTTCAAAATCCACAGCTGGGCTGCCTGCAAACCCGCTGGGGCCATACCAATCAGCAGTACAACTCGCTGACCCGTGCGGAAGCGATGGGCATCGATGGCCATTTCATTATCGAGCAGACCGTTCGTTCCAAGAACGGCTTTTTTCTGAATTTCAATGGCACCGCCGGGCTGTGGCGCCGGGCATGCATCGAAGATGCTGGCGGCTGGCAATGGGATACTCTCACAGAGGACTTGGACCTGAGCTACCGCGCCCAGATGCGAGGCTGGAAATTCGATTATCTGCCGGATGTAGTCGTGCCTGCAGAATTACCACCTCAGGTGGAGGCATACAAAAAGCAGCAGTTCCGGTGGGCGAAAGGCAGCTTCCAGGTTGTACGCAAGATTCTGCCGAGTGTATTGAAGGCGAAATTGCCCCTGAAAGTGCGCTTTATGGCTCTCCTGCATCTGACGGGTTATTTTGTTCATCCCCTGATGCTGACTGTGCTCTTACTGACGCTGCCTGTAGGTCTCCTGGTACCGGGGGCGTTTAGCGTTTTCCCCATTTCGGTGATTGCCGGGTTGGGTCCGCCGCTGCTGTATCTGACAGCCACAGCCACGCAGCATCGCTCGGTGCTGAGACGCATGGCAACCTTCCCTATGCTCGTCATCGTGGGGTTTGGACTGTCGCTGAGCACCACTGTTGCCGTGCTGGAAGGCCTCTTCAGCAAAGGTGGAGCCTTTATCCGCACGCCGAAACTTAATATCGGCAACAAGCCGAAACAAAGACAAAAGGTTGACCGGGCCTACGTGGCTCCACTCAGTTCGATGGTCTGGATCGAGATCATCCTGGGCCTCTACGCCCTGGTGACGGGGATCGTGCTTATGCCCTACCTCGGCTGGAGCATCTTGTTCTGGATGACCATATACATGCTCGGCTTTTTCTACATTGCAGGATTGAACCTGATCCAGCACAGTGCGGAAGCAAGCTAACCCGTATGCAAAGGTAATGAAAATAAAACACGGATCGCCTCGGCGATCCGTGTTTTTGGTTACTCATTTTTGTTTTTTTTCCGGATCACAACCTTTTTTGGATTCGATTCCGCTGCCTCCGTATCTTTTTCCACTTTCTTGCGCGGTGACCTGGGCTTTGTCTCTTTCTTCTCGGCCGTCCCTACCTTACGGCGCGGCTTCTTGATTTTTCCTTCTTTCTTTTCGCCGCCTGCCTCCCCTCCGAACATCTCATCCCATTTCGCCTGCATGGACTCAACCCCCGCGCCGTTAAGAGCTTCATATACCTTGCGCCACCTTTGATCGTCCATAAAACGCCAATCCATGAAAACATGATGCTGGTAGGCGTGCAGCTCCAGATATATCCCTTTCTGCCAGAACTCTTCGCATGAGCGGATGTATTCCAGATGGGTTACATAATCCTTCAGGATCACATAGCCTTCAAACGGCAAGCCTAACGCTTCGGCAAGAGTTTTCTGCCTCAGGTCGCCAGTATTCTTATCAAGATAAGCAGAGGAGGTCTTGATCCAACCGGCAGTATCCGCATAGCGGTTGTGATAGATCACCAGCCCGCGCTCGTCGTTGTGAACGTTGGAGTATGCGAACACGTTCTCGTCCACGCCCCCTTCGGAGCGGTACAGATCATAGAGGAAAAACTGCTCCACATCCGCAAAGAGATAGCGGCGGTGGAGAATCGGGAAGATCTTCCACTCATGCCCACGGAGGAGGCCCTCGTCAGCGATCTCTTCCCATTTCGGCTTGCGGAACTCCATCCCGTATTTTTCTCGAAAGCCTTCGACTTGCCCGTGACCGAACATGGGTAAACCTGGCAATGTTGACAGAACAGTCGCCACCCCGAAATATTTATCGCCATTGCCAAACTGTTCAAGGGCGGTCTTCTCATCCGGATTACTCATGAAGTTGACGTAACGCTTGAGAATCTGAGGATCGAACTCCAGCGTGTTCTTGATCGCCGTGCGATACTTTTCATTATCCTCGTCCCGCAGCATGTGCATGAATGCCGAGTTATAGACCCGGTGCATTCCCAGCGTGCGGACAAAATATCCCTCCAGGAGCCAGAACGCCTCGGCAAGCAACAGGGTGTCCGGCACTTCCGCGGCGACCCGGTCCACGACTTCGCGCCAGAACTCGTTCGGAATGGCTTCGTCGAACTCTGCACGCGTCATGCCGTGCTCCGACCGGGAAGGGATCGCGCCGCCAGCACCCGGCTCCGGGAACCACAGGCGCTGGATGTGCTTCTTGGCAAGCGTCATCGCCGCGTCGAAACGGATCACCGGGAAGTTGCGCGCCACGTGCAGGATCGTCTGGATAACCGCCTCGCGGACTTCCGCTTTCAGGTAATCGAGCTGGGCGGTGTCGTTCCATGGAAAGGAGGTGCCATCATTGCCGTGATAGATGTAGCGAATATCGCTGGTGACATGGTCGCGGCGCTGGAAGACAACCGCGGCGTCGGTTTTGTCATAGTAGTGGTCCTCGAGATAGATACCCACACGTGGGTCATCTGACAAATCTTCTGAATTGAAAGAATAGGAAGGATAAGGCGCATACGGCAAAGACAGAAACCAATCGGGATGCTCGATCACCCACTGCGAGTCAATACCCATATGATTGGGGACCATATCGGCAGAGAGGCGGACACCGCGCTGCCAGGCGCGCCAGCGCAGGTTCTCCAGCGCAGCCCAACCGCCTAGGTCCTGCGCGATATCGTAAGAATAGAGCGAATAAGCCGACGCCACCGCATCGGCGTCCCCCATGCGTTGCTTGATGCGCTGGGAGGCGCGCGAGCGTTCCCACAGGCCGATCAGCCACAGCCCGGTGAAGCCGCGATCGCGCAGGAGGTCCAGCTCCTCATCGGGAATCTGGTCCAGGCTTTTGATCCAGCGCTGGTATTTGCGTGAAAGCTGCTCAAGCCAGACGTAGGAATTCTTGGCGATGAGCACCAGGCGCGGCATCCAGTCTTTGTCTGGGCTGTAGCGCTCATACTCCTGATACTCGCCGCCGCCAAAAGTCTGCAGTGGAATATCAGGCTGCGCATCGCTATGGTCGTGCTGGCGGATGGCGTCCTCCCGCAAAAAGTCCATGCTGCGCACAACACTGTTGACAAACGTTTCGTCTAACAGGTGCCCCCACCGATCGATGATGAACCGCAGCTGCCCTTCGAGCGAGTGCGGGGAGGCGTCTGCAGGTGCGCGCAGAATATCAAACAAAGACGGTGAGGCGTCCCGTGTTCCCTGGCTTTCCTCCGCCCTTCTAGCGAAAAAGGCATTCAGGGAGGCAATCAGGCTCTTGTAGGCAGTGGGTTCGAGCGGATCGTCGTCTACCAACTCGAGAAGCGGATTAACCGCCGGGTTGGCGTTATGCGTGAAGACGTAGATGAGCTCTTCGATGGTCTTGATCCGCCCGTTGCTTATCTTCGCGAGATAGTCCTCCACCTTTTGCTCCCCACGATACACTTCATCCGGAGGGAATTCGGAAATGAATTGTTGCTGCGTGGCGGCAACGGATTCCGCGCCCAGTGTCCCATCCACGTGCGCCGCCGCAGTACTCATCACTTCCGGCGGTGCATAGTGCCGGACGATCCGGCGCAGGGCCTCGTCAATCAGCTGCATGGCGTAGATGTCGGAGGCTGGTACCGGCTGGCTCCGGCGCTGCGACATTTCGGATGCAAACCTGCGGGCGGAGGCATAATCTGCAAAGGTCACTCCTCCATCCGGGCGAAAAAAATCCGAACTGAATTGATACGTATCGCGGGAGGTTTTTGTGATAAGCATGAGGCAATGATAACCGATTACCGCTCGTCTCACGACCTCCGTTAGTCGTAACCTGCCCATCTCGCACGAAGCTGGAGCCCGGATACGGCTGTGGGGCGCGGTCTTTCGGATTGATTTCGAGTATACTTTCGCGCAATGTCAGTCGAGAATCTCTCGCTCATATTGCACCTGATCCTGGCAGCGCTGCACTTCGTCGTGCTGATCACCCTCATACAGAGGCATGAGGGACACGAAAACGCCGCCATGCTGTTGAGCGGTTACATCCTGATCAGTGCGTTCCTGGTAATCGCAGAAGGATTGTGGCGTGGGGGACGGCTTTCTATTGCTTCGGTTCAGATCGCCAATGATATTCAGACCTATGGTGCATTTCTACTCGCATTTTTACTAAACCTGACCGTTCGTTTCTTTACACGTAGCAGCCTGCGCCTCTGGCTGTGGCTGGGCGCGGCCTGGATCGTGGGTTTTGTTCTGATCTTGTTGAACGTCTTTCGCTTTGGGGAGATTGTCTGGGCAAATGGGAATTTCTCGCTGACGCTGGAACGGCTTGCCTCAGCCTGGGCGATGCTCGGCTGGCTCGTCTTCATGCTGGGCGCGGTCTTGAGCGTTCGCAGCGCCTACGCTCGCTCTCGCCAGCCGCTGCTGCGGAACCGCCTGAACTACTGGACCCCGGTCTTTTTGCTGATCGCCATCAACGATGTGCTTGTTCTGGGGGGCATTCCGCTGCCCGGCAGCCCGATCCGGCTGTCTGCGGCGATGCTGGGGACCTTTATTGTCATCACCCACGATCCCCCGGACCTGGTGGAAGTATCACGAAAGGTGGTCACGTACATTATCACCAC
Source organism: Anaerolineales bacterium (assembly GCA_035463495.1). Classification (GTDB taxonomy): domain Bacteria; phylum Chloroflexota; class Anaerolineae; order Anaerolineales; family Villigracilaceae; genus Defluviilinea. The sequence continues at coordinate 4,587 of DATHTH010000148.1, read as the reverse complement.
CATCGTGATCATTGCATTTTACGTGGCGGGCTTCAGCGCCTCACAGACGGTGTTCCGGGCGCTGCCAAACTACAGTCCGCTGTTAGTAGGCGCGGGCATCGCGTTGCTGCTTTCGCTTATTTTCACCCCGTTGCTGGGGCTGGTGCAGCGCTGGGTCAACCGCTGGCTTAATATCCGGGAATTCCACCCGAGTCGCACCTTACACGCCTACAGCGAACAGATCAGCAACATTCTCGACATGCAGCGCCTGGCAAACGTGGCGGTGGGACTCATCATCGAAGCCATGGACATCTCGCGCGGCTTCCTGTTCCTGGTGGATTCGGAAATCATCAATGACGGGCAAAGAGCCTATCGCCTGCGCGCCGTGCGCAACCAGGGCGAGCGCCAGATCAGGGTCATCACGCTCACCAGCGATCATCCGATTGCCAGGCAACTAGCCCAGGAGGGCCGCCCGCTTCTCCAATATGACCTGGACCTGCTCCCAGCGTTTCGGTCTGTCTCCTCTGCCGAGCGGGATTGGTTTAACCACCTCGAGGCCGAAGTCTATCTGCCCATCTTTTCCAAACGCGAATGGATCGGCATGCTGGCACTTGGCGCCAAACTGAGCGGCAACCGCTACTCGGAGGAGGACCTCGTCACGCTCGCAGCGCTTGCGAATCAGACCGCGGTCGCGCTGGAAAATGCACGTCTTGTTGAGAACCTGGTGCAGCTCAACACCGAGCTGCGACAAGCCTACCGCGCCCTCGATAAAGCCAACCGCGATCTCGAGCGCTTGGACCAGACAAAATCGGATTTCATCAGCATTGCCTCACACGAGCTGCGTACACCCCTGACGACGATCATCGGTTATACCGAGATGCTCCTCGAAGATCATACGTTTCCCCCGGATGTCCATAACATGCTCAAAAGCATCTCGCGCGGCACAAAGCGTCTGCACGAGATCATGGACTCCATGTTCGATATCGCCCAGATCGACGCCCGCACGCTGCAGCTGAATTTGACGCCTGTGGATACTGCCAGCCTGATACGAGAGGTCAGCGATGGGTTGCAGAATTCTCTCAAGGAGCGGCAGCAGACTTTGAACATCAGCATCCCAGCGCTGCCGCCCGCAAAGGCGGACCCGAACTTACTCAAGAAGCTTTTCCAGCACTTGCTGACCAATGCCATCAAGTTCACGCCGAACAATGGAACCATCACGGTCGCGGCGCGGGAGCTGCCTACCCGGAGCACCGAGCTGCCCCACGGCGGCGTCGAGATCATCGTCAGCGATACCGGCGTGGGCGTGGATCCAGCCTCGCAGGATATTATCTTCAGCAAGTTCTACCAACCCGGTGAGCTTGCCAAGCATTCCACCAGCAAGACGCGCTTCAAGGGCAACGGCGCAGGTCTCGGCCTGGCGCTTTCGAAAGGCATCGTGGAGGCGCATGGCGGTCGAATCTGGGTCGAAAGCAAGGGCTATGACGAAGTCAATTTCCCCGGCAGCAAGTTTCATGTGGTCCTGCCGTTAAGCAGCGCAAGAAATGGGGAGGAAGTCACCCGCGGAACAGAGGTGAACTTGCACTTTGCGTAGAGGGAGAATGTAGACAGGTCCACCTATATACTTCTACAATACACGCGGTGATTTTTATATTCCACACCGTTTAAATTCTTCAGATCGGCGCGCATCTGGCGTGTGGTCTCGGCAACCTGGGTCATCTCGACGTGCTTGAACTTGTTGAAGCCAAACACAGTTTTCCCCATTTCATAATACAGTATAGCATTTCCTCCCTTGCCCTGAAATTCAGGCAGGATTCCCATTCCATTGCCCGAGATGGTCCTGGTCCGCTTCATCTCGAGCAGGATATCCACAATGCCAAAGGGGAATAACCGTCCCTTTGCACGCTGCATCGCAGCAGACACATCGGGAAAGGCAAACAAGAAGCCCACGATTTCTTCTTTGTGCATAATGAGCTTGATCAGACGCGGATTGGCGATCATGAAAACATTGTCCACTGCATACTTCACATCCCCCTCTGTAAAAGGATAATACTCCCAGTTATGGATGAATGCCTTGTTGTAAGCCCGGCCGATCCGCGGCGCCCATTGGAGAAGCTCGCGTTTGTTCTTGAATTTCTTGACCCACAGGTCCCCCCGCTCCAACACGCGCCTGGCTATACGCTCCACGCGTTCGGGGATCTTGAAGCACTCGGCAGGCAGGTAGCACGAAACAAAATCCACTTCTTTTTCAAAACCGAGAGCTTCCATCAGCTTCGGGTAGTAGCTGAAGTTATAGTTTGTCATCGTCATCATCTGGCGATGCTCGAACCCTTCCACGAGAATGCCATACCCATCGAACGGAGAAAGTCCCTTGGGACCAATGACGGTATCCAGTCCACGCGCTTTCGCCCACATGATCACTGCCTCAAAGAGACAGGTTGCCACCTCCAGGTCGTTGATTGCCTCAAATCCATAGAAATGGGCTTTCCTCGTCTTGTGATACTCATTAAAAAGCCTGTTATGGGCGGCGCAAATGCGACCTACTACTTCTCCATCCTTCACGGCGACGAAAAAGTCCGCCTCGGAATGCTCGAAGAAGGGATGCTTCTTGCGGTTCAGCGGCAAATACGCGTCTACATACAGCGGCGGCACCCACTGCGGACAGTTCCTATAGAGTTCGTAAGGCAGCTCGACGAAGCGCTTTACCTGTAACTTATTATTCGTGTCGACCTGTTGGATGCTGAGCATGAGATCTCCTGGCAAGCGGCAATGATGCGTACGTTATAACACGGGGATACCCCGGGCGGTTCTCCCTCCACGAACTGGAAGGCAATTGAAAAGTCCCTGCACAGACGAATCCCGGAAGGCGAATCGGCGTTATACTAAGGGCAACTCCAATTAAAGGACATCTCATCTGATGGAATCTCAGCCTCACCAGGAACTGCTTTGGAAGTACGCTGAAGCAATTGTTAAGGTCGGATTAAATCTGCGAAGCGGCCAGCGGCTCATCATCACGAATGCCACGGCGCGCGGCGTGCCTCCCGCAGGACGCGCACTGGTTCATGAGGTCACCAGGGCAGCCTATGCGGCTGGCGCCCGCTTCGTGGACGTGCTCTGGGGCGACGAGGAAATGATGCGGCTCCGCCTGCAACACGCACCGGCAGACTCCTTTGGCGAATATCCCACCTGGCAGATCAAAGGCATCCTGGATATGCTAAAGAACGGCGATGCCCTGCTCTCCGTATACGCGAATGACCCGGATGTCTACAACGGGCTGGACCCCGAACGGGTCGGTGCGATGCAAAAATCCCACCTGGAAAATTACCAGGAAGTCAGCCTGAACATCACCCGCAACGCAATCAACTGGTGTGTCGTCGCCTCTGGCGCGCCTGCCTGGGCTGCCAAGATATTCCCGGACCTGCCTCCTCAGCAGGCGGAAGAAAAGTTATGGCAAGCCATCTTTGAGACCACGCGCGCCGTGGCGGCGGACCCGGTCGCGGCATGGGGCGAGCACATCCAGAATTTACGCCGGCGCGCCGATTATATGCAAGCCAAGAAATACACCGCGCTGCACTACAAGTCTCCCCAGACGGATTTCACGGTTGGCTTGCCGTACGGACATAAATGGATCAGCGCACAGTCACTGGCAGAGAACGGCGTTGTATTCACTGCTAACATGCCAACAGAGGAAATTTTTACCCTGCCCGATCGACACCGCGCCGATGGGGTGGTCGCCTCGACGTTTCCCCTAAGCTATGCCGGCAGCCTGATCGAGGATTTTACTGTGCGATTTGAGAATGGAAAAATCGTCAACGTGAGCGCCAGGAAGAATGAGGCGATCCTTAAGAAGCTGGTGGAAACCGACGAGGGCTCTACTCGTCTGGGCGAGGTTGCATTAGTCCCTGCCAGCTCGCCGATCGCCCGACGCGGGCATCTGTTCTACAACACCCTTTTCGACGAGAATGCTTCCTGCCACATTGCTGTTGGACGCGCCTATCGCTTTACGCTCATCGGCGGCGAAGAGCTGACCGAGGAGGAATTCAATGCCGCGGGCGGCAACACCAGCCTCGCCCACGTGGACTTTATGATCGGCTCCCCGCAAATCGACATCGACGGCATTACAGAAGATGGCATGCGCGAGCCGGTGATGCGCTCCGGCGAGTGGGCGTTTGCCGTGTAAGCTGCCTGTAGCAAAAAGCGCGAGCTCAGTCCCGAAGGTTTCATTTCCATGCAAACCACCGAACCGCACTCTTTGCAGCTAGAACTCGATGAGCTTCTCGCTGCAGAGTTCAACTACATCGCTCAGACCGCCATCCAGGCTAATGAGGATCGGGCACGGGTGTCCTCGTTCTATCTGGTGGCGGTCGGCTCGCTGGTAGCCACCCTGTTCGGGACCCAGCTCTTCGAATCCGATTTTTTCTCCCCCAGTGTCAACCTGATGTTCGGCGGGCTCTTCCTGTTGCTGACAGCGCTTGGCTTCTTCACAACCATGCAGCTGGCACGCCTGCGCGCAGCCTGGTACGACTCTGCCCAGGCAATGAACCAGATCAAGGATTTCATGGTCAGCCTGAATCCGGCGGTCGGCGATGCGTTCCGTTGGACCACAGCTAC
>DATHTH010000147.1:0-6956 GCA_035463495.1 Anaerolineales bacterium | reverse complement strand
CTACCAATAATGCTCCAATATTGTGCTTTGCCATCAAGTCCAGGGCTTCCAAGACACTTGCCTCGGGTGCAATCGAAAACACCTCACGTCCTTTGTTACGGATCATATCTCGGACGGTTTTCATGGCTACGCTCCTTCCAGAAAGATGGAGCAAAGTATAGACTCAAATCCCTCCTCTGACAAGTTTAAGAGTAGTTTTGTCAAGTTTTTATGTATTGAAGACGTAGACCGCCCCAGGGCAAGAATGCAACTCTTTGCCTACGCGCAAATTAGAAAATAGTCTGGCGGACGTTCCAGGAGGCGCTGATGGCACGGATGTGCTCCGGGCTGAGTCCCCCGCTCCTGTCTCCGGAAGTCAGGTTCAGGTACTCGTAGTGAGCCGCTGTCTCCGCGTATTCGATCAAGTCGAGGGCATGAGTAAGAGAGTCATCCGCTCTTGCCATCACCCCGTGCCGAGACCAGATGACTACACGATGTTCACGCAATGCCAGCATGGTCTCGACTGTCAGCTGCGCAGAGCCCGGAAGGAGAAATGGCAAAATGCCGATCCCCTGCGGGAAGGTGAGAATCGTCTCCGGCTGCCAGCGCAGGAGGTGCTGGTTAAGATAGCCTTCATCCTGATAAGGCTCGAGATGGCTGAGGAATGTCAAATGAATCGGCTGGGCGTGCAAGACGGCGTGCAGTCTGACCTCCCTCGCCCGCATCTGGTCATGATGTACAGCCAGGTGAGAGTTGAACTCACTCGTGACGCGCTTGAACTGGCAATCCGGCGCGGTGAGCATCCGCCCCATTCGTCCGCCGGGCTCGATCACGATGCAAGCGAGATTGGCGGTGGGCGCAGTGAGAATGTCACGCAGGCGCCGCCCGGACCCTGTGACGATGACCGTTGCTCCGGCCAGGTCCGGCGCGGGCACGGGCAGCTCGATCACCTGGGTATATGGGAAACACACGGTGAGATCCAACCGTTCGCGAAAACACACCGAAAGATTCCCCGCTGCTCCTTCCGCCGCGCCAATCTCCGATAAATGCTTGCCAACCTGTCCCAGCTCACACAGGATCTGACCGAGTTCTAAGGTGGTGACAGCCATGAATCCAAAACTTTCTTCAAGAGATGCTTGCCGGGCTATTTTATCAGCGATAACACCCCCCGCCTGCCTTCCGCTCATTCGTACTTGAGCGCCATCACAGGGATCATCGTCGCGGCACGCAGAGCGGGATATAAACCTGAGATCATCCCAATAATCGTGGAGAAGATCAGCGCAAACAGCGGCAGCCAGACGGGCGTGTAGACCGCGACGCTTGGCGGCGGGCCGCCCTGCTGACCTGCCTGACTAGCAAGGTACACGATGGCAATCACATTCAGTCCCTGGCCCGCCAGCCAACCGATGATGATGCCGCCCAGGCCGCCGATAAATCCAATCCCGGCGGCTTCTCCGAGAAAGATGGCAAGCACATCGCGATTGGTCGCTCCGACGGCTTTCATCAGGCCGATCTCGCGCGTCCGCTCGAGGATGGACATGGCCATGGTGTTGGCAATCCCAATGGCAGCGACCAGGAGTGCAATTGCGCCCACGCCGCCGAAGATAAACTGCAAGATTACATAGAAGTTATTGATCCCCTGCACAAAGGATTGCGGCGTGAATGCCTGGAAGCCCATATCGGTGATCTGCTCGGAGATATCCAGCACCTGCTCGACATTCTGCACTTTGACAATCACCTGGCTGTAGCCTTCCCGGTTGTAATTGATGCGCCTGCCCTGCGCCCATTCATTCAACGTCTTGACCTGCTCCAGTGGGAAATAGATCGTCCAATCGGACTCGCCGCGCGTTTCCCTGAGCACACCACTGACACGCAGGCTGTAATTCTTGCGGATTTCATTGCCCTGCTCGTCCCATTTCATCACAGTAACCTGGATCTGCTGTCCGTAGAGCTGCGGCGGGGGCGGCGGCTCCTGTCCGGGCCGAATGCGCGGGTCATAGAAATTATTCGGTACCATTGCCCCGATCACCACGTTACCGCGTCCGAGCTCGGTGCTCCCCTCCATGGCTTCGAGACCCAGTGCGCTCAAATCAGCCGTATCGACACCGATAATGCTGACACCGCCTTCCAGCTTCTGGTATTTGACCAGCACCCCCGTCATCAGATACTCACGCGGGATGACTGAGGCGACACCTGGGATGGCGCGCAGCTCATCCAGGGCAGCATTCGTGAGCAGGCGTGCGGGCTGGGGCTCGCCGGGCACGCCACGGCCACCACCATCAACACTTACGACCATCCCCCCTCCCCCTTCCATCATCTCATACGCCGGACTGACCTGGATCTGCGTCAGGTCGCCAATGCCATATAACTGTTCGTTCGCATTTCGCTGCAGACCAATCGCCAGGGAGACCAGTATCACGACAGCCGCTGTACCGATAATCACGCCGATTGCAGTCAAAGCGACGCGCGCTTTGCGGCGGCTCAAGTTTCCGAAAATGAGTCGAACGAGGTCAAGCAATTTCATACGATATCTTTATTCCGCTGTCTAGCCTTTACCGGCGCCAGGCTGCGGGGCTGGCAGCGGTTCTTCAATTCCAGGTTCCGGGACTATGCCTGGGTCACCGTTCGAAGGCGGCGCGCTGTCCAGGCCGAAGATGCCAAGCACGAAGCGCCATATCTTTTGCCATGTTGTTTCCTGGACGGGCGTCGGCAGGGGTTCGCCGCCTTCCATGCCTGGCTCGACAATCGGCTCCTGCATGCCTTCCATGACCTCTATCTCCAGTGTGCGTGTGACAGTACGGGGCTGATTGAAATCATCGGTGTAATCGATGGCGACCTCGAGGGTGAGTGGGCCGGACTGTTCCGGAAAGAGCATCGCGTCAAGCGTAAAATAACCGCCTGCGTCCAGTGAGCCCACCAGGCTGGTCGCGTTCTCGATCATTCCACTCGGCGATGTGACCTTCATGGTCCCGAGCACCGCTGTGCGCTTTCCCAGATTGACCACCTGGATGGGCAGCATCCCGGGCTGGCCCACAAAGAAGGGATCGGGTGGACGATAGAAACTGATGTCTAGTTGCGGCAGGCTGTACACCAGCAGGGTAATGACCTGCTCGTCGTTGGTGATCTCACCCTTCTCGTTCAAGTACGAGAACGTCACTTTCATGGGATACGCGCCGGGGTTGGTCGAGACATTGACAATCAGCTCCTGGCTCGCCTGCACCATGCCTCCCGGACCCAGATCGCCAAGCGTCTGCACGTTCGAGGCGCCAACCGGAGCAAAATTGGTGAACTCGCCGCTGCCACCGGAGACTCCACCAGGCTGCGGCGTGCCATCGGTCGAACCGCTCGCAGAACCGCCGCCAACGATCATCGTGACCCGCTGAGCGCGCGCGTTCCCTGCATTTTGTACGGTCATGGTCAACCGGAACTGCTCACCCGGCTGGAGCGGATCGACGCTGGAGGAATAACTCGTGATCACAAGCTGTGAGCTCTTCACGCCGGTGGGAGTGGAGGTGGCAACGGCAACGCCGCTGCCGCCGGAGACGCGAATGTTCAGGGTAAATGTTTCGCTGTACGATGTACCGTTGATATCGTTGTACGCCAGGTTCATCGTAACACTTACGATGCCAGACACCCAATTCGCCACTGTCATGGGCTGCTCTACGTCCACGGAGTTGCCGGGCAGAATGTCACCCACGACATTGACGCCGCCGTTCCTCAGCGGCACGAAGTCACCCGATGCAAAGTTCGCCTGGACGTTGAACGCCTGGGCTTCGCCATGATTTCGTAGCTTCACGATCAGCGTGAAGTTCTGTCCATAATACACATTTTCCGGCTTGGTTTGATAATTCTGTACTGAGATTTGAGGACGAATGACCGGCAGCGGCTCAGGCGTTTCTGTCGGAGGAGGCGGGGCAGTTGGTGGAGTAACTGTACCATCTTGCAGACGACCGGGCTGCCCTTTGCTTGCCTCGAGCGAGCCGGGAAGTAACGAATTTGCATAAGCCGGCACCGGAATCAGCACGATCAGCAGCGCAATGAGGATCGATAAAGTTGTCATACGGGGAAATCTGAGTTTCATTGTTCTCCCAATTGATTTACGATGCCTGAGCAGACTCCAGTGCAGCAGATTGATACTCCGCCTCGCTGACTGCGCGCCCATCCAGCAGAAAAATCTTGTGGGTCGCAAAGCGCGTCATGCGCGGATCGTGCGTCACGACAAGCACCGTCCGCCCGGATTGATGTAAATCTGAAAGTAACTGCATCACCGCCGCGCCGCTGGTGGTGTCGAGATTCCCGGTCGGCTCATCCGCCAGAATCAGGCTAGGGTTGTTGACCAGCGCTCGAGCGATCGCGACGCGCTGCTGCTGCCCGCCGGAGAGCTCAGTCGGGCGGTGCTCAATACGGTTCTCCAGCCCGACCTGGTTGAGCAGACTGCGCGCTTGCTGATTGCGCTGTGCAGGCGTGATCCCTGCAAACTGCATAGGAAATGCCACATTTTCGAGCGCGCTCATGCTCGGGATCAGGTTAAAGGACTGGAACACGAATCCCACGGTCCGGCGGCGGAAAAGCGCCAGGGCGTTCTCGTCCATCTGATCCAGCCTGGCTCCGTCGATCGAGATCTCACCGGAGGTGGAGCGGTCCAGCCCACCGAGAAGATAAAGCAGCGTGCTCTTGCCCGAGCCGGAGGGACCCATGACCACGGTGAACGTATCGGCCTGGACATCGAGGTCAAGACCATCGAGAGCGCGCACGGTTGTGCCGCCCATCTGGAAGTGCTTTTTGAGTCCGCGCACGCGGATGAATGGATCTGTCATGGGATTAGAAAAACGGACGCTGTACAGCCAGCCCGCCGAAGCTGGAAGTGAGAGCCCCAAGGCCAGCCTGCGCCAAGAGAACCAACAGAATAACAACGATCACACCCGCGGCGGACTTGCGGCGCGAGAGATTATCGGCAATCCCAAAGCCTATGATCAACAGAATCATTTGCCAGAGGAGAAAAATATCGATGCGAGTAAGGAACTGGGTGAAAAAGCCTGGTGTGGTAAGAAAACCAGAGAGACCGGGACTGGAAATCGTACGTCCGGCCGTGAGCATAAACACAACGCGCAGCAGGTCGCGAATCGCAAAAGGCAGGCTCGCCCAGGCAACGATATTGAGAGCGGTCTGCATGGAGCCGCGCCCGCCCAGCAGAGTAGAGCCAAAATGTAACAGGGCGGCCAGCAGCAGCCATCCCAGCCACAGCCCGGTGAGTGAGCCGATCATCGGCATGATGTACATAAAGACCGGCCCCTGCGTGGCTTGCTGCGCCTGCATGTAATTATTCTGCATCTCAGGGGACCAGAACTCCCAGTCCTGCGGGAGCTGGATCTCGCCCATCATCGCGGCGCGCGTTCTCAGATATCCCGACACGATGACAACCAGGATCGCGGTAATCGTCAACACTAGCATGGGAGTCAGCCAGGTAGGCCGGGACTCGGCTGCCATTTCCCGAAAGGCATCACGTGGACGAATTAACAGGTCGCGAAGACGCGCAAGGTCAAAACGCCGGGCGGGACGTGGATCGAGTGTTATGTCTGTCATAAGAATTGGAAAGATTCTAACACCAATCAAGGTGCACTAATGAGACGCCGGACAGCCCGGATTGTTCCCTCGGCGTCAGAGATGTGAGGCCCCCGTTACAGCTCGGCTGTCAGCTTTATCAGGCTGACAGCCGAGCTTTTTTCGTCCGCTATGGCGGGCCGAAGGTGATGATGAGCTGGGGAATACTTTCGCCTTTTTCACGGCTGTGGAACTGTTGCTCCGCATCCTTATTCTCAGTCCCGTCCCGGATGAGAAAGCCGTGATTGATGCCGCTGCTGTACATCGCCTGGACTATGGCAGCCACATTCCACTCCCGCCAGCCGCTCCCGGAACTCGTGGTGGCAGCCGTTCCAGTGGTGGAGGGCTGGCTGTTCCAGGTGACGTCGGTCTCTGTCCAGGCGTCGTTGACCTGAAGAGCCTCCAGCGTGCGCTTACCCTTCGAGGAGGCAGCATACAGCCGGAGGGTTGCCGACTGAACCACACAGCTTTGCGGGACATCGGGTAGCTCGAAATGCAATAAGGAGCGCAGGTTATTGTTCGACTTGGACATGACCTTGAGGATCGAGTCCGATCCCTTATTGCTGGATGAACTGCCCTGGTCGACCCAGGCATCGGCGCTCGGAGAAAGTGTCACAGATGTTGTCGTACAAGCAACATGTGCAGTTGCCGACGACGTAGCAGTCGGCGATATGGGGCCCGGCGTGGACGTGGCCGAAGCCAGGGCAGGCGGCGTTGCGGTGGGTGTCTGTGTCGGAGGCGCCGGCGTCTGCGTGGCGGTTGGTGCCGCCTGCGATGCAAGCACGATCACCAGTTGAGGCATGGTCGCTCCTGCTTCGCGGCTGTGAAATTGCTGCTGGCGACGGCTGCCGCCTTCATTTGCATCGCGGATCAGGAAGCCATAATTTGAACCAGAGTACATCGCCTGAACATGGGAAGTCACGTTCCATTCGCGCCAGCCGCTTCCGGAGCTCGACGTGGCAGCCGTGCTATCCGTGGAGGGCTGGTTAGTCCAGGTGACCCCGCTTTCCGTCCAGCTGCCCGTGATGCGCAGGGCCCGCAGGGTGCGGCCGGACGCCGAGGAGGAGGCATACAGGCGCAGGGTTGCCGACTCAACCATGCAATCGGCGGGGATGCCCGAGAGATCAAAGCTGACCAGTGTCCGGTGGTTGCTACCGGACATAGCCTGAACTCTCAGGACCGTATCACTACCCCTGTTCGACGAGCCACTGCCCGAATCGATCCAGGAGTCTGCGTTCGCCGTCAGATTGACCGTCGTGCATGCGGCGGGCTCAGGCTGGGTTTCGACCGTCCACGAATAGCTGGCCGGGCTTGGATCTGTGTTGCCTGCCGGATCAGTCGCCCGTACCTGGAAGGTATGCTGTCCATCTGACAGA
>DATHTH010000146.1:0-13797 GCA_035463495.1 Anaerolineales bacterium | reverse complement strand
GGACAGATCAAGACATACCGCGCGATCTTTATGCAATCGAAAGAATCGGGGTATATTGAGGCAGCCCGGGCGTATGGCGCTTCGAGCGGGCGTATCATCTTCTCGTACCTCGTGCCTCGTATGATCCCGCTGCTGATCCCGGCTCTCGTTTCCTCGGTGCCGACCTTCGTATTCCTCGAAGCCTCTCTGGCGTTCCTGGGACTGGGTGACCCTGTGTTGCCCACCTGGGGCAAGGTGATCCAGGCCGCTTTTGTTGATGGAGCACTGTATCGGGGACTATACTACTGGGTGTTGGAGCCTGCTGTATTGCTCATGTTGACAGGTCTGGGCTTTGCCATGCTTGGCTTTGCCCTGGATCGCGTATTCAACCCAAGACTAAGGGATATTTAAACCGGAATGCTGCAAAACAACAACCACAAGCTTCTACGCATTGAAGACCTAGTATTATATTTCGGTACAACTCACGGCGTGGTCCAGGCGGTCGATGGCGTTGATTTTGAGCTGGACTCAAACCGTGCGGTCGTGGTCCTTGGGGAGTCGGGATGTGGAAAGAGCTCTCTTGCCAAAGCCATCTTGCGTCTTTTGCCTCGGAACGTCCGGACCTATTCAGGCCGTGTTTACCTGGGTGGTTCAGATATTATGAAACTTACCGAGGAAGAGTTCCGGCAGAATGTCCGCTGGGTAGCCATTTCGATGGTCCCTCAGGCGGCGATGAATGCCCTGAACCCGGTCATCAAGGTGGGTGAGCAGGTGGCTGAGCCTGCCATGGTCCACCTTGGAGTCGATAAAGTCGGGGCTGTGTCGCTGGTCAAGAAAATGTTCCAGCACGTAGGCGTGCCTGAGGACTTCATCAACCGCTACCCGTTCGAGCTGAGCGGTGGCATGCGCCAGCGGGTCGCGATCGCCATGGCGCTCGTCACATCACCAAACCTGATCATTCTGGACGAGCCGACCTCGGCGCTGGACGTTTTGACCCAGGCGAGCATCTTCAATGTTTTGAAACGCTTGAAGAAGGAGCTGGGCATCAGCTTCATTTTGATCACACATGACATCGCCACCTCCAGTGAGCTGGCGGATGATGTGGCGGTGATGTACGCCGGAGAGATCGTGGAGGTCAGCGATGCCTATCGCTTCTTTGAAAAACCTCTCCACCCTTACTCGCAGAAATTGATGGCAAGTGTGCCGCGCCTGCATGCTGATAAGGAACCTGAATTCATTACAGGCAGGCCGCCCAGCCTGCTTGATCCGCCCACAGGCTGCCGATTCAAGGATCGTTGTCCCTTCCGCTTCGAAAAGTGCGATGAGCACCCCCCCATGTTTAATGTCGAAGGCCGGCTGGTCCGCTGCTGGTTGTATGATTAGGAGTATCCATTATGGCTATTGAGACAACAACGAGCGAGGTACAACCAGCCGAAAGCCAGGATCAGAACCGAAAAGTCCTGCTCTCCATCCGCGATTTGCGGGTCTGGTTCGAGTTGAGAAAGTTTGGGTTCGGGCATGCCGGGTACGTCAAGGCGGTGGATGGGGTGACGTTCGATGTGTACGAAGGGGAGACGATCGCCGTCGTGGGGGAGAGCGGTTGCGGCAAATCCAGCCTGATGAAAACCATCCTGGGCCTGCATAAGCCGACCGAGGGCAAAGTCGTCTTCGACGGCAAAGACCTCTCCGAGCTGGACCAGAAGGGCATGAGCTGGTATCGCTCGCATGTGGGCTATGTCCAGCAGGACCCGTACGGCGCGCTTCCGCCTTTTATGAATATTCAGCGGATCCTCGAGGAGCCCCTGATCATCGGTGGCATCCGGAATAAAGAAGCACGCATTGAGCGCGTTCACAGGGCGATGGATGAAGTCAAGCTCACGCCTGTAAACGACTTTCTGAACAAGTACCCTCACATGCTAAGCGGTGGGCAGCAGCAGCGTGTGGTCATCGCCCGCGCTATGATCCTGGAGCCCAAGCTACTGGTCGCCGACGAGCCAGTTTCCATGCTGGATGCTTCTGTACGCGTGGAGATTCTCAAGCTCCTGCGAGGCTTGCAGGAGAGGCATAATCTCTCCGTCATTTATATTACCCATGACCTTTCCACGGTCAGCTATTTTTCTGAGCGCATCTTTGTGATGTATGCGGGGAATCTCATCGAAAAAGCCAGGGTACGCCAGGTGATCGACAATCCTCTTCACCCGTACACCCAGGCGCTCCTGACGGGAACTTCGGAGCCGGACGCCCGGAATGCCGAGACCTTCAAAGAGATTCCGCCCGGTGAGCCACCGAGTCTGGTGCACCCACCAAAGGGCTGTCGATTCCATCCGCGTTGTCCTCACTGTGTCAAGGGCAAAAGTGACGAGATCTTCCCGCCGGAGTTTGAGCCGGAGCCGGGCCATTTCGTTTCTTGCTGGTTGTACGATAAATGATTCGGATACCACCCTGGGGTTTGATTCTGATCGGCTTTGCCTTCGTCGTGATCGGCGTAGTTGTGCCTTTTCTGATGGTCATTCGCCTTATCCCCTCGACATTCTTCCTGAATTTCTTATCGTACGGGGTTTCGCTGACGGGGCTATTCCTGGGGATTATCGGCGCCTCGCAATACATGCGCAGAGACAGGTGATTTGCTTCCGCTGCTTGTGTAAACTATCGGGATGCGATAGGATTCTGGCTTATGGAGCCCGAATCCTTTTTTTTCAGGAGCCGTTCATGTCAACGATAAAAGATGGGTACAGGAAGATTATTGTTTACCTGGTCCTTGCTGCCCTCCTGACAGCCTGCGCGCCGCAGATCACGGTCACTCCCTTTGTCCCTGGCACGCCGACCGTGACGCCTGAGGTCCTTCCCACGCCGACACCGGCCACGCGGTCCCTGAACATCTGCCTGGGCGAAGAGCCGACCACCCTGTACCCGTATGGCAGCTTGAATGCTGCTGCGCGCAGCGTGCTCTCCGCGCTGTATGATGGTCCCATGGATGTGGTGGATTATGTGTACGAGCCGGTGATCCTGGAGAAAATGCCCAGTCTCGAAGACGGCGACGCGCAGGTCAATCCGGTGAGCGTGACAGCCGGCTCCGAGGTGATCGATTCGAGCGGGAACGTCGTCCTGCTGGCAAACGGGACAAGGATCCGTCCGAGCGGCTGCCGCAGCGACGATTGTGCCATTGCCTATGACGGCTCGAGCAGCATCCAGATGGACCAGATGGTGGTGACGTTCACGATGCTCCCGGGTCTGATGTGGTCAGACGGGGCGCCGCTCACCTCAAGCGATTCCATCTATTCCTTCGGGCTGGCGTCGAGCGAGCTGACACCGGGCTCGAAGTTCCTGATCGATCGGACCGCTTCCTACGAAGCCGCGGACGAGGAAACGATTCAATGGTGGGGAAAGCCCGGTTTTATCGATCCCGATTATTACACTAACTTCTGGATGCCGCTGCCCGAGCATGCCTGGGGTGAGTTTCCGCCAGACCAGCTCCTGCAGGTGGACGTATCGTCGCGCTTTCCCCTCGGCTGGGGTCCCTACATCATTGACGAATGGGAGGCGGGCGAGCGCCTGCACCTTGTCAAGAACCTGAACTACTTTCGCGCCGGCAACAGGCTGCCAGCCTTCGATGAGCTAAACTTCCTCATCGTTCCGGACTCCGATGCAGCCGTCAGCGCCCTCGTGGAGGGCAGGTGTGATGTGCTCGATCCCTCCACCCGGCTCGACGGCCTGGTTGGCTTGCTCCAGCAGATGCAGTCCGATCAGCAGGCTGACCTGCTGACCGCGCAGACGATGACCATGGAATGGCTGGGGCTTGGCATTACGCACGCCTCCTATGACAATGGCTTCGATCTCCAGGAGGACCGGCCGGATTTCTTTGGCGACAAACGTACCCGCCAGGCGATCGCCTACTGCCTGGACCGCCAGCGGGTGGTGAATACGGTGCTCTTTGGCTTGTCTGAGGTGCCGGATAGTTATCTGCCATCCGACCATCCTCTGCATAATGCCAACATCCAGAATTACGACTTCAACCCGGCCTCTGGCAACCAGATCCTCGACCAGGTCGGCTGGCGCGATCATGACAATAATCCTGCGACCCCGCGGCAGGCTGCGAATGTGACCAACGTGCCGGTCGATACCTCGCTGATCCTCAACTATTACACGAGCTCCGCCACGCAGCGCCGCCAGGTTGCGGATATTTTTGCACAGTCGTTAGCGGAATGCGGCATTGGGTTGAACGTGATCTATTCCACTGCCTCCGACTTTTACGCCCAGGGACCCGGGGGTCCCCTTTTCGGGCGCCAGTTCGATCTGGCTGCCTATGCCATGGGCGTCAACAGCCTGGAGCCGCAGTGCAGCTGGTTTACCACCGAACAGATCCCCGCGGATGCCAACCGCTGGGTCGGGACCAATGTAAGCGGATACGAGAACCCGGGCTTTGACGCTGCCTGTGAGAAGGCTCTGCAAACCGTCTCGACCGATCCGGAATATGCTTTTCATCAGGAAGCGCAGGCTATCTTTGCCGCAGATCTTCCCTCCGTTCCACTCTACCTGCGATTGCGGGTCGCTGCCACCCGCCCGGATTTCTGCGGCTTTACACTCGATCCCTCTTCCTCATATCCCCTGGCTGGCATTGAGACGTTCAACTATGGGCAGACCTGCGCGCCGTAAGCGGGAGCGCTGTTCTTTTTACAACTGAATTCACACGGAGTGCTCCGGTGCACATCTGTGATGCAAAAAAACTTTGCTATAATGCGTTCATCTTGAACGCGGGAGCACCCTGAAATGAATAACAACAAACCTTTATTGGAAGTAAAGGGCCTCAAGACATATTTCTACACCGAAGACGGTGTAGTTCGCGCCGTAGATGGCGTTAGCTTTGAAGTGTATCCTGGTGAAGTGCTCGGGCTGGTAGGTGAATCTGGCTGCGGAAAAAGTGTGACATCACTTTCGATCATGCGGCTGATCTCGAAACCGGGGAGGATCGACGAGGGCGAGATCTTACTGGATGGACAGAACCTCCTTGAGCTTCCCGAGGATGAAATGATCAAGGTACGCGGCAACCGCATCTCGATGATCTTCCAGCAGCCGCAGACGGCGCTCAACCCGGTTTTCAAAGTAGGCAACCAGCTGGCTGAAGTGCTCGATGTCCACCAGGATCTGGGCAGGGACGCGGGCTGGAAGCGCGCCGTGGCACTGCTCAAGATGGTAGGCGTGCCGGATCCCGAGCGCCGCGCCGAAGCATATCCCCATGAGCTTTCGGGCGGCATGGCGCAGCGCGTTATGATCGCGATGGCGCGTGCCTGTGTGCCCGAGGTGCTGATCGCCGACGAGCCGACTACCGCTCTGGATGTGACCATCCAGGCGCAGATCCTGGACTTAATGCGCGACCTGCGCCGGGAAATGGGCACTTCTGTGATCCTCATTACGCACGATCTGGGCGTGGTGGCAGAGTTGGCTGAGCGCGTTGCGGTCATGTACGCCGGCGAGATCGTCGAACAGACCGATGTCAACTCGCTGTTCGACGAGCCGCTGCATCCCTATACCCAGGGTTTGATCGGTTCCATCCCGGTCCTCGGCGAGATCAAGGAGCGGCTGGATGTCATCCCCGGCTCGGTGCCGAACCTGATCAACCTGCCGCCAGGCTGCCGCTTTGCGCCGCGCTGCCAGGCACGCCTTAAGTACGCCTGTGCGCTTTGTTCCGAAGTCAAGCCCGAGCTGGCGGAAGTAAAGCCTGGGCACATGGTGCGGTGCTGGCTCTATCAGGACGCGGAGGAATTTGGACATGTTGCTCCGCTGAGGTTCACTTAAGTACGGTTTTATTGGAGCCAACAATATGCAAACAAATAGCAATCACAAAGGCGAAGTCCTGGTAGAAGTCAATAACCTGGTGAAGTATTTTCCCGTGCGCGCCGGTTTGTTGCAGCGCGTGGTGAATCAGGTCAAGGCTGTCGATGATGTCAGCTTCTTCGTGAAAAAGGGGGAGACTCTCGGGCTGGTGGGGGAATCGGGCTGCGGTAAGACGACCGTGGGTAGGACCATGCTGCGTCTGATCGAGCCGACGGCGGGAGCCGTCAAATTCGAAGGCAGGGATGTCTTCTCGATGGCGCCGCGCGAGCTCAAGACGACCCGCCGCGATATGCAGATCATCTTTCAAGATCCTTATGCTTCGCTGGATCCGCGCGTCCCGATTGGTGAATCGGTCATGGAGGGTTTGCACATCCACAAGATCGGCACACCAAAGGAGCGCGTCGACATCATGCTGGAGACACTCAAGAAGGTCGGGCTGGAAAGCTATCATGCCCGCCGCTATCCGCACGAGTTTTCGGGTGGCCAGCGCCAGCGTATTGGAATTGCGCGCGCCCTCGCCCTGCGGCCGCGCTTCATTATCTGCGATGAGCCGGTCTCCGCCCTGGACGTCTCGATCCAGTCCCAGGTCTTGAATATCCTTAAGGATCTGCAGTCGGAGTTCGGTCTTACCTATCTGTTCATTGCGCACAATCTATCGGTGGTAGAGCATGTTTCGAACCGCGTCGCGGTCATGTACCTCGGAAAAGTGGTCGAGATGACCTCGCGCGAGGAGCTGTTCCGCAATCCCTTGCACCCGTACACGCAGGCGCTGATGTCTGCCATTCCCATTCCGAACCCGCGCCTGAAGCGGCAGCGGACCATCCTGAAAGGCGATGTGCCGAGTCCATTGAACCCACCCACGGGCTGTCGATTTCACACACGCTGTCCGGTCGCGATCGAGCGCTGCGCGGTCGACGAGCCGGCCTTCATCGAGGTCAGTCCTGACCATTGGGTGGCTTGCCATCTCGCCCAGGCGGTATAAGAATACAGAGTATGCCAGCGCCTTCCATTCTCATCGTTGATGATCAGCGTGACATCGTCCGGCTTTTGCACTCGACGTTACAAACGCTTGGACATGAGCTGGTGCTCATCGATGCCCCGTCCGGGGAGGAGGCGCTGCTCGAAGCCTCGCAGCGCAAGATCGATCTGCTGGTCGCGGATTATCTCCTGCCGGGCATCTCAGGTGTGGAGCTGATGCACAAGGTGCGGGCGCGCAACCCGGCGCTGAAGACGATCTTCATCTCGGGGTTCCACGAGCGCAAGGCTCGCAATGAGATGCTGAATGCGGGCGCGGTGGCGATCTTCGATAAGCCCATTCCCATGGCGGATTTCCTGGACGCGGTCGAGCGCAGCCTGGGGCTGGTGCGGACGATCTTCCCGCCCGAGTCGGGGGGCGAGGCTGAAGCGCACGGCCATACACTTTCCGATTTGCTGATCAACTTCCGCCAGAAGGTGAAAGCCGACGCGGTGTTCCTCATCAGCCACCGCGGCCGGGTGCTGGCACGCGCCGGCGATCTGTACGACAGCAGCATGGAAGTCTCGCTGCTCTCGGTGCTGATGGCCATCTACAGCGCCAGCCTGAAGGTCTCGCGGTTTATCCATCAGGAGACACTTCGGAATTATCACGTTTTCCGCGGTGAGGACCACGACCTGATACTGATCCCGGTGGATGCAGCCCACGCTCTCCTGCTGACCGGCAAGGAAATTGCCAAGTCGGAGCGCATCCTGCAGACCGTGCAAGAGATGCTTGAGGTCCGCAGGCATGTCGAGAGTATCTTACAATCGCTGGGCGTGGCGCCTGCCTCTTCCGCGCCGGAGTCTGCCATTCCCGAGACGACCCCGCTGACCCCCGATCTCGAGCAGCCGGAGCCGGAAGTCGATCTGGACGCGCTCTTTGCCTCGGCGCAGAATACCGCCAAGGTCCAGGACCTGGACGCGTTCTGGGATCAGGCGGTCGAGAAGACCAGCAACATCCCGACCAACCCGGACGTGATCACCTTCGAAGAAGCGCGCAAGCTCGGTCTGACACCCGGCAAGACGATGCCGGTCAGGCTGACGGGTAGCCTGAAACCGGATGATCCGGCCCCGCCTCCGAAGTGAGACACCGCGCACGGTGCAAGTGTTGCCCATCCCCTGTCGCTGTGATACAATGTGCCACGCACTGGGGCGTGGTGCAAGGGCAGCACACCAGCCTTTGGAGCTGTGGATCTTGGTTCGAATCCAGGCGCCCCAGCCTGATTGATCGGTAGGACATCCCGCTGCGGCGGGATCTCTTCTGTGTAAAATAGGATTTGTGGCGCATGTCGAAGACCCCGCCGTCAAATCCTATTTTTATTTTCCCTCATCCCTCTCCCATGCGCGCTGAGAGAAGCGAGCCTGGCTCGCGTGTCGAAGCGGGGAGGGAAAGGGACTCGGGAATAATGAGGAGCTCTATGAAGATAACTGCTGTTCTTCTTGCCGCCGGGCAAGGTACACGCATGAACTCCAATCTGCCTAAGGTGCTGCATCCGCTGTGCGGCAAACCGATGCTCTGGCACGTGCTGGAAGCCCTGAGATCTGCTACAACCGAAAAGCCGGTCGTTGTGGTAGGACACGGCGCGCAGGAGGTACAAAACTACCTTGGCGACTCTGCCGATTGTGTGCTGCAGGAGCCGCAGCTGGGGACGGGTCACGCTGCCATGCAGGCAGAAGCTCTGCTCAAAGGCAAGACAGATTATGTCATCGTGACCTATGCAGACATGCCCCTGCTGCGCGGCGATACCTTCCAACGCCTGGTCGAGACCCAGATCCTCAATGAGGGACCCTTCAGCCTGCTGACCGTGATCGCCGACGATCCGCGCGGGTTCGGGCGCATCGTGCGTAACGCGGACGGGACCGTGGATGCGATCGTGGAAGAATATGTTGCCACGCCCGAGCAGCGCGCCATCAAGGAGCTGAACGTCGGGGCGTATTGTTTCAGGTCCGACTGGTTATGGGAGGCGCTGCAGCGCATCGAGAAGAACCCCAAAAAGGGCGAGTATTATCTGACGGACATCGTGGAGATCGCCGTCCGTGACAACCTGCCGGTGCAGGCAGTGGTCCATGACGATTTTATGGAAACGATCGGCATCAATTCGCGGGTCCATCTGGCGGAAGCCGAAGCCGCCCTGCGCATGCGCATCAACCGGGAGCACATGCTGAAAGGGGTCAGTATGATGGACCCCGCCTCGACATACATCGATGCGGGTGTGAAGATCGGCAAGGACACGACGGTCCTGCCGAACACCTACATCCACGGGAAGACAGAGATCGGGGACGGAAATGTCATCGGTCCGAACACGATCGTGCGAGACACGAAAATCGGGAACGGGTGCAAGATCCTTGCATCTGTGCTGGAAGGCGCGGTCCTGGAAGATGACGTGGATATGGGTCCCTTTGCACGTCTGCGCAAAGGCGCGCACCTGAAAAGCCATGTCCATATGGGCAACTTTGGCGAGGTGAAAGATTCCGTGCTGCATGAAGGCGTCAAGATGGGACATTTTTCGTACATCGGCAATGCAGACATCGGCGCGAACACCAATATCGGCGCCGGGACGATCACCGCGAACTACGACGGGGAAAAGAAGAATCCCACCGTCATCGGCGAGGATGTCTTCATCGGGTCGGATACCATGCTGGTGGCGCCGCTCAAGCTGGGCGATGGGGCGCGAACCGGAGCGGGAGCTATCGTCACCAAAGATGTCCCGGAAGACACGCTGGTGGTCGGCATGCCTGCCCGCGCTATCCGCAAGGTGGAGAGAAAGAAAAAGGAGCATTAGCCACGGAGACACAGCGTTTTTTTAGCCGTCTCCATGATAATAAGGGAACACATGACAATCACGAATCAGGAGAAACAAGCACTTATCGATCTGGCAAATACGGCGCGGCAGCGCGCCTATGTGCCGTATTCGAATTATCCGGTTGGCGCTGTGGTGCGGACGAAGTCCGGGCGCCTCTACTCGGGGGTCAACGTGGAGAATGCGGCGTATCCGCAGACGATGTGCGCAGAGCGCGTCGCGATCTTCAAAGCCGTGTCGGAAGGCGAAAAGGAATTCGACGTGATCAGCGTGGTCACCGATAACGGCGGCTCGCCCTGCGGCGGCTGCCGCCAGGTGATGGCAGAGTTCGGCCTCGACACGATCGTCCTGCTCGCCGATGGGACGGGCAGGCTCGTGAAGGAAACCACCGTCGCCGAGCTGCTGCCGGAAGCGTTCACGCCGGACCGGTTAGAAAAGCGATAAACACGTATCCATGTTTCCCTGTCTACGTGTATACTCCTCCTCATGCCTGAAACGAAATTCCGCTCTTTTCGAGTCGAAGCGGTTGTGCTCCGCCACAGCGATTATGGCGAAGCAGACCGCCTGCTGACTCTGTATACGCGCCAGCTCGGTAAGACGCGCGCCATCGCCAAGGGGGCGCGTAAGATCGCCTCGCGCAAAGCCGGGCACATCGAGCCGTTCACGCACGTCAAGCTGCAGCTTGCGAAAGGCAGGGACATGCTCATCCTGACGCAGGCGGACACCGTGGACGCCTACCAGCCGCTGCGTGAAGATCTCATCCTGACCAGCCAGGCTTCGTATGTGCTGGAGCTGTTGGACCGCTTCACCTACCAGGACGAGATCGAGAATTCCGCCCTCTTCCGCCTGCTCACCGATACCCTGTCCCGCCTCGCCTCGAAAGCCGACCCGTGGCTCGTCATCCGTTATTATGAGATGCGCCTGCTCGACCATCTCGGGTTCCGCCCGCAGCTGTTCGAGTGCGCCAACTGCCGGCGCCCGATCCAGCCCGAGGACCAGTTCTTCTCGTTCAGCGCCGGGGGTGTGATCTGTCCGCGCTGCGGGCAGGGGTTACGCAACATCAACCCGATCTCGGTCGAGACGCTCAAGTATCTGCGCCATTTCCAGCGCTCCAGCTACGCGGATGCCTCCCGGGCGCGGCCCGACGCCGAGGTCCAGGAGGAAGCCGAGACGTTAATGCAGGGCTATTTCACATACCTGCTGGAACGCGAGCTGAACACACCGGGGTTTTTGAAAAAGATCCAGGAGTAAAATCCACAATCCCCTGTTTCAACTTTACCGTTTTATTAGGGGAAGACTATAGTTAAACACAAAGGACACGAAGGTCACGAAGGAGAAAGACCGCTTAAAGGGTTAATTTTCCCGTTGTGCGCGTAGTGTCCCTGGAGTTTCGGCTTTTCCCGTCAGGGACGGGGGAACTCCTATTTCTTCATCTCAGCACATCAGTCCGTTGTGGCAGGCGAAGGGGCGCGGACCGGCTCAGTCCGCCGCCAGAAGAATGCCCAGTACATGGCGACTGCCACCGTATAGAGGGCAATGGTCCCGGCGAATGGCAAGCCGAAGCCGTACTTAACCTGCAGCCAGCCGCTGATCGTGGGGCTGAATGCCCAGCCGAAGTTCCATGCCATGTTCGAGAGGCTGGCAACCGTGGCGCGTGCGGAGGGCTCCACATGCTCCATCACGAAGGTCTGGTAGACGGGCGAGCTCATATTCATCAGCGCCAGCCGGATATAGAAGCTCGCAGCCCCGATCCAGAACACAGGGGAATACCCCAGCAGGATCAGGAACGGAATGGAGATTGCCTGGCTGATGACCACGAGCTGGATCTTGCCGGTCCGCTCTGCCAGGGGCGGCGCGGCGAGCAAGCCAATAGCCATTGCCAGCGATCCCCAGGCGAACAGCGTCCCGATGACCGGATCCGGCTGCTCGTGGACTACACGGAAAAACACATTCATGAAGGGCATGATCAGCCCCGCGCCGATGGAGGTCAGCAGGAGGGGCAGAATGAGACGTGCCAGCATGCCGGGTTGTTTTGCCGCGTACTCGAAGGGCGCAAACACAGCGCGCTGGCTGCGCGGGATGCGCACCGACCGGATGAAGATCAGCGGCACGATCGCCAGAGCCGCGCCGACTCCCATGATCAAAATCGAGTTCCCGTACGCCAGGCTGCTGGTGGCAGCGGTGTCCTGCGCCGCGCCGATCCAGCCGGGCAGGTGCCCGCCGATCCAGCTGCCTACCGACGCCATCGTCATGGTCAAGCCCTGCCCGAAGCTGAAGAGATAGGTGCGCTCGGATTCCTCGCTGTTCTCCATCAGGAATGGGGACATGGTCACGCCTGCCAGGCTCTGAGCAATGCCCGAGAGGATGTTCATAAGATAGAACATCCTCTCGCCGGGCCAGAGCGCCATGGCAACGATGGACGCGCTCAACAGCGCCCCGGAAAGGACCAGGGAGCTCTTGCGCCCGATCATATCCGCCAGGTAACCGGCCGGCAGGGCAGCCAGCAGCGCCACAAAGCTGCTGGCGGTGATCAGGTTGCCGAGCAACGCTTCGTCGAAGCCGAGGCTCAGAACATAAAAGTTGAAGAGCAGACGGAACACCCCCATGACCGCGCCGATGATCATCACGTTGATCAGATACAGCCGGGCGTTGGGCGAAAAGGCGCGCACACGTGAGGAATACTCCCGTGCGACGCGCCGGGTCTTGGAAAGGATAGAATTCTGGTCCATGCTTTCTAATCTTCGGAGGGAGGGCCTTCCAGAAAAGAGGTCAGGTTCCCAAAAGTAGAGTCGAGCGCCTGCCTGCGGATGGAATAGCGCTTCTCATCCTTCTTGATAGTCAGCTCGACCAGGCTGGCGAGGCGCAGCTCGCTGAGGTGATGCGTGACCGTGGGAGCGCGCAGATGCAGCCTCCGGGCAAGCTCGGAGGGGGAAAGACTTTCGTGTGAGAGATAATAGAGGATCTTCAGGCGGGTCGGGTCGGCGATCGCCTTAAGGGAGCGGACGAGTCCATCGGGCAGCTTCTCGCCGGGGATGGCGGGCATGTCCGCCGGGCGCGCCCCAAAGAGCACAAGCATGGTATTGCGGTCCAGGGTTTCGAAGAACACCAGAGGCGTGGTCCAGAAGGCGGGCCCGATAATGATTTTTTTGGCACGGATGTCCTCGTCGAAGCGAATCCCTTGTGAAAGCTCCATGAGGAGTTCCTGGATGCTCATACGGGATGCCAGCTCCCGGGCATGTGCCAGCCCTGCTTCGAGGACCGGAGCGATCCGCTTTTCTTCCTGCTCGAAGAACGCCTGATAGTAATGCTGCAACCCGGAGAGAAACCCTTCGCCGAGCTCTTCTGGACGGGTCCACCAGTCAAGGACGCGCTCGAGCGCGCCTCGGTTCTTGCCCTGGTCTTTCTTGCCCCAGACCTTCATCAGGAACTCGACATCCTCTGACGTCCAGGCATGCGACCGAGTGACCCGCAGGACAATTTCGCGGCCCTGCTCGTGTTTTTCGGTTTCCTCGGGCGTTCCGTGCTCATGGGGCTCGTCAATCCCGAGCAATTTGATCAAGCGCTCGCCGGGCGGGATCTGTTTCAGTGCCCACAACGCACTGATGGCGTCTTTAGGGGTGGGCAGTCCGTAGATCCAGCGGATGGGCGGACCAAGAAACGGATATACCTCCTCCAGCAGCTTGCGCTCGGGCGCGGGGATCCGCGAACGGACCCCTGCCGCCCAGGAAGCGCGGACTCCATAATAATCGGGCTGGTGAAAGACATGCAGACTGGTGAACAGCTCATAAGCTGTGCCATACTCCCACTGGATGGAAGTTGAACCTGACTGTTCGATCGTCGGAGTCGCTACAGGGGTCGCCACAGCTTATTTTCTCCTCTGCAGCTTGTCGCCGATGGAGATCAGGAGAGCGCCGGTGTCCGGGTCTACATGCTCATTGAACGGGGGCACGTGGATGAACAGGTTACCCAGCTCTCGCAGAACCTGTCCGGTCTGGTGGGTGAAGAGGTCGCGGGCGTCGGAGGGGCGAGAGACGGGGATCCCTCCGCTCATCTCTGGCAGGATATAAGAAGCGTTCTGCTCGGTTATGCATGGTTGTGAACAAGTTGACATCGCGACCTCCGTACAGTTAATGAGACTATCATCGAATTAAGGTGGTTGTCTGTGTTAGAC
>DATHTH010000145.1:0-6962 GCA_035463495.1 Anaerolineales bacterium | reverse complement strand
GGATGAAAAACTTGCAGCGAAGGGAATCATCTTTACAGATCTTCTCACGGCTGAACAAGAATATCCAGACCTTCTTCAGCGAATGATGGGAAAGACCGTCAACGTGGAAGAAGGGAAATTTGCTGCGTTAGCGGGAGCTTTTGCGCAGAACGGTGTTGTATTGTATGTTCCCAAGGGTGTGGTCGTCGAAGAGCCGCTTCACTCTGTGCTGTGGGGACCAGGTGCGAACCTTGCCCATGTCTCGCACATCCTGGTGCTTGTGGATGAGGGCGCATCGGTGACCTATGTTCACGAGTCGGCCTCGCCCGATAGCCTGGCAGAAAACTCGATGCATGCAGGCATTGTGGAAATCCAGGTCATGGAGAACGCCTCGATGCGGTTCGTCGAGCTGCAATCGTGGGGCCGGCACGTCTGGAACTTCTCCCACGAGCGCGCCCGTGTCGAGCGCGCTGGTACCCTAGACTGGATCTTTGGCGCGATCGGCTCACGTATTACCAAGAACTTCAGCGAGCTGGATCTGGCGGGCGAGGGCGCCCAGGGACGCATGTCCGGGTTTTATTTCACGGACGGCAACCAGCACCTCGACCATGACACCCAGCAGAACCATCTCGCGCCTCATACCACCAGCGATCTGCTGTTCAAAGGCGCGTTGAAAGGCAAGAGTCGCTCGGTATGGCAGGGGATGATCTACGTTGCCCCGGGCGCGCAGAAGACAGATGGATACCAGGCAAACCGCAATCTTGTCCTGAGCGATGGCGCACGCGCCGACTCCATCCCCGGTCTCGAGATCCTGGCGGACGATGTCCGCTGTACGCATGGCGCGACCGTGGGGAAGCTCGAGCAGGAGCCGCTCTTTTACCTCAAGTCACGTGGTATCCCGCAGGCAGAAGCGGAGAAGATCGTTGTAGAGGGATTCTTCGATCCCATTTTCCAGCGCATTCCGTTCGAAGGCGTGCGGGAACGTTTCCAGGAGTATATTGCCAGTAAGATGGCATAAAGCATAAACGTTATAAAAAGATAGATAAAGAATTGAGAGTATAAATGCCAGTCAAAACAAAGAAAACGAAAGTGCAGGAAAATCCGAAAAAGGTTGTGGAACCGAAGTCCTCGGCAAAGTCTGGCGCGCAGGCACGGGCTCGCGCCGCGGAGAACGTGCGGGTGGTAAACAAGATTTCGCCTCCGCGCCTGTCCTCGAATGGGGAGGAGCGCAAGTCCAAACGTGCTCCGCAGTTTGCCTATATGAAAGCCCCGGGCATCGCCCACGATTTTCAGGTGGGTGACACCGTGGAGGTCTATTGTGATCACGAGAAGAATAAGGAACGCGTCCGCGGCTGGATCCGCGGGATCGTCGTCCAGGTGGATAACAAGATGGTGGCGGTTCAGTTCCGCTCAAATGTCTTTCTGACCGATGGCTGGATGGTCCCCGACCGGATTCTTTGGTATCCGTTGAATTCCGAGCATATCCGTCCGGTTGCGAAGAAATCCATCAAGCGCGAAAAGGCAATTCTCGATTATTAGGAGACAGTACACAGGTGGAATGCAGGTCTACCTGTGTATTTGTATATCTCTCTACTCTGCTACATGCTAGACGCCAACGCGATTCGTAAAGATTTCCCCGTCTTCCAGCGCGAGACCAAGCCAGGCACGCCGCTGGTCTATCTTGATTCCACGGCGACCTCGCAGAAGCCGCTCGCGGTCATTGAGGCGATGAACCAGTTCTATCGCCGCTCGAACGCTAACATTCATCGCGGGGTACATACCCTCGCAGAAGAGTCCACGCGGCTGTATGAGGAAGCACGGGTAAAGATCGCGAAATTTATCAACGCACCCTCTGCCCACCAGGTGATCTACACTCGCAACACCACCGAGTCGATCAACCTGGTTGCTCATTCATGGGCTCGGGCAAATCTACGAGCAGGCGATCTGGTGATACTCACCGAGATGGAGCATCACTCTAATCTCGTCCCGTGGCACATGCTGCAAGCGGAGCGCGGAATCGAGCTGGATTTCATCGCTGTAACGGAAGAAGGTCTGCTCGACCTGGATGTCTACAAAGCCATGCTGTCGCGTGCCCCGAAGCTGGTTTCGTTTACACACATGTCCAACGTCCTGGGCACGATCAACCCCGCTGCCGAGGTTATTCGCCTGGCCCACGAAGCCGGTGCCATAACGCTGGTGGATGCGGCCCAATCGGTCCCTCATCTGAGCGTCGACGTGCAGGCCCTGGACGCAGACTTCCTGGCCTTCTCCGCTCACAAGATGTGCGGACCCACCGGCATTGGCATCTTATACGGGCGGATGGAATTGCTAGAGTCCATGCCGCCGTTTCTCGGTGGCGGTGACATGATCAAAGAAGTAAAGCTCCGTTCCTACCGTCCCAATTCGCTTCCTTATAAATTCGAAGCTGGCACTCCCGCGATTGCGGAAGCCGTCGGCTTTGGTGCGGCTGTCGAGTATCTCTCTTCCCTCGGCATGGACGCGATCGCCGCGCACGAGCACGAGCTTACGGAATATGCCCTCGAGCGGCTGGAGGAAGTTCCGGGGGTCAGAGTCCTGGGCCCCGAGGCAAAGTACAAAGGCGGCGTGGCGGCGTTCACCTTGGATGGCGTCCACCCACACGATGTGGCGCAGATCCTAGACCAGGATGGGATCGCCATCCGCGCCGGTCATCACTGCGCCCAGCCGCTGCACGAAAAATTCGGATTGCCGGCCACATCACGCGCCAGTTTCTACCTCTACAATACCAAAGAAGAAGTGGATCTGCTGGTGAACGGGATTTATAAAGTTAAGGAATTGTTTGGTTAGTATTTGTCATTGCGAGCGAACCAAAGCAATCTTATGGAACGATTAACAAGGAGATTGCTTCAGCGGACGAACGCCGCTTCGCAATGACATCGGAGCGATATGGACGATCTCTACCGAGAAGTGATCATTGAACATTATAAAAACCCCGGCTATCGCGGCCGCCTGGACCCGCATGATATTCTGTTTGCCGATAACAATCCCTTATGCGGGGATCATATCGAGATCACCCTCCGTACCGATGAGAACGGCACGGTGACCGACGCACGTTTTGACGGGCATGGCTGCGCCATCTCGCAAGCCTCTGCGGATCTGCTGGTGGAATCCATCATTGGCAAGCCGGTGGAAGATGTGAAGCAGCTGAATAAGCAATACATTCTGGACATGCTCGGGATCGACCTCGGCCCCGTCCGCTTGAAGTGCGCGCTGCTGTCGCTAAAAGTCTTGAAGGCCGGCGTCTACGGCCTGGGCGAGGCGAGCGATAGCCTGGTGGAATGAAGCTGTAGGGCCACCCTGCAATAGACAAGTTATGTTCAATTACACAACACTTGACGAATCAAAAGCTGAATTTCTCGAAATTGCCCCTGCCTCCGAGCTTCCCAATGGGGAGCGTCTCTTCGTCGAAGTGGAGGGAAAGTCCATCGTCATCTTCAATATCGCCGACCAATTCTTTGCGATTGCGGACATTTGTACACATGATGAGGGCCCGTTAGGCGACGGTGATCTCGAAGGCTTTAATGTTGTTTGTCCCCGGCATGGTGGTGAAGTCGACGTGCGTACCGGGCAAGCCGTGCAGATGCCTATTGTGGTAGATGTCCCGGCGTACCCGGTGCGGGTGGTGGATGGGATGATCCAGGTGGGGATACCGAAAGAATAACGCCCTGAAATCAAAGAAGAAAGAGGAAAGATTTCGCACATCTTTCCTCTTTCTTCTTTTCCTTACCAATCTCCAGCATACTCGATCTCATACGGCTGGGTGAACTTTTCGATTCTCCTTCGCCTGAGTTCCACCGACTGACGGATGTGCAGGTTATCGTGCGCGACCCAGCTGGCGAGCATGTCTCCGGCTCGCATCGAGCCAAATTGGGATGTGTAGGTAGTCTCCCAGTCTGCCCTGGACAAGCCCTTGAGCCATTCCAGGGACCTTTCACGTTCGGCAAAGAATTTATCCTGCATCTCCGCAAAGTTTTGCCCGTTGTAGTTGCGCTCCACTACCCAGCTGTGTGGATCGATAACGTGCCACTCGTCATGCTGGCGATGGAGGATGAAGTCGAGGTGTTCGCGAAAGTCCTCGCGCTCTTCGTCGTATAGGTGGCAAACAGTCTCCAATATGGACCACGATTGTTCATTCGGCTTGATTTGCGCTTCTTCCTGAGTAATCCCTGCCAATAGGGCACGGATTATCTGGGTGCTCCCTTCAAGCTCCTGAAAAAGTGCTCTATCTTCCATGCTGTACCTTCTCAAATCGTATTAGGTGCCCTTTTCGAATCTGCCGGCGATCCGCAGGATGTCAAACCCTTCGGCAAACGGTTTTTCCGCCAGAGCCCCGTGGCGGACCATGATGGAGCGTGTCAGCTCGCTATTGAAGTAATAGCGATCACGGTACGTCTCGTAGCACGACAGCGCTTCAATTTTCTTGTTGACATCCTTTTCCGTGACTTCTGCCAGGAAATGGGGGAAAAAGCCGTACGAGGAGCGGACCACGTCGAAACCGAGTACTGTAATCCCTCGAAAGGCGCGCAGCGCTTCGTCGGTCATTGTGATGTGATCCTGATGAACATCCTGTCTCGAATGGACGAAGATCAGGTCCGGACCGAACTCGCGGCGCAGTTTGAGGAAGTATTCAAGGATCTCTTGCCGCGCATCCGGGAAGACGCGGGTGGTGAAAGGGCCAAAAATGATTTTGTCGCGCGGCACGCCCAGGACGCTCATCGCCTGGTAGTGTTCATCTTTTACATTTCTCAGATCTGGATTTTTCTGGTTGTCTGAAAGAGTGACACATAATACGTCCGTCTTATCCACAATGTGATGGAGAAGTGCGCCGCAGCCGAGCTCGATGTCATCGGGATGCGCGCCGAGAAAGAGGACGCTTCTGCCGAAGAAATTCATCTTTTTCTATTCATCCAGCACGGCATAGGCTCGCACCGGAAACGTGCCGAATGCCTTCACCTTGACTGGCGCGGCGTGGAAGCGAAAACCCGTATCCGGAAGCAGGTCGAGCCCGCGCATATGCTCGCAGATGGGGATGCTGTTGCCCAGAAGGATAGTATGGGCGGGACGCGTTCCGTCAGTAGTATCGTCAATGTTGTAGGTGTCGATGCCCACAAAGGCTGCTCCTGCCTGCACCAGACATTCGGCTGCATCCTTCGTGAGAAAGGGGTGACCATCGAAGTATTGGTCGGTGCGCCAGTGGCGTGACCAATCGGTATGGATAAGGACGGCCTTGCCATTCAGGTCCGAGCCCTCAAAGGCTTCCGCTGTGATTGCCCGCCCGATATTGTTGACATGGAGGACAATCCCCTCTAAATCCGCCAGTGACTCGAGCGGCAGCTCCGCCAGGTCAATCCCGTCCGCAAAACGATGAAACGGACTGTCCACATAGGTGCCGGTATTGGCAACCATCTCGATCTTCCCTATGTTAAATTCCGTCCCTTCGGCGTAATGTTTGCGGGACTCTTCTCGTGACAGAAAATCGCAAATAATCGGTGCAGGAAGGCCTTTGTACGTGATCATCCCATGCTCGACCTCGTGGCTCAGGTCGATGAGTTTATTCGGCATCGCCAGATCTCCATGATTCGAGGAGAATGCTCCATCGAGGAAAGCACCCTCCTCGCAATGACACAATCACTTCGTCGCCAGAATTCCGCCGACCACCTTGGTCATCACCAGTTTGCCATCGCGCTCAAGCCAGCGTGTAGCCACTCCGGTGATCTTCCCGATGAGGGCTTCATATTCATCTTTGCCATTGAACATCGAAGTCCATAGTTTGCGGTCTTCGCTCAACGAGGCGCGGACATACTCGATGAAGGGCGCGACCTCCGGGAAGGTGAGATGGTTTTCAAACGTATGCAGCTCAGTCTTCGCAAAGATCCTGTCGATGGTGTTGTAGATCGGACCCTTGAAACGTGACGATCCAGGCATGGGCGGGATCGTTGCATTCGTGGCTTTTTTGATGATGTCATAGAACATCTTTTTGTTCTCAGGCAGGGGACCGGAGACGAACAGTCGCCCGCCGGGCTTGAGGACGCGGTGCGCCTCCCCGAAGGTAAAATCCAGGTCGGAGGCGTAATAGATCGCGAAGGCACTGGTACACAGATCGAAGGTATTCTCGGGGAAGTCGAAGGGTTTGTTGAAGTCCAGAAAACGAAATTCGATATTCGAGCCGCGTTCCAGGTTTTTGGAGCGGGCTTTGCCTAACAGCTCCTCGGAGAAGTCGCCGCCCGTGATTTTCGCCGCGCCTTTAGTATAATCGTCGAACAGGAAGCACTGCTTGCCGGCGCCGCAGCCGATATCGAGGATGCTCATCCCGCGCTGTGGCTGAAGCAGCTCCGTAGTCCACCGGTCGATGTTCGCAGAGCCATATCTCTCATGAATATCGATGCGGGTGAGCAGGTCCTTCGAAGTTTCCT
This sequence comes from Anaerolineales bacterium, assembly GCA_035463495.1. GTDB lineage: Bacteria > Chloroflexota > Anaerolineae > Anaerolineales > Villigracilaceae > Defluviilinea. The sequence continues at coordinate 531 of DATHTH010000145.1, read as the reverse complement.
GGTAATTGATTTCCATGCCATCTCCTCAAAGTATATGTGGCGACCTTCGTCGCGGTTGTTAGACGACGGAAGTCGCCATACGAAATACTTAAAAATTATACCAAAGAGAAATCAAAATTCAATCGTTGAATTTTGGAACTGTAAATTGGAGCATTGATGAAACGAGTCATTCAGTCTGTCAAGGGCACACGCGATTTTTATCCCGAACAGATGGCTGTACGCGTCTGGTTGTATAACGTCATGCGCGAAGTGGCGGAGTCCTTCGGGTATCAGGAATACGAAGCACCCATTCTTGAGTCGCTGGAACTCTACGCGGCCAAGTCGGGGGAGGAATTGGTTAAAGAACAGTCCTATGTTTTCACCGACCGTGGCGGCTCCGAGATCACACTGCGTCCCGAATTGACACCAAGCCTGGCGCGCATGGTCGCCCAGAAACAGAATGAGCTGAATTTCCCTGTGCGCTGGTGGTCGTTTGGGCCCTTCTGGCGTTATGAGCGCCCGCAAAAAGGCCGGACGCGCGAGTTCTTCCAG
>DATHTH010000144.1:0-10800 GCA_035463495.1 Anaerolineales bacterium | reverse complement strand
ATACTTCGTGGATCAGCAGTGGGCGATCGAGCAAGGCTCGCAGTTGATCCGGGGACTGGTGCCGAGCGGGACGCAGTTTATCCGTGAGGTTATCGAAAACGTCATGGAAACGCGCGGACAGGTGGGAGTATTGTCGATCCTGGTTTTGATCTGGAGCGGTTCGCGTGTCTTTGGAGTCATCACCAAGGCTTTGAATATTGCCTATCACGTCAGTGAACCGTATGATTTCCTCCGGCGCACGCTGATTGAGCTCGTAATGACGTTTACGATCGGCATCCTGTTTGTACTGGCGTTGGGCTCGCGTTTATTGGTCACCTTTCTGGACGGGTTGATCGAAATCTCGTTTCTCGATGGACAGATTTTCTACCGATTCCTGAGCTACGCCATTCCGGCAGTTTTGCTTTTACTGAGCCTGTTCCTGACATATCAATACGTGCCCCGCCGCCGGGTGGCATGGTGGGCGGCGCTTGCAGGGGCAGCGCTCTTCACGGTTCTCTTTCTGCTCGCCCAGCCTGTATTCACGAGCTATGTGGGGACCTTCGCCAATTACAGCCTGATCTACGGTCCACTGGCGATCCTGATCACGCTCATCCTCTGGATCTGGATCTCGGCGAATCTGTTATTACTCGGCGGCGAGCTTGCTTCCCATATCCAGGACTTGTTGGTGGAGGAAAAATCCGAGAAGGAAGTGGAAAGAGAGCATGAACAGCGCGATCCGACCGGTCCCCAGCATGAGCAGTGATTTCCATGGACTGCGTTTCACAAGATATTTTCCTGTTCATGCAGTGGAGGGAGGGAATAGGGGTCCTGAGAACACGGCCGAATACAACGATTGTCTTCTCGGGTTTCGAGCGTCTCTGAAAATACACGACCATGCTCCAACAGCCTTTTCCAACGAATACCAGATGTTAGGGTTCCCTCCTGTCCCTACCTGTAGCCTGTTGGTAGCGTTGGTCTACTTGTTTTTCGTCCTCCGGCTGCAGTGCCTGGCTGGCGCTGTCCTCCCTGATCATTTTGGCATGGCGTTCCAGCGCGTGGAGGGTCTTCGGATCGTCTGTCATTTCGCGCAGCACAGCGATTCTTTCAAGCATCCGTATATGCACCGCGATATTATCTCGAGCGGATTGCCGGATCTGATTGAACGCCGCATCGATCACGCCGTTGGGGCTTAGCGGCCGGTCGAAGACCACGCGCAATTTGCCGTGCCGGTCATAACGGTACGGCGAGGGGAAGTCGCGTCTTAGCAGGTCTGCCAGCGCGGCGCCCAGCCAATCGATGCATGTGATGGCAGTATACGTAGCATTAATCCCGGTGGAGAGCGATCGCTCGGCTACTTCTACCAGTTGCTCGATGCCGAACTCCACATCCTGTGTATGCGTACGCTGCTTGCCGATAATAAAGTTATTTTGGAGACGGCCCGTAGGCTCATGCTCAAGACGGTCATTGGGCCAGACGTATGCAAGCGCCTGGCCGTCGATCACGAAATCTCCCGGGCGGACAGGCAGTTTGATGATCAGGTTATTGTCTGAGGCAATACTCATCAGCTCCTCCCAATCCACTGCCTGGAGGTATCCATTGCTCTCAGACCGGATTGTCGTGGCTTGATCCTCCAAGTCCGGCGGAATGCTTTCTTCCTGCGGATCCTGTGGCGCGCGGCGGGCGCCTGCATCCGAGGGAAAAAGCCGCTCAATCGTTTTGAAGAGATCTGCTGCCACCTGCCCGATCACATACGGCGCCTGCATACTCAATGCCATATGGTGAAAAAAGTAAATCAGCACAATCAGACTAGCCAGTGCCAGAAGCAGGCCGATGGTCACCGAGATATATGGTACGAACTCTGTATCGCTATTACTGCGCACGGTTCGCAAGATCAGCAGGCAATAGATGAACGTGGCGACGAACGTACCAAGCACGATCTGGTTGCCGGTATCTGCCATGAAATTACGCAACAAGCGTGAGCCGAACTGGGACGAGGCAAACGACAGCGCCACCATGGTGATCGAGAAGGTAACACCCGCGACCGTGATCATGGATCCTGCGACCGTTTGTAGAATACCACGCGCTCCCTCAGCCCCTCCGCTCCAGATGAAGCCCAGGCGGCGCAGCACTTCAATTTGGTAATAACTATCCAGGCTGACGGTCAGCACTGATAAAAGAATTGTAACTACCACCATCAGGCCCGGCACAAACCAGTAACTGTTTCGGGCCTCTTCCCAAAATTTGAGCAGACGGGCATGCATGAGGTTTTGTCACCTTGGTCTTACAGACAAGCTCGGATCAAAAAAGCGATTGTCCGAACAGCCTGCAAAAAGAAGAGTGCAATTGAGCGTGTTTCCCTATGGCACGCTCAATTGCACTCAGTCGGGTTATTTGAAGTTGCTGATAATAGACCCCTACCGGTTCTCGTCCGACATATCCAACAACTCGGGCATCTCCCAGTCCTGGTTATCCACTTCGTTTTCCCGGATATTCAGGCGGATCTGTCCACCGCGCATCTCGCAGGCATTGAAGGGGATATAAATATCGCGAGCCATCGAACGGTCGACCAGGAAGTCATTTGAGCGGACTTCCTTGACTTCACCGACATGTTCCCCGTCACGACCCACGACCTCCATGCCCGGGCGGATCTGGCGGTTCATTCTGCCCAGAACGCCTTCACCGGAGTCCCAGCTTTTATTTCTGATTTTTAGCTGGTTGTTTACATCTTCAACCCCGGAGATGTTCTCCACGGCGTCTTCAGCCATGCGCTTCTCACGCCGGCTGTTCACCTCACCGGAGAGGGTCACAACGCCATCGTTCACTTCCGCATGTATATCCGTCGCGTCGATGTATCCATGCCAGGTCAGGCGCTCATTCACGTCATCCTGGATCCGGTCATCGGTGCGGCGGTAGCCACTCGGTCCCTTGCCGCTGAAGGGACCCTGTGTCCAATCACCGGCATAGGGATCGGATGAATAGGTATACTCCTGTTCCCTTCCATAACCAGAGCGGTCCCCAAATCGCCCTCGATGCGGATCGGGGTTGCCATAGCTCCCGCGATTGAAATCGCGGTCACTCTCCCGCTCATAGCCGTACGGTACATAGCGGTACTCATAATAGTACCAGTCCCAATCGTTCTCCTTTTCTGATTCACGCCGGCGGCCCTCACGGTTCCAATCTCGATTTTGCATTTCGAACTCCTTTCTATCACTGGAAACGTACTGTTCATCCACATGCACATGATGCACATGTGATGAACGTCAATCGTCCGGCGAACAACGAGTTCGCCTTTCCCTCTTATATGATTACCTATACCCTGAAAAAAAACGGGGTGCAATCGGGTAAAACCCCCATCACGTATCGGGTAAATCCGTGAATAATTTCGATTTGTGAATACCTGATGGGTCGGTAACAGGAACAGATTTTGACACTGGCGTGAAGCTCTGAGCCGACGGGCTCAGTTGTGGGAAACTCCGCACTGGATATAGATGAGACACCCCATATTCCTTTCCTGCTGTGCTTGGTACAGTTAATATTCAATTAACCATGTCCAGTAGGAGGAACCATGCCATACAAATCGAAATCGGATCTTCCCGAAAATGTAAGAAATGTCTTGGCTGACCATGCACAGGAAATTTACATGGAGGCGTATAACAGCGCCTGGGATCAGTATGACCTGCCGCAGGAACGTGGTGGAGATAGCTCGCGCGAGGAGACAGCCCATCGAGTTGCGTGGGCGGCGGTCAAAAACAAATACGAAAAGGACGACGAAACCGGCAAGTGGAAAGAGAAGTAGTCGTCAGTTGGGGACTTCGCCAAGGGCTTTGGGCGGTCTGAAATATGGAAAAGATGTTTTTCGATAACTGGGTGGGTTTGTTCCGGACGGTGGTCGTTGGTATCTGCGCCTATGCGGCGCTGCTCCTTCTGGTGCGCATCTCTGGCAAGCGGACGCTCTCCAAAATGAATGCCTTCGACCTCATCGTCACCGTTGCGCTGGGTTCCACACTCGCGACCATACTCCTTTCAAAAGATACCGCACTGGCCGAAGGCGTGATGGCGTTGGCTCTGCTGATTCTGTTGCAGTTTGTGATCACATGGCTCTCGGTTCGCTCGAAAACGGTCAGTCGAATGGTCAAAGCGGAACCCAGGCTTTTGTTCCACAGAGGCGAGTTCCTCCAGGGCGCGATGAAGGTCGAGCGCGTTAACAGGGAAGAACTCCTGCAAGCCATGCGCAGCCATGGGATCAGCCATCTGGAGCAGGTGGAGGCTGTGGTCCTAGAGACGGACGGAACCTTTAGCATCGTCGAGAGGTCACAGGCTGATGGAACCACCGCGTTAGCGAACCTCTCGAGATATGGGAATGACGAGAGCTGACTTGCGGCTCACGGAACGGCGCATGGCTGTCACCTTAGCTGGGATAGATAGCCGCATTGGTTTGTTCAGGTAATCGTGCTTTAAGATTCCTGGAAAAGCAGGCAAGGTGATTTGCACAAAAAGCAAAACTCCGCCCGGCGACCCAGATGACCTGCGCTATCGAAATGGGGATCAAGTATCCGGATGTTGCCTGGCACCGGGGTTTCGCCCGGTTCACCAGAGCCATTAACCCCCAGTTGATGAACAGGTTCAGGATCGCGGCACCAGCAGCCAGGATATAGGCATCCAGCGCGACGGCAATTCCGATCGCGGCGACGGACAGGATCAATGCACTGGTCGTCAGTCCCTCCACGACACGTTCGCCCTCCTGCCTGTATTAGAGGATTGTTCCCGCGCCGAGAAAGCTGATCCCGACGACGATTGCCTCGATAGCGCGGACCGGGTCTGCGTTTACAATGCCTCTTGGATCAAAGGTGGATAGCATGATATCTGCCAGCATGATGAATAGAGTAGCGGTCGCTCCGACCAGCATATGTGTCCTCAATCCGGCAGGCCGCTCTGCAAATTCGCGCTCGATGCCGACCAGCCCGCCCAAAAACGCGGCGATGGCGATCTTTCCCAGCATTTGAAGCTCGGTGGACATTTCCATATCAATGTATGCTCCTGCAAAATGTACTCCCTGGCTCGAGGCAAACCGATGACCTCCGCCAGACTCCATATGCTGTTACTATCGAACAATAGCATGAAGTTTTTTATGGGCTGAATCCCCTCTTGCGCGAGGTAATACCCTAGTCCTCAATAAAACAGGCAGGTCGCTATGCCTGAAGGGGCAGGGTTTTCCATACGGACATCGGAGCTTTTCCCCATTGAGAGAAAGCTTGATCGTTCTATAATGGTAGAAGATATTTTCTTGCTTGTCTCAAGTAGATACCACTGGATAAGAATTAAGAAATAAATATAGAAGCTCGGGAAGGAGATCCAATGATCGAACTAAAGGAAGGCATGAGAGTCGTGACACCGGCTGGCGAGGAAGTGGGCAAAGTGAACCGCTTCGTTCTCGACCCCGCCACCAATGAGGTCACACATATTGTTATCCAGAAGGGATGGCTTCTGCCGGAAGACAAAGTCATTCCCTTCCCATTTATTAGCTCCGGGTCGGAGGATAGACTGGTGCTCAGCGATGAGGTGGGTGACCTTGACGAATTACCCCCTTTTGAAGAGACCCATTTTATCCGCGCCACGGATGAGGACTCTGGGAGTCCGCTGGCGGCGAACGCCCGCGCCTACCATTACGCCCCGGCGTATTACTGGTACCCGCGCGCACATATGGGCTATCCGGGCTTTGGACCGGCATATTTCGCCGGGCCGGTGACCGAAACAACACGGAACATTCCGGAGGATACGATTCCCCTGCAGGAGGGAACAGATGTCATCAGCGCCGACGGGGAGCATGTGGGGGATGTCGAGCGTTTATTCATTGATCCGGAGTCGAATAAGGCTACTCACTTTCTGATCTCGCAGGGCCTACTTTTTAAGGATCGGAAGCTCGTCCCGATACACTGGGTCAAGTCTGTCGAAGAGGCTGAGGTTCATCTCGTGGTCTCTTCGCGGCTCCTGGAGCGTCTGCCGGCTCACGAAGATTGATACACACGCCGGTGCTGGCGTTTCTCCGACACCCCAAAACCATGTATACTTGGGGTGCCGGCTCCCAAAGGCGTACGTAGCTGGTCCCCCATTTCCTCGTTCGATTCAACCGGATGTGTACAGAACTCAATGATGAATTGGTATATTTTTCAGAGTAAAGCGCGCAAGGAAGACCTGTTGTGCGAGCAGCTGCGCCTGCGCGGGATCGAGGTCTTTTTTCCGACGCTTCGGGTGAAGCCGGTCAATCCACGCGCTCGAAAAATCAAGCCCTACTTTCCCGGCTATGTCTTTGGGCGCATCGATCTGGCCGAACACGGCAGGTCCCTCCTCGAATGGGTCCCGGGCGCCATCGGGATCGTGAGCTTTGGCGGAGATCCGGCGCCCGTCCCGGACGAGCTGGTGGTTGCAGTGCGCCAGCACCTGGAGAAAGTCAATGAGTCGAATGGCAGAGCCGCCCAAGCATATCATCCCGGGGATGTGGTTGCGATCCGGGGCGGCCCGTTCGCCGGGTATGAAGCGATCTTCGATGTCCATCTGCCAGGCCGCGACCGCGTCGAAGTACTTTTGAAGCTGCTGCGCGGCTATCAGGTCCGGGTCGAGCTGCCGGCAGAGCTGATTTCCCTGAAAGATAAGCCATCCGGATCCCGTCGGCGCTAGAACCGACAGCGCTCGTTCAACGGGCACGAAATGGGGGAAGCTGAAAGGTAAACTGAGTGAAACAAAAAGCCCTGCCGAAAACTCGGCAGGGTGAACTTATTGTTCGCGTCGCTCGATGATCATCGGAAAACCGTTCGACGTGCTCAGTGTGCCTCCCATGATAAAGTTTGGCTTGAAGCCGGGCGCAAGGCGCGGGGCATACTCCCGGGCGAGCAGCGCCAGCAGGATGTGCGACTCCAGCAGCGAAAAGTTGTTGCCGATACAGATGCGCTGCCCTGCCGCAAATGGGTGATACGCATAGGGGTGCATACCGGCTTCCCGCTCGGACGTCCAGCGATCCGGGTTGAACTCGAGCGGGTTCTCCCAGAAATCTGGGTGGCGGTGGGTGTAATAAGGGGACAGCAAGACAGGTAATCCCTGGGTATCGAAACCACTCAGCTGATCCTCCCCGATGGCGTCTCTCATGTAAAAGGGCGCAGGCGGGTAGAGACGCAGAACTTCCTTAATCACCTGCAGGGTATACGGCAAATGATGCAAATCCTCCAGCGTCGGCGCGCGATTGCCAAGGACCGAGTCCATTTCGGCGTGAAGCCTCGCTGCCACATGTGGATTCTCCGACAGCGCATACCAGGCGAACGTCATCGTGCGCGCGGTCGTTTCGTGCCCGGCAAAAAAAGTGGTGATGGATTCGTCGCGCAGTAAATCTTCGGAGATTGGCTCGCCTGTCTCCTCGTCACGGGCTTGCATCAGGCGCGTCAACAGATCGTTGGGCCAGTCGGCTTCGGGCAGTGCACGGCGCCGCTCGATCAGCGACTGAATATAGCTGTGGACTTTCTGGCGCGCCTGGAGATATTCGCGGTTCTTGCGGGTGGGAATCCATAAGGGAATCAGGATTCCGCTCTGGTTGGAACTGGCATAGCCAAGCATCCTCTCGACTGCGTTCTTCATGCCGATGATCGCCTCATCGGTTTCCATGCTGAACATGGCGCGCAGGATGATCGCCGCGGTCACGAAGGTCATCTCTTCGCCAATTTCCACCCGCTTGCCGGTGAGCCCGGACCAGCGCTGCAGCAGGCGGTGACCATCTCTCAACATGAGATCGCCGTAGGCTTGTACACCCTTCGGCGTATAGAACGGGGACATGAGCTTGCGCTGCCGCCGCCATACCTCGCCGGTGCTGGTGAGCAGTCCGTGACCGGTGATGTAATCCCGGACAACGTCATAACTCTGCAGCTTGTCGTAATTCTGGCGGTTGGCAACATTCACATGCCGGACGGCATCCGGGTGAATGGCGACCAACATGTGACGATTGAAGATCTTTATCTGAAATACATCCCCATACTCTCGCCACAACTCGCCGATGTAATCCAGGAATCCCAGACGGCTGAGTCCGTGTAAAGCCTGCCATGTGTTCACACCGGGAATGGTTCTTGCTGTTATCACTTCCATTATTTAATTCATCCTCCGCCCGAGGATGCTAGCAGAACGATATTAAGCTTTACTGATATCCCTTAAAAAACAAATGAGCCAAGTCTCACCGACAAGATTGGCTCAAGAGAGCGATCGATCACCTCACGGACGAAAGGACTATAGCACGTCCTGGGGTGGATGGGAGATCATATACAGTAATCGCAGGATCTTCAAATCCTCATAGCTCAACATGCCATTCAGTCTATCGAAGACCGGCTTGAGAAAGACGGTGCCCAGCTCGTCGAACGTAGCAAAGGCGGCTTGCTGTTGCTCCGGCGTGGCAGAAGTGAATGCAACCAGGTCCGCGCCGTTCCGTAATTGTTTGCCAGCCGCGAGATAGCGCGTGAGATGGTCGAGGATCGTGCCGGCAGTGACGCGGTAATGCTCCATTAGACTCTGGACCGTGTCCCCGGCGTTATAGGCTTCGGCGACCAGCACATAACGGCGGCTCGAGTCACTCTTTTCACGAGGGCTCTCTCTGGGGGTTTCCTTGAGTTTATGCTTCTCGCAGTAGGCTCGAAGCACTTCCAAAAATGGTTCGCCGTACTGGCGCAGCTTGACCTGTCCCACGCCCGAGATCTTCAGCAAGCTGGCAACTGACTGGGGATAATAGGCTGCCATTTCGACAAGAGTCCGGTCCGAGAAGATCACATAGGGAGGCACACCGGCTTCGTCTGCCAGCTCCTTGCGTTTTTGCCGGAGCAGGGCGAAGAGCGCATTGTTGTACTCGATCTCCTTTTTCTTCCCTTCTTTCTTGACCCGTTCTTCTTCCTGCAGCAGCCCCATAATTTTGTCCCTCATCCGGAGCGCCTGGATTGCCTGCGCCGTGAGGCTGAGGGTATGAAATTCCCCGTCCTGCTTCAAGTACCCCATATGCAAAAGCTGGCGGGCGATATGCATCCACTGCTTGCGGGTCAGCTCCGTGCCAATGCCGTAGGTGGATAATTTATTGTGCTCCCAGCGCAGCACTTTTTCATTCTCCGAGCCGAGCAAGATATCGGTAATGTGACCGGCGCCAAATTTCTCGCCAGCGCGTTTCACGCAGGAGAGGAATTTCTGGGCGTAGACGGTAATGTCGATCAGCGGCGCAGGGGCGGATGTACAGTTGTCACAGTTGGAGCAGGTCTCGGTGGAGACGGATTCGCCGAAGTAGTTGAGGAGCGGCTTCCGGCGGCAGGTCCGCTCGTCTTCCGCATAATGGACGATCGCATTCAAGTGCTCGATGGCGACGCGCTTTTCATTCCCGCTTTTCTGCTCGATGAAGTAATTCAGCTTGGCGACGTCTGAGTAGCTGTAGAGCAGCAGGCAGTGCGCCGGCAAGCCATCCCGCCCGGCGCGTCCGATCTCCTGATAGTACCCCTCGATGCTCTTAGGCAGGTCGAAATGGATCACGAAGCGGACGTTGGGCTTGTTGATGCCCATGCCGAAGGCGATCGTGGCGACGATGACCTGGACGTCGTCCCGGATGAAAGCTTCCTGGTTCCTGCGCCGTTCGCTATCTTCGAGCCCGGCATGATACGGGCGGACCGAATAGCCCTTTGAAGCCAGGTAATACGCGAGCTCGTCTACCTGTTTGCGCGAGAAGCAGTAGATAATACCGGACTGCTCCTTATAGCGCTCGAGCATTTCGACGGTCTGCGCGATCGCATCATGCTTGCGCAGCACTTCAATATACAGGTTCTCGCGGTTGAAGCTGGCGATGAATTCGTTGGTAGATGAGAACTTGAGTGTGGTCCGGATATCCTGCCGGACCCGCGCGGTGGCTGTGGCGGTGAGCGCCAGGCAGACGGCATCCGGGAAGCGCTTGCGCACCTCCACGAGCTGGCGGTACTCGGGACGGAAGTCGTGTCCCCATTCCGAGATGCAGTGGGCTTCATCGATGGTAAGCAGGTCCACCTTGACACTCTGGAGCAGCGCGAGGATGCGGGGCGTGAGCAGCGTCTCCGGGGCGACGTACAGGAGCCTGACCTCGCCGCGCTTCACGTACTCCATGTTCTCCTGATATTCCTGCGGTGAGAGCGAGCTGTTCAGGAAAATCGCCGGGACGCCGAAAGCGCGCAGCTGTTCCACCTGGTCTTTCATCAGCGCGATCAGCGGAGAGACGACGACCGTGAGTCCATTGAAAAGAAGCGACGGGATCTGGTAGCACAGGGACTTGCCTCCCCCGGTCGGCATGACCGCGAGCGTATCGCGGCCTGCGAGGACATTCTCAATGGTTTCGCGCTGCAGCGGGCGAAAGGTATCGTAGCCAAACGTGTCTTTGAGGAGCGAGGCGGGGGTAAGTATATTGATAGGGACAGACATTCTTGAATCCGGAGCTAGGGTTGCAAAATTATACAGCCTGTCCGCTGCCGGATGACGATACCGCCCTCTCAATTTTGAGAGGCGGCTCAGCGCTATGTGCAACCCTTGCCCTCCGGGTATCTTTACGGATATTCGTGATGGAAACAACCGCGCCCTTCACGGGAGCACATACAGCGTCGCCGATTGTGCGGGCAGCACTACATTGCCGTCTACCAGGACAGGCTGCATCCCCAGGTTTTCTGCATTGTGATCTGCGTCGAGGCGCCAGACCTCCGCCTCGCTCAGCTGCCTGCTCTTGACCTGGAGGGGGATCTGCTGCTGTGTATCCGATAAATTGATCACCATCAACGTCAGGGCCCCGTCCTCGCGCTT
>DATHTH010000143.1:0-3108 GCA_035463495.1 Anaerolineales bacterium | reverse complement strand
GCTTCCGATTGGCACGGCGGTCCAATCATCCTCTCGCAGACTCTGCAGATTCGCCATCAGCGAGTGCGCCGGATCTCCCTCGAAAGCATCTTCAATCAGCCATACCAATGTTTCGAGCGCAATATGTGAATTCGAGGTGCTCATCTCGCCGCTCCGAAGATGTATTGATCGAGGAACTCATTGCGAAATTTCCCCTGCGGATCGTACTCTTCCACCAGGCGTCGAAAATCCGGCATTTTCTCGTAGAGTGACTGCAGTCGGGCGGGGGACATCGTAAACAGTTTTCCCCAGTGCGGTCGCACCTCGAACGGCTCGAGTTGTTCCTCAAGCCGGGGCAGTACCCTGCTGACACCCTGCCAATCCTGCCGCCAGGTAAAATGGATGGCAACACAGTCCTGCCGGTAGCAGGGGCTCATCCAGAGGGTATCCGCGGCGATGGTTCTTACTTCTGAAATCTGGAGTAATGGAGCAACTTGAGCGCGGATTTGGTCAATCGCCTGGAAAGCCTCAAACGCATGTTGCCGGGGCAATATGTATTCGCTTTGCAATTCCTCGCCGACGCTTGGCGTGAAGTCCATGCGGAAATGAGGTAGGCGCTCGAACCAGGGACCACAGACGCCCAGCTGCTCCGTACAATTTTCGGCTGAAATCCCTGCGATCGGGTGGAGATGGCTGGTGGCAAGTTCGGCTCCAAACAGCTCAGGTTCAGCTCGGATAGATCGACCATCCGGTACATGCCGCTTAAACCAGACCTGATTGAAAGTTGCATTCCGCCAATCAGTGAACAGGCTTACGCTGTAAGCGCTTGACGTCATCTCATCGAAACGGTCCTCGAGTTCCCTCAGAGGCAGGTTCTCGTACACGTCCTGTTGCATCTGGAAGGTCGGAGAAATGTCGAGCGTGAGTCTCGTAATTACACCGATGCCGCCCAGGCCAACAATAGCTCCTTCCAACTGCTCTCGCTTTCGTGCACGAGATAAGTCAACCACATCTCCACTACCCGTGACCACTTCCATGGCAGAGACAGCTGTCGCCAGGTTTCCATGACGGTCACCGGAACCGTGCGTTGCCGTCGCACAGGCGCCTGCCACCGAAATATGCGGCAGAGATGCAAGGTTGTGTAAGGCGAACCCGTGTTCGTGCAGCCAGCGGGCAAGCTCCCCATAACGGACCCCTGCCTCCACGGTTACCGTGAGATGCTCATGGTCGAGGGACAGGATTCTATTTAAACGTTCGAGTGAGATCAAGTCGCCAGGAGAGTCGGCAATATCGTTGAAGGAATGACGCGTGCCCAGCGCTTTCAGCTTGTGACTGTGGACGACCAGCTCTTGTATTTGCTCTACCGTTTCCGGTCGATGGATCCGGGCAGCCCGGTAGGTATAGTTGCCAGCCCAATTCCTGCTAGTCTCGATCATTCGTTTTCCTGTCCGCTCGCGGCGCTCAGGGCAGGACGCCTAATTCGTCCAATGAATGGTATAGCTCCGCTGCATCACGATACACCCGGAAGGCGCCTGCACGACTCAATTCATCCTCCCCGTATCCACCGCTCAAGAGCCCAATGCTCAGCATGCCTGCCCGCCGAGCCGCCAGCAAATCCCAGACGGCATCTCCCACAACGTAGCAGTCACTGACGCTGATGCCCATTCGTTGCTGGCATGCCAGGAAGAGATCGGGCTCCGGTTTGGCACGCAGCACATCCCCGCGTTCGACCACCACGATATCTGGGCGGATCCCCAGAACATCGAGCGATGAATTTATCTCCGGGCGCTGTCCGGAGGTGGCAATCCCGAAGGGGATCTGATTCCGCTGTAAGAAGCTGATTAGTTCCGTTGCTCCAGGCAAAGGACGCCGCTCCGGGAGAAGTTGGATAAAGAGCTCTCCGTGCCGGTGTTGGAGTGCTCGCGCTTCTTCGGGAGTGAGATCGCGGCCCAGCTCTCGTGCCACTGCACGGGTAAAGAGTCCACCACTCATCCCGATCCTGCGATGGATTCGCCAGCCATCGATCGCCATCCCTGCCTCCGCTAAGGCTCGCTGCCAGGCGAAAATATGAGCATAAACGGTATCTACGAGTGTACCGTCCAGGTCGAAAATTAGCGCTCGCATATTCCCTCCAGAGATATAAGCTCCACTCTTTCATCACACATGCACTTTGTATTGTTCCCACAGGCTATTGGCGGGCCCAATTCGAAACATCGCTTCTGTGCCTGCCAGAATAGCTTCCCAATCGATGAGCTCTGCCAGTTTCTCACCATATTCCAGGACACGATCAATTTTGCGTGAATCATCCAATCCGATGTTTTCCTCGAGCTCCAGGTCGATTCGGTAGAAGGGCATTTGTGGGAAATGGCGCTGCGTGATTTCGGTCTGCTGCTCGCCCGGAGAGTCCAGCAGCTCCGCCAGCACCCATTCGAGCCATGCGCCGATCCACCCCGGTTGCTTTCTCTTTTTGAATCGACCGGTGCCCAGTGAAACGGTGAGCGTTTCCGCGGGCGTGTAGCCCGGTGTGTAGTCGAATGCCTCGATACATGCCTGATAGACTGGATTCCCCGTAACACCGACCGCGCCATCGACCAGCATGCCTACCGTTTCGCACTGCGGCGGGGTAGACACTTCCGCGATCTGCCAGGGCTGAAAGTATGTGGGAGCCGCGGCGGAGGCGGTTGCACAATCCACGATGCCCAGGCGCCCCATGCAGCCTGAGTTCCGTGGATTGTCGCGCACGAAGTACCAGGGCATACCATCCGAGATCCGCTTGGCGGTCAACAGGATGTCAATGGGCGAGTCATTCAGAGTCCAGGACCGGGCAGGGCCCACCGCTTCAGCAATGAGATCGTGCAATTTCTGGGTAGGGTACCGGGAACCAAATAGAACCATCTTGGCATACTTCAAGAGTGAGCCATCGAAGATTTCTTTTGTCCGGTTGAGGTAAAAGTCAAGAATGCGCGTGGCGGGCACGCCGGCTGCAATGGCAGCTGCAATGATCGCGCCGGTGGATGTACCTGCAACAAAGGAGAAGGTTTCGCGGGTAAGCTTTCCAGTGGTGTTTTCCAGCTTGACGAGGGCAACAGCCGGGATGATGCCGCGTATTCCGCCGCTATCTATAGAGAG
>DATHTH010000142.1:0-8786 GCA_035463495.1 Anaerolineales bacterium | reverse complement strand
AAGCTCCAGCCACCGTGCTTTGTGCAGGGCGCGCAGTTAATTCCGCCCATACGGATACCAGTACGATTTATCCTCCAGGTGGAAGTCCCAGTGGACGTGTTTGGTCTCGCGGAACTCGTCGAGGCCTTCGATGCCGAGCTCACGCGCGCCGCCGGAATATTTCATGCCGCCGAAGGGACCGGCGTAATTATCCGTGAGCGGGTCGTTGATCCAGATCGTCCCGGCTTTGACGTCCTCAAAAAAGGTCTTGATCTTTTTGGGATCTTCAGAGAGCAAGACGGCGCCAAGCCCGTAGGGCGAATCGTTGACCAGGTCGATCGCTTCCTCAAAGGATGTATATTCCATCAGCGGCACGGCGGGACCGAATGTCTCTTCGCGCATGATCAGCATGGAATGGTCCACGCCTGTGAGCACGGTCGGCTCGTAGAACCAGCCTTTTGCAAGGTCCTTCGGTCGCTTCCCGCCGGTCAGGACCTGGGCGCCGCGTGAGCGAGCATCCTCTACATGACGCTCGATCTTGGAACGGTAGGAGTCGCCGATCATCGGACCGACATCCGTGGCGGGCTCCAAGCCGGACCCCAATCGTAGCGATTTGATATGTTCCACAATCGCCTCGGTAAACTGCTTTGCTCTGGGTCTGGGGATGTAGACCCGCTCCGTGCTCGTGCAGACCTGCCCCGTGTTAAGCAGGGCTGCATAGGCAACCGCCTTGGCAGCCAGCTCAGGGTCGGCATCCTCGGCGATGACGGTGGCATCCTTTCCGCCGAGCTCGAGGTGTAGTTTCTTCATCATCGGCGCAGCGTGAGAGGCGATGCGCTGCCCGGTCGACAGGCTTCCCGTGAAAGCAATCACAGGGACATCTGGATGCTTCACGAGCGGCTCTCCCGCCTCGACACCGAAGCCGGTCAGCACATTGACCACGCCCGCGGGCAGCACATCGAAACAGTGCTCTGCCATATAGAGGGTCGTCAGGGGAGTCAGCTCGCTGGGCTTGATAATGACCGTGTTTCCGGCTGCCAGCGCCGGGGCAACTTTCCATGCCATGAGCAGCAACGGATAGTTCCAGGGCACAATGCATGCGACCACGCCATACGGCTCTTTAAGAATAAAGTTGAACTGAGACGCTTCTCCGGGAGGGATCACCCGCCCGCGGTCATGGCGTCCCAGCTCGGCATAATAATCAAAGGTGTTAGCTACCCACTCTAGCTCTTCATCGTTTTCGGCGATGGGCTTACCCTCTTCAAGGGTCAACAGACGGATGAGCTCGCCTCTGTGACGCCGCACCCTGGAGGCAACTTCGTGCAATAAGCTCGTCCTCTCGTTCGCGCCCATCTTACGCCAGCTTTTGAACGCTTCATGACTCGAACGGACGGCTGCATCAACATCTTGTATGGTGGCGCGGGGTACGGTGTCGAGCACTTCCTCCGTCGCGGGATTGGTCACTTCGAACTCTTCAGAAGAACTGCCTTGAGTGAATTCACCGTTGATGTACATTAATCGCATTGTATGCCTCTGGAATTATTGATTCTGAAGTCATTGTAATAGAAATCCCGCAGGTACTGCTGCATGAGATATCCATGAGCCTGCGGGACGATCTGATTGTTAAGCAGTTCTTTCTGTGCTCTCTTAACCCCACATTACGCCCCAGTCTGGGATGCCCCTTCCGAACGATCCTTTGGAGACTGAGATTCCTCGATCAGTTCAGGCGGGGTTGCTGCTCCACAGGCGGGACAGGCGTAGTTGTGGTCTGCGGGAACGTAGGAACGTCCACAATAGGGACAGTCAATAGCGCGCGGCGCGACCGGCACTTCGACTTCTTTCACGATCTCACGAGTGACTTCGCGCGTGTGCGTCCGCCCCGGGCCACCCATAATCACGAGGGGACCCATATTGGGCAGGCCGGAATTCCCCGAAGAGGTGGGAAAATTTCTCGCCTCTGTCTTTGGCTTGCTGGAGGACTTCTTTTTGGACGACGACTCGGGCAAGCCCTTGCCAGAGCCGAGCACAAAAAACAAGACCGCCACGATCACCACCGCGGCAAACGTCAGAAAGACGATGATGACCGTGAGACGCAGCGCCCTCGGGATGTTGTACAGCTCATATCCATAGCTGAACAGGAATACACCGCCCACATAGAAAGGAGCCAGGATCGCGATCAGCAGGAGCCCCGTCCCCTGCGGGATCTCACCCTCGAACCAGGTCAGGTATGCCACCAGGACCATGACTGCCAGCGCAGCTAGAGCCACCAGCCCGCCGGGGATCAGGATATGCAGCGGCTTCCCCGGCAGAGACTCATTCCGGTCGTATTGAATGACTTCCTGGGTCTTTGCACCTATGTCTCGTGCGCGATACTGGGATGTAGGCATCGAATCTCCTCTTTCATTTCTAAAGCGGTGTTATTTTATCTACGCAGCTACCAGGCAAACGCCTCAGGCGACTCGCCGCGCGGACCGGGCCAGATCTCATCCAACGCTTTCAGTTGCTCTTCGCTGAATTTGATCTCGACCGCTCGCAGGCTTTCCGTCAGCTGCTCCATGGTACGCGGACCGACGATCGGCGCCGTGACGACAGGATTTGCCAGCACCCAGGCAAGAGCGACATTTGCCGGGATTTCGCCCATGTCCTTACAGAAAGCCTCGTACCGGCTAATCTGATCGGCGTATTTCTCCATTTCCTTCGAAACGCCCTCCTCGCCGCGCCGGCCTGCAGACTCCTTGCCGCGCGACCCCGCCAGCAGTCCGCTCGCCAGCGGACTCCACGGGATGACTCCTAGCCCATACTCACGGCAGGCAGGCAGCACGTCCATCTCTGCCGTGCGGACCTTCAGGTTGTACAGGGGCTGCTCGCAGACCAGGCCCATAAAGTGACGTGCTTTCGCGATCTCGTTGGCTTGGGCGATGTGCCAGCCTGCAAAGTTGGAGGAGCCGACATACAGGATCTTGCCCTGCTGGACGAGCACTTCCATTGCCTGCCAGATCTCCTCCCACGGAGTGTTGCGATCGATGTGGTGCATCTGGTAAAGGTCGATGTAATCGGTCTGCAAGCGCCGCAGGGATCCCTCTACGGCGTGCCGGATGCTCAGTGCAGAAAGCCGCGATTGGTTGGGCCATTCGCCCATGCGCCCGTAGACCTTGGTCGCCAGCACTGTTTTCTCGCGGCGCCCCCCACCCTGCGCAAACCAGCGTCCGATGATCTGCTCTGTCCAGCCCTCTCCCGTTTTCCAGCCGTAGGTGTTAGCAGTATCGAAGAAGTTGATTCCAAGCTCATGCGCCTTGTCCATAATCGCAAACGAGTCTTCCTCGGTCGTCTTCGGACCAAAGTTCATCGTGCCGAGACAGAGACGGGACACCTTTAGACCCGTGCGCCCCAGTTGAGTGTATTCCATAGCTCCTCCAGCCAAAGTATGAAACGACGCCCCTTCCCCCGGTCTTGCAATCCAGCCTTACTGGTGCAGGTCGTGTGCTGTCTCGTCCATTTGTCTCAAGATCAAAGGGACCTGTCCTTCGGTGAGATCAGGGTGTCGAATAACGTCGAACATATCTCGAAAGCCATCCGCAAGCATCACCCGCACCAGCCGCCAGGAGGCAAAGCGCGGAGTAGTCATGCCTTCCGGGAGCATGTTGGCCGCAGCCGTCCACTGGGGATGGCTGGCGGAATATTCGGCGAGCAACTCCATGGTTGAATCACGCAACGGGAACAGCCCGGTGCTCTCTACCCAGCGTGCCTGGTTCTCCGGAGAAAGCATCCAGCGGACGAACAGCCACGAAGCCAGCTTCGTCGCTTCATCCGACTCCAGGATGATGAATGAAGAGCCATACACGACCAGTGCATCCTGTTCGTCGCCGGGGAATTTCAACACGGTCCATTCATCGGCACTACCGGCGGCGGAAAACGCGCGTGTCTGGGCGGGCAGATCTTCAAGGCTGGCAGTGGCGAACAGCGCCTGGCGCAGGGCAAAACGATCGGGAACGGTCAGATCGGCAGAGGCGACCCACGCACAGTTCTGCTGCTGCATGATCTTTACGGAACGAAATGCAGCAATGTTTCCGGGTGACAGGAAGCGGTATCCGCCCTCCTCTTCCACGCCGCCCCCAAAGGCGATCATCCATGAAAGCGGAGTCATCGGATGGGTGTCAATTAGCCAGCCGCCCAGGGCGTCGTTGTTTGGATCGGCATCCGAGCCCGCGGCCCGATGGGCGGCGCATGCCTGCTGCTCGAATTCCGCGGAGGTGGCGGGCGGGGAATCAAACCCGAGCTCGCGCGCCCAGCTCTGGTTGTAAAGCAGGACGCGCGCCGTGCGCTGCGCAGGGACGCCAAAGCGTTTTCCGTCGACCTCATCCTGGCTCCAGACCACGGTCGGGAAATCGGAAATCTCGAACGGATCCCAGCCATATTCCGGGTCGGTGACATATGGGTTTAAGTCCACGACCTGCTCGCCCCATGCAAGGGCATGCTCGGGAAGCGCCACCACGACCTGCGGCCAGGAGGACTCTTCGAGGGCGGAATCCATCTGCTGGAACAGCTCTCCGTAGCTTCCCTGGCTTACTCCCGAGACGACAATTCCCAACTCATTTTCACTATTGAACTGCGCGACCTGCGATTCGAACAGGCTTGCCTCCGCGCCGAACCAGGGATGCCAGACGTTTACCTGCTTGCCGCGCAACGCCTCTGGCTCGACGTTCAGACTACTGGTCGCGGGCGTGGAGGTCAGGGTCTCGGCCGCTTGTTCTGTCGCACTGGGGATGCCGGGAGCAAACGGGGTCGGTGTGCTTGCAAACGGTGGGGTGGCTGGTGCACATGCACAAAGAACAAACAAAGCTACAAAGAGTGCTGCCAGACCACGACGCATGAACATTAGTACGTTACCATTGGGATGGGAGTGAAGAGTAAGATGAACAGCACGAGCATAAAGAAACCAAGTGCGCGGCGCGGTCCATCCAGCGGGGTGATGTCGTCCAGCGGCTGTGTGCGGACATTGCCCAGCCAGAACAAAATGAAGACCCACAGCAGCCAGCTGTAGTTGAACGCTCCCAGCGACAACGTGAGCAGCGAGGGCAGGAAGCTCAGCGCGATCAGCGCGGCGATCGCGACGGGGAAGATCCGGCGTGCCTTTTCACCGAACAAGCCATACGCAACATGGCCGCCGTCCAGGGTGCCTACCGGCACCAGGTTCAGGGCAGTGACCAGCAGCCCCGCCCAGCCAGCCAGGGCAACCGGGTTGAGCAGCACATCTAAGCCATTGAACGGGACGGGCTGCCCGGTGAAGAAGTAGCGCAGCCAGTAGGCTGCCGGGCTCAATCCATCCATGTTGACCGGCTCCGGCAGCAACCTTCCAAACACCACATATTTGGAGAACAGATAGAAGAGGGAATTGCCCTCCAAAAAGCCAGCCGTGCCCGGCGCGGCAGGTCCGATGTGACCCAGCTGGGAGAGGGACAATCCAATGAACAGCACCGGAACGGCAATGACGAGACCCGCCAGCGGTCCGGCAACGCCGACGTCGAACAGCACCCGTTTGTTCTTGGGGATGCCGCGCATGGCAATAAATGCGCCAAGCGTGCCCAGGGGACTGATCAATGGCGCAGGGATGAAAAAGGGCAGGGTCGCAGGGACCCTGTAATAACGGCACATGATGTAATGCCCCATCTCATGAGCAAACAGGATTCCCATCATGCTCAACGCGAAGGGCCAGCCGGTCCAGATATATTGCAGCAGGACCGCGAGGGGAGAGGCATCGCTTGCCTCTATGGTTCCCGGCGGTATATCGACGCCCATCAACATCATGCTGAAGATCGTCAGGATGAAGAGAATGATGTTGATCCAGATCCTGGAGGTGAGCCTGGGGATCGCGGGACTGGGCACCAGATAAATCAGCTGCTTATCCCCTCTTTCTTTGCGAAACAGGGGTGTGATGTTGTATGGACGCAGCGCCTCCGCCAGCTGGTCATAGGCGGCAACCGTATCTTCGTTCAGCAAGTAACCGCGATAACGGGCGATCCATTCTTTCGGGTTCCCCGCAGTGACATCCTCGACACGAAAAATCCGGGATACCTGATTGTTCAAAAAATCGATGTCAGGTAACGTCATACATCTCCTAAAGTAGACCATGGACAATCGACCATTATCTATGGTCTACGGTCCATGGTCGATATGAGGCGAGAGTGGATGGGAGTCGAACCCACCGCAGCCCGCCACGCGGCCTGCCACAGGTTTTGAAGACCAGGAGGCCCACCGGGACCTAACCACTCCCAAATCCAGTAAATCACAAACTATTGAGGATTTCCGAAAACAGGAGTGCGGGCATGGCCCGCACTCCTGTTTTCGGGCTTCTCCTCACGGATTCATGATCGACTGAATTTTGCAACAGGTCAAGGATAATCGAAGGAGAAAGGCTTTGCAAGCCGGTTTAACAGCGAGTCTTAAGGTCATCTCCGTGCAAAACGCGTAAAAAGCCACACGCTTTATCTTGTCCCACTGTGGTGTGGCGGTTCAAAACTGGAGTCAACCTTCGATAGGATACCTGCGGCGGTGGACTACTGGATCAGAAACACCCACCACGTATACACAAGCATCAAAAGCGCGAACATTCCTATGGACAGGCGCTCCCGCCCGCTTGCCTGCTGGTAGCTGACACGCCAGTATTTCACTTTTCTCTTGAGTTTGTCTTCTATCTGTTTCATAAAATTTGTTCTACCCTACATAACTAAAGTTGAAAGATGTCTGGGGCATCCCTTGGTGTGCAACTTGCAGGTTGATGTTACAAAACAAAGCCCTCCTCAACAATGGGGAACCCGCCGACCTAATGGTAGGGAAAAAGCTCTATGAGTAGGGACTCGTACCGGCACATCCTCGCAGCTTTACGCAAGAATCCCAGACTCCATCACGGGAGTCTGGGATTCTGTATGCGCCAGAGATGAGTCGAACCTGCACTATAAGCCTGCTGCTCTAACCATTGAGTTACGGGCGCGCTCACCCAATGATACGCCCAGACCAGCCGCCACCGGCTATTTCCGCCCATTTTGTTGTAGAATCAGCCTGCATAGAGAAAGGAGCACCCCATGCAGAACTGGGACTATTTACATATAGTGGTAGATTATGAAGGCAACAATTTTTTCGGACGCCCACGATACGTAAATGGACAGGAACTCCCGAACTGGGAACAGGGCGAAAATATCCTCAGCGTCATGAACGCTTTAGGCTGGAAGGGCTGGGAGAGGGTGCCTAATACGTTCGGTCTCGACTTTCGAGGACGAAAGTTAAAACAGCAATCCTTTATCTTTAGACGCCCTAAGGCGCAACGATATAGCCCGACTCGTAAGCAATAGGTTGTTGGCGAGGTTAATAATCATGTCTTCAGACTCGCAACTCTTCCTTGGTATCGCGCTCTGGCAGTGAAGACACTATGCCCTAATTCAAAAACATAAAGACTCCATTTCTGGAGTCTTTTCTGTCGGGGCGAGAGGATTTGAACCTCCGACCCCTTGCACCCCATGCAAGTGCGCTACCGGGCTGCGCCACGCCCCGAGGTGTGGTTCTGGTCACAGGCAGGCAACATTATAGTCGCGTTTGAGTATTCCTGCAACCAAATGACATTCACTGCTGATTATGCTACAATACTGACACAGGTTAATACTAGATGAAAGTTTTCGGTCTCTTTTCAGGGACCGCGAAGAGTGGTTTAGAATAGATGAAGCGAGCAGCTGGTACCCTCACCACCTGGAGTTTTTATGCCTGAGATGATCGAAGTGCAGATCGACAGCGTCCGCGTGCATTTGATGACGCCGCAGCGCCTGGTTGTCCTGAAACAGCTGGGCTCTGAGCGCTATCTTCCCATCTGGGTAGGACCGTACGAGGCCGAAGCCATCACCGTTGCCCTTCAAGAAGTGGAAATGATCCGCCCTCTCACGCATGACCTGTTGAAAAATGTCTTTGGCGCGTTCAATGCGCGCATCAAGCGGATCGAGATCGTCAGACTGCAGAACGAGATTTTCTACGGCAACATCGTCGCCGATGTGGACGGCCGGGAAGTCAACGTAGATTCGCGCCCCTCGGACGCGATCGCCCTCTCGGTGCGGGCGCATGTCCCCATCCTGGTCCACTACAGCGTGATGGACGAGGCGGGCATCATCCCCGAGCAGGATATCCCCGAAGAGGAAGAAGCCGCCGCCTCTGCCAAGAGCGAGCCCGCTCCTCTCTCCCAGGAGAGCAGCGAGCGTTTGTCTGTCTTTGAAGACTTTCTCACAAAGCTTGAGTTCGATAAACCAGACGATAAAGATAATTCTGAAGAGGACGATGACGCCGAGGCGTCAGGAAAACCTAAAAAACCAAAGAAATGACCGATTATCTGCCACCCGAAACCACCTCCGCCCCCACAACGCAAACGGCAGTCCCTCACAGCCGAGAAGCCGAAGAAGCCGTCGTTGGGGCGGTATTTATTAACCCCGAAGTTTATTATGATGTTGCCCAGTTCCTGAGCGCGGATGATTTTTACATCCATCGCCACAAATGGATCTGGGAGGCCTTCACCAGCCTGCACGAACAGCGCATCCCCATTGACCTGTTGACCGTTTCCGACGAGTTGGACCGGCGCGGCCAGCTGGGGGAGATCGGCGGCCCCGCCTACCTGACGTCGCTTATCAACCAGGTGCCGTCCTCGCTCAACGCCGAGTCGTATGGCCGTATTGTGGAAGGATACTCCATCCGCCGCAAGATGATCAATGCGGCGAATCAGATCGCCTCGGTGGCTTACAACGAGCGGACGAACGTGGACGATGTGATGGACGAGG
>DATHTH010000141.1:0-4082 GCA_035463495.1 Anaerolineales bacterium | reverse complement strand
CCCCACTTATCTCGCATCGGGCATCGTCGGCGGCCTCATCATGGGAGTCGGGTTCATTATCGGAGGCTTCTGCCCCGGTACATCCGTTGCCGCGACCGCTACCGGCAAGATTGACGGCATGTTCTACCTCCTGGGCGGCTTCTTCGGGGCATTCCTATTCGGTGAGACCGAGCAATATTTCACGAACTGGTATAACAACGCTGGCTATTATGGCCGCCTGACACTTGATCAGGTACTCAATCTCCCCGTAGGGGTAGTAGTCTTGCTCGTCGTCGCCATGGCTCTCTTCATGTTCTGGGGCGCCGAGCAGCTCGAGCGGCTGTTCGGAAAAAAGGACCTCCGCCAGGAGCCCGGAGTGCGTCTGCTCGGGGCAGGCGCCTTATTGACACTGGCGCTTGCTGTACTGTTCATCGGTACGCCTTCACCGGAGGAAAAATATAGCAAATTGAGCTTCACTCGCACGGTGACGATCCCGCAGGAAAATGCGGATCCTATCGTCAACACGTACGTTTACTCCGCCGATGACATGCTCAAGAAGCGCCTCGTTCACATATCGCCGGCTGAGTTATTCAAGACGGTCTACAACCAGAACGTCAATCTAATTATGCTGGATGTGCGCCCGGAGTCGGACTACAACCTGTACCATATCAGAGGCGCATTGAATATCCCCCCGGACGACCTAGAATCCATCATCCCGGACCTGCTTAGCGAGCCGCCGGCCAACAGCGTTTTGGTCCTGATGAGCAACGACGAGACGGCAGCCACGAATGCCTGGAAACAGCTGGTCGCTTCGTCTGTGCCGAACGTTTATATTCTCGAAGGCGGCATCAATAGCTGGATCGCGTTCTTCGGAGCAAGTGAAGAGTTCACCGCGGCGATTCCCTCCAGCCCCGATCAACTCGGATATATCTTCACCGCAGCATTAGGGAGCAACTATGAATCTTGCGATCCGGATCCAATTCAATATGAGGATCTCGAGTTCGAAGCAAAGATCAGGCTTGAACTCAAACGCGACAAATCCGGCGGCGGCTGCGGATAAATCAGGTTCATAAGGAGACTTCAGACATGGATATACTTGTCGACTTTCCCGGCGGTGCACGTGTAGACGCGCATTTCGGAGGTTTCACCGTCCCCACCGATCAGCCTCCGCTCGCCAGCGCGCCATCGCCGTTTGAGCTGTTCCTTGCCTCCATCGCGACCTGCGCCGGCATCTATGTCCTCGGCTTCTGTCAGAAGCGGGGCATTTCTACAGAGGGCATCCAGATCGTGCAACGTACACATTCGAGCCCGGCAAGCGGCATGATCGAGCAAATCGATATCGAGATCGTGGTTCCGCCGGCGTTCCCGCAAAAATACTTCGATTCATTGGTCCGAGCAGCGGAGCTGTGCAAGGTCAAGAAGCACCTGGAACAGCCTCCCATTTTCAATGTAACTACCAAGGTGGAGCTTACTCATCAACTCAACTGAGAATGCACTCTCCACCCATTAAGGAAAAGGAGCCCTACCCGTGAGTTGGTAGGGCTCCTTCGCTTGGCACAGTACGACTTATCACTCCTCTGTAATCGTGATCGTCTGAATAGCATCCCCTTCGAAATCCGGATTCTGCTCGGGATTACGGCGCGTAATCCCATTAACAACCTCCAGCCCTTCGATCACCTCGCCGAAGATCGTGTGCCGTCCGTTCAAATGGGGTGTAGGTGCATAGGTGATAAAAAACTGGCTGCCGTTCGTGTTGGGTCCCGAGTTTGCCATGGCAAGCAGCCCGGGCCGGTCAAACGTAAGCTCATCGCTAAATTCATCTTCGAACTGGTACCCGGGCCCGCCCATGCCTGTGCCCGTGGGATCGCCGCCCTGCGCCATAAAGCCATCAAGGACGCGGTGGAAGGTGGTGCCGTCATAATAACCCTGGCGGGCAAGAAACACGAAGTTGTTAACAGTCACAGGCGCCCGGTCTGCAAATAGCTGCGCGACAAACTCCCCGCCATTTTCCATGGTGAACGTGGCAAAATAGGTCTTGTTCGGATCAATGCTCATCGTGGGCGCCGCATCATACTGGAAGAGATCGGTCTGAGGCTCCGCCACCACGGGCTCCTCTTCGGGCAGTGCCAGCCAGATGAGCCCTATCATGACAAGCCCCAGGACAACGGCTCCGACGATTTGAATCGTCCGTTCTGTCTGCTTCTTTTGCCGGGCACGCTCCCGCGCTTCAATCGTCTTTTTGTTTGCCATCGCTATTCCGCTCCATCGTTTTCGCCAATTTTACCCTCACAGACTAGGATATAGCCTGCTATTCGTAAAATCTGGCGGAGCAGATGGGCACCCCAGTCATACAGAGAGAACAAGCCACAAAGGGAATATAATCATGGCAATGGCTTCTTCCTACCTCCGTAAGCACATCTTTTTGCCTCAGGACCATGGCTCCTGGGTCTTCATATTTAGCCCGCTTTTTGTGGGAATCTTCGCCGGAAATCAATTCACGCTCGTATCTCTCAGCCTTGTGGTCGCAGTCGTGGCTGCCTTCCTCATCCGCCAACCGGTGACGATGGCAGTCAAAGCCTACGCAGGCCGCCGGACGAAAAGTGATATTCCTGCTGCGCTGGTCTGGATGGTTGTTTATGCAATCATTCTACTCCTTGCCTTACACGAATTGGTGAACGCTGGCTTTGGCTATATGCTGGTCCTCGGCATCCCCGGAGTGTTTGTGTTCGCCTGGCACCTGAGGCTCATCAGCCAGCGGCAGGAACGCCGACAGGTCAACGTAGAGATCATCGCCACGGGTGTCCTGTCCCTGGCTGCACCGGCCGCCTACTGGGTTGGGATGGGTCGCTACGACCCGACCGGCTGGTGGCTGTGGATTCTGGTCTGGCTGCAAACCGCGGCAAGCATCCTCCATGCATACATGCGGCTCGAGCAACGCGAGCTTCGAGAGGTTCCACCGTCCAGGGAATTGTTGAACCTGGGTTTGCCTGCTCTCATATACACTACGCTTAATCTGATCATGACACTATCGCTGGGGCTGGCATCGTCCCTGCCGCCCCTGCTTTTTATCCCGTACCTGGTGCAGTGGCTGGAAACGGTCTGGGGGGTGTTTCATCCTGCGATCCAATGGAAGCCGACCCGGATCGGCATTCGTCAGTTAATCGTCAGCACCCTGTGGACGATCCTGTTTATTGCTACCTGGAGAATCGGCTAGCGAGCCACTTCGCAAAGGCGATGTACCGGGCTAGGACTGTGGTAGTTAAGCGAGACTTAAGAGAGGATATAGTAGATGGACGAACTGAAATGGGAACTGCTGACCGAGGTGCACGGACGACTGGAGGCGAATTTGCTCAAGACTTACTTCGAGGCGTATGGCATAGACATTGAGCTTTTCCAGGAAGCCGTCGGGCATCATATCTATCCCGTCACCATCGACGGGCTGGGACGCGTACAACTCTTTGTCTCAAAAGAGCAGGCTCAGCCCGCGCGACAGCTTCTGGATGAATATAATGAGGCCCAGAATTCGACGGGGGATACCGAAGCCTGATATATTCACTTGCAGCACCCATCACCGGCACGACAGCCAGTTTGAGAGACGAGCACCGGTAAGACCGACAAAAGGAGTGAGGATGAATTTTGACCTGAGTGAAGAGCAGCAGACGTGGCAGAACACGGTTCATGATTTTGTCGCCAAGGAGGTTCAACCAAGGGCTCATGAGGTCGATGTGACCGGAGAGTTCAACTGGGAAGCGGCGCGCAAGATGGGACCGCTCGGCCTTTTGGGCCTGAACATCCCGGAAGAGTACGGCGGCGCGGCAGTGGACGCGGTCAGCGCGGCAATCGCACTCGAGGAACTGGGCTGGGGCTGCGGCTCAACCGCGCTGGCAATCGCCGCGCATAATGGTCTCGGGACAACGCCGCTTACTTTGTACGGAAGCGAGGAACTCAAGGGACACTGGCTTCCCATCGTCGCCAGTGGAGAACATAAGCTTGCCGCCCTCGCTCTCACCGAGCCCGGAGCCGGGTCTGACCTGCAGGGCGGTGTCACGACGAGGGCTGCCCGAGATGGCCACGAGTGGGTCATCAACGGCGCGAAAATGTGG
>DATHTH010000140.1:0-17029 GCA_035463495.1 Anaerolineales bacterium | reverse complement strand
GGACGACTCCCGCGAGATCCCGCCACCCTACGGAGGCTTGTCGAATACACCCAGGGATATGGGCTGGATAACAAAGCCCTCGCCCATGACCTGCAGGAGCAATTGTGCGTGATCTGCGTAACGTTTACGTGCTCGAGAAACAGATCGAATATCAAACTTGCATATACACGGAAACGCTCCCATCCGGGAGCGTTTTCATTTTGACACCGGCGACAGAATGTAGGATCTTCCCCTCCAGTTTCGTGGGGACGCGTTGTGAGACGCATGACGGGACGATGCCGGGACGCGCAAACCGTATATTCAGAGCATCGTATACACCAATTTTAGAAAAGGAGTCCCAGTCATGAATCGTTTGAAACCCGATCCCACGTTCTATCCCTCGCCGAAGATGGCGATGGACGCCCCGCAGGAAACGTACGGCTATGTCGTCGGCCTGAACTACGGCCGCAACCAGAAGCCCGACGCCCTGCTGGTGATCGACCTGGATGAGAAATCCAAAAAGTATGGCCAGGTTATCAGCCAGGTGGACATGCCCTATGCAGGCGATGAGTTCCACCATTTCGGCTGGAATGCCTGCAGCAGCGCCCTGTGCGGCGCCACGCCCCACGCTCACCTGCAGCGCCGCTACCTGATCATCCCCGGGCTGCGCAGCTCACGCATCTATATCTTCGATACCCAGCCCGACCCGCTCAAGCCCAGGCTGATCAAAACCATCCAGGCGGAGGAGCTTAAGGCCAAGACCGGTTACAGCCGCCCGCATACCGTGCACTGCGGCCCGGATGCCATCTACATCAACGCCCTGGCTTCCGGCGAAGATGACAGCGGGCCCGGCGGCATCTTCATGCTCGACCATTTCAATTTCGACGTGATCGGTCCCTGGGAAGCCGACCGGGGCGACCAGGAGCTGTCTTACGATTTCTGGTGGCACCTGACGCATGACGTCATGATCACCAGCGAATGGGGCAAGCCGAGCCAGTTCGAGGGCGGCGTGGTGCCCGAAGATCTGCTGGCGGGAAAGTACGGCCACCAGCTGCACTTCTGGGACATGCGCAAGCGCTGCAAAATGCAGACGGTCGATCTCGGCGCCGACCAGCAGATGGTCCTGGAACTGCGTCCCGCGCATGACCCGCTGAAGACCTATGGCTTCGCGGCCGTGGTCGTCAGCCTGAACGACCTCTCGGCCAACATCTGGACCTGGTACCAGGAGGATGGCAAATGGGCCGCCAAGAAGACCATTACCATCCCTGCCCAGCCGGCCGGCGAAGAGGAGCTGCCTCCGCTGCTCAAGGGCTTCAAAGCCGTGCCGCCGCTGGTCACCGATATCGACCTCTCGCTCGACGACCGCTTCCTGTACGTCTCCTGCTGGGGCACCGGCGAGCTGCTCCAGTACGATGTCTCGGATCCGTTCAATCCAAAGCTCACCGGCAAGGTCGAGATCGGCGGGATCGTGCGCCAGAAGGGACACCCGCTGAAAGAGGGGCGCCTGCTGGGCGGGCCGCAGATGGTGGAGATCAGCCGCGATGGCAGGCGCGTCTTCCTCACCAACGGCCTGTACAGCTCCTGGGACGACCAGTTCTACCCCGACCGGCTCGAAGGCTGGATGGTCCGCATCAAAGCAGAGAAGGACGGCGGGATGGGTCTGGATCCGGAATTCCTCGTGCAGACCGGCGAGCTGCGCCTGCACCAGACAAGATTGGAGGGAGGCGATGCTTCCACAGATTCTTACTGCTACCCCTCCTGAAGCCTGGGGAGCCCTGCTCACCATGGCGGCCTTTGGGGCCTATCACGGTCTCAACCCCGGGATGGGCTGGCTATTCGCCCTCTCGCTCGGGCTGCAGCGCCAGAACGAACGCGCCATCTGGACCTCGCTTCTGCCCATCACCGCCGGGCACGCCCTCTCCCTGCTGGCTGTGGTGCTGGTCGTGATGGCCGGCGCCCGCTTCATCTCGACCCAGGCACTGGAGATCCTCACCGCACTTGTGCTCCTGGGCTTTGGGACCTATAAGGTCTTCAACTACTACCGCCATCCGCGCTGGGTGGGCATGCAGGTCGGCATGCGCGACCTCACCTGGTGGTCCTTTCTGATGGCCACGGCCCACGGCGCCGGGCTGATGATCGCCCCGCTGCTCTTAACTATGAGCGCGCCGGCTGCCGAGATGCACAGGCACCATACGGCAGCGGAGCACGCGGCTCATCAGGCCGCCATGGGTGCCGGGCTCACCCCCGAAGTGACCCTGGGCATACTGGTCCACACCCTGGCCATGCTGGCCGTGATGGCGCTGGTCGCCTGGTTCGTGTACAAGAAATTCGGCCTGCGCATCCTGCGCAGCCACTGGATCAACTTTGACCTGATCTGGGCCGGGGCGCTCCTGTTCGTCGGTGCGGTTGCCTTGCTGGGGAGCCTTGGCGTGCTGTAAGCCATCTGTTCTGCCCGTATGATAATGAAACAAAATATTGAAGTAGGCAATCACGAAGAGAAGCAGGCCACTCCCAACGGAGTGGCCTGCTTCGAGGATGACTCTATCCCGCCTTCCGATCAGCTAATTCGTGCTGCTTCTCCCGGTATACGGGAGTATATATTCCAGGCTAGCCAGGCCGAGTACTAAAACCAGTTCTTCACCGCGCCCGTTCATCAGTCCGGTGATGCTGATTGCCGCCAACAGGTCCGTTGAAACAATTCAAGGAAGATTCTCAAGATCGGCCAGATCTTTCAGGCGGCCGGCGGCCTTCTTGTTGGTTTTAAGGTGAGGCAAATCGATAATGTTGACTGTTACTCCATCAAAATCATCAACAATCCGGCTGGCATAGCACTCCTCAAATTCAACACCAGAGATTCCGGTTGAAATCTCCAGTCGCATGGGTGGATGTCCCATACGGATGATCTTATTCTGCTGGAGAAACAGTTCAGGAGTGAGCTCTGGATGGTCGAATCCAAAATTCTTCAACGCATTGACCACTTTTTGGGCATTCTCTGGATGGATAGCAATCCAAATATCCATGTCATTTGTTGCACGTGGATAACCATGATACCCAACTGCATAGCCCCCGATCAGTAGATACCTAACTTCGTTCTCGTTCAGTAATTTCAAGAACTCTTTGAAGTCGAACGGTAGCTCGATGTCCATAATTGATCCTTCGGAGGACTTCCACCTGTTTAAGACGTTCGGATGGGGTTCGAGCGAGCCAGTATAGCTTTTCGTCGGATGGTTCGGTTAACGATCCAACGGAAAACGCTTTGCGATCTATCTTCAAGTTTGAAGGCAAAGTGCGTGCCATTTGACAATTATACCTGAGTTGGCAGGCAGACCCACGCCCAGCGGAGGTGGGTGACTACGCCGTTTCTTTACGCAGAATGCTGTTCAATCATATGTGCAAGAGCTAACTTCTCAACAGATTTTGCTTGTTCTAGCATACCTTCTTGCTGTGCAGGAATGCACATGACCCATCCGATGAGCGCGTAAGTGCTTCTAGAGTTTGGCCTCTGCGGCGGACATGTTGCGATGTAGTTGCTTGGCATGACCGAAGATTTTTGGTGTGGTGCGTTTATGCATTTGACCCCCTCCTCCACCTCCCCCAATTGAAGATCACAATTGGGGGAGGGACAATTTCAACTTGGGTGTAAATTCCAAGGTTCATGAACACATTATATTCTCCTCCCCCATTCGTGTTCACCGAATGGGGGAGGGCAGGGTGGGGGTCAACTTCTCGAACCCCGCGACCCGGACCGTGAAAAAGGGTCATCGTGCAGCTTGTCGAATACATCCGGGGATACGGGCTGGACGAAAAAGCCTTCGCAAAACCCTCGCCCGTGACCTGCCGGCAAGACTTGTCAGAGCAACTGCGCGTGATTAGCGTGAGGTGTATGTGCTCGAGAAAGATCTCAAAACTGGTGCATACACAGAAACGCTCCCGGATCGGAGCGTTTTTATTTGAGGACATCAATGAAAGACCTTTGGTCGCATCCTGGCGGGGTGCTCACTGGTACCGCAACAGGTGCGTGCGATACCAGTTTCGCTAAGACCCACGCCTGGCGGAGGCGAGCACGCCGTGTCTTTATCTTTTAACTGCTTGACTTTCCCAGTGCGGTTTCTATAATGAATATAGCAGTGTATTTGACAATCAAAGGATAGAAGGTGGCACGAACATCCCTACTGCTGTTGATAGGACTTGTGTTCTGGGGCTTGGCTCTTTTCGCCCTGGCCTATCCCTCTGAACCGGAAGCCCCGGAAGAACGCAGCCACACCATGGAACGTATTCCTGGCGGCACGCTACAGCCTCCGGTCACCTGTGTGTTACCCACCGGCTGGACAGCTCGCGTGGTTGAGCCTGGAGACACGCTGGGCAGCCTTGCCCTCGAAGCCGGGATGACCGTACGGGAGTTGGTGGCCGCGAACTGCCAGATCGGCAATGCAAACCTGATCTATGCGGGGCAGGAGGTTTATCTGCCTCCGTCATCCGCAGGGACGGCGCAGCCCCGCCCGACCCCATCGCCCCAGCCCTACACGGTGGAAGCCGAGTGGCCGCTGCGGCTCGAAACAAAGCGCTCGAGCACCATACGCGTCTCGCTGATGCGCGGAGCTGACGGCCTTGTACCGGCGGTGGAAATTCAGGGCAGTCCCGCGGCTCTGTCCACGCCGGTTGCGGTGGGAACAATAGAGTCCGAAAAGCGCAGCGCTTCTGGCGATGCGTACGAACCCTATGTCACTGCCCGCCTCGAGGGGACAGCGTTTGACATCGAGCTTGCTTCCCCGGAGATGCAGTCACTCCGTGAGCCGCGCCTGAGCTGGATCTGGAACATCAGGTCAGAGGATCCCGGTCCACAAAGCATCGATGGATACATCGAGATCGAATGGAAGCCCGTTGATGGCGCGAAAAGATCGGAAAAACACCAGATCTGGAGCTTTCATCTGGATATGGAAGTGGTTCGGCCATCCTTGTTCAGGGGGCAAGTGAACGTGTTTAGCGTGGTGAGCGGCTTCCTTGGCTCAGGGTTGAGCCTTCCATGGCTCTACGATGTTTACAACAAACGAAGGACTCAGCAGCGAAGAAGAGCCAGAAAACATACGTAAAATCCTCCGTGCAAGCAGAAAAACGAAGACTCACCGCACGAGACCTCCGTGCCCCCCGTCAGCCTGTCGAATACACCCGGGGATACGGGCTGGACGAAAAAGCCCTCGCCCAGTCCTTGCAGGAGCAGCTGCGCGTGATCTGCGTGACGTTTATGTGCTCGAGAGACAGACCGGATATCAAAGAAACGCTCCTGGATAGGAGCGTTTTCATTTGCGAGATCGGCACGTTTCACGAGGGATCGAAAGCCGCTGCCCGGCTGTGAGACCGGGCGTTGGGGATGTCCCGATCTCTCAATTGTGTACACCGGGCGTATTACCACTGCTCCTGACGAAGACCCGTTTCAGGGCGTTTGTGAGCATGGAAACGATCTCGCCGGGGCTGACGCCGATAAATGTAATGACTGTTGCGAAAAAAGAAAGGAGGACAGCAAAATAAAGCCCTGGTTCCCCGAGCAACATCGGAGGCAGATAGAGGGCGGTCTCATTGAGGATTTGCATCAGGCGCGGGTCCGCGGGTCTGCTGATGATGTTGTTGAAGGGGAAGTCGGCGATATAGTAATAGAACAGGAGGCTTCCTATCAGGAGATAGCCGTTGAGCGCACCCATGAGCAGACCGAGGAGTGAATTCTGCAGTGACTTCTCTGTGTCACGCTGCCTCAGGGTAGGAATGGTCACCACGGACTGGTAGCCGAAATAGACCATGACGAGCAAGATAATGGTACGCAGCCAGAAAAGGGAAACATCGGTTTCAGGCAAATTCCAGGACAATGGAACATATCTACGCAATAGATGGTTAAGGGCCAGTCCAAGGATCACGCTAAACGAAACGACCAGCTCCTTTGCCCAGCCGCGTCGAAATCCGACAATGGAAAAGGAGAGGATGGCGCCCCAGAACAGGGCGAGGAAAGACGACAGGGCCGAGATTGCCCGCAGGAGGAGACCGAACGCGGAAAGTGCGAGGGTAACGCCGGCCGCATTTATGAAAAGCCGGCGGGCGGCGTTTCTGCTGCTCTGGTTTTCGGCTGCCTGCCGGCTGGCATTCAACAGCTCGTTTTTTTTGCCCGAGAGATCCAGCCGGTCGAGATAGGGTGAGATGAACTGCAATTCCTCGGCGCTCAACAATAACTTGTTGTTTTGCACATAGTATCGTGTTTTGTAATCGACCAGCTCCTGGGCGATCTTTCGATTTTTCGTTTCGGGATCGGCTTCGATTTTGTCCAGTAAATAATCGTGGGCCAACTCATATCTGAGGGTCGATTGTGTGGCCGTCCTCACATCATCCACGCGCAGCAGATGAGCGTCCTCTAACCGCGTGAGGACATCCGCCAGATGGGTCATGTCCGCTTTCTGGCTGGCCAGCAGGGATGCGAGCTCCTCCCGGGTGCGCGAGACCCGGGTGCCTTCGGACGACACCAGCCAGGACAGGACTTGATGGGCCAGGACGACCCGGTTCGGGGGGATTTTCTGGTTCATCACGTTGGTGAAGTGTTCCTGTAAGATGCCCTTTGCCTGCCCCAGTGACTCATACAGGTCACGGGTGATGATGTCCTGGCTTCCACGCTCTTCGTACAGGGCCGAGCAGATGATCTGCAGCTCGGGAGGGTGGATCGTTCGAGGCCCCAGGGCATCGAGGAGGTGCTCGATCAGCCCGTCTTCGTAGGTCACGCCCTTTTTGAGAGCGGGCCCCCGGATGGCCAGGGCGGCGTTCTCCCGGTCCAGCGGCTGCAAAAGGAAATTCTTGTTGATCGGATTATTCACCGGCGGGTCGAAGGTGGCCAGCTCAGACAGAAATTCCCCACGCAGCGAGATGAGCCAGTGGACGAGCGGCAAGCGGTCGCTGTCCAGGCAGGCAGCCAGCTGGCGGCTGAATTCCTTCCGGTTCGCTTCGGCTTCCGGGGCGAAGATCTCCTCGAACTGGTCCAGGATGATGACCAGCCTCTTCCCCTCGAGCTGGCCGCCGACCTCGTACAGAAAATCGTGCAGGCCCATCTCCTTCCAGGGAGACGAGCTTTCCTGATAGAGCAGGATCGCCCGCTTGATCGCCTGGTCCACCGCGGAGTGCTGGGGGCGCACGTACACCGGCAGGTCACCCCGTTCGAACAATCGCGGACGTATGCGGGCCTTCAACAGGCTGGTCTTGCCGGAGCCGCTCTTGGAGTGCAGCACGGTCAGGCGACTTTCGTTCATGGCTCGCAGCAGGTTCCGGGCAGCTTCCTCTCTCCCAAAGAACCAGTGGGTATCCCGGATGTCGTACTCGAGCAAGGCTTTATAGGGGCCCTCGAGATCCCGGTCCCGGGCGGCTTGCTCCATCTGGGCCTGGATACTTGCCCGGTAGTCTGCCACCGCCTTTGCCAGGGGATGTCCTTCCGTGGTTTCTTCCTCGCCGGCATGGTTGGGGTCACGCAGGGAGTGGAACAGGTTTCGCCAGGCTTCCTCCTGGCGGTTTGCATGCGTCAGGTCCACCCAGGTGAGCAGGGAGATAAAATCGGGCACTTCGCATTTTTCTAAAAGCAGGGGGATGGTCCGGCGCTGCAGACCGGAAGGGTCGCCGGTGCGGGCGAGCAGGCTCTCATAGGTAGTCCACTCACTCTTCACCCAGTTGGTGGTCAGCACAAGCAGCGTGTGGCGGCTGGTCTTGGAGGCATCCGTCATGTTCAGAATGGCGGCTCTGCCGGCAATGAAGTCACGGAAATCGATGCAGACCTTCAGACCGCGTTTTTCGAGCGTGGGCAGCAGGGTATTGCGAACCCACTCTTCGTCCCTGTGGCTGTAGGAAATGAAGACATCGTACTTGTAATCGTTCTCTGCCATGAGCACCTACCCTCTGATCTAACGGTAATGTTCATACTTTAGCACAGATTTTGTAATTCAGGTGATCCACCTGGATTAGAAAAGAAGGGTGTGTCTAATTCCGAGTATACATTCATGACATTGCAGCAGCTGCGGGATACTACTAATTGCTTGTTGACTTGCGCATCCTCTTTGCGCGATAATAAATCCACCAAATACGCTCCATATTTTCTCCCTCAATACAGACTACCCATCACAAGAATAGTCACCGTATCCGTCCGGGATTTGACGGTGATACAGGGATATCGTTCGATCCGCTCTAGTGCAAAGAAAGGGGCATGCGATGAATGATGATCGTGTATCGGGAGAGTCGTCTCCGCCGCCACAGGGCAGTGAGGAGAGTCCAGATCTATTCGAGGTGTATATCACTGTCAGCCGGGAGAGCTTCGCCGCGCTGATGCAGAAGTTTCCTCGTCTGGATCTCGGCTGCCGGCCGCACATCGACCTGAACCCGGATGGCACGGGGGACCTGCAGGTATTTGCTTCCGAGGAGAGCATTCGCGAGATCGAAGCTGCCGGTTACCGGGTGCAGAAGGGGCAGAACGTCTCCGCGTTGGGCCGCGAGCGCCAGAAGGAAGTGGGCGTGGGCGATCGCTACCAGGGCGGGCGGGTGATACCGCGTGGACCGGGGCGTAAGCCGGGAGGGCGGCGCTAATGACATTCCTCAACGTAGTCGAGATCGAGTCCGCCCTGGAGGGACTAGCATCCGGGTATCCCGGCATGGCGGAGCTCATTACCTTACCCTATCCCACCGCCGAGGGACGCCGGAGTCATGCCATCCGCATCGGCAGCCTGGAGTGTTACCGCACGACCGTGCTGATCATCAGCGGCCAGCATGCCCGCGAATGGGGCGGTCCGGATATCTGCATCAACTTCGTCGCCGATTTGCTCGAAGCGTGGGCGCTCGGCACAGGGCTGGTCTACGGCGGCACGTCGTTCAGCGCGGCGCAGCTGCGGGCGATCCGGAATGGAGTAGAGATCGTCGTCTTCCCCAATGTCAACCCGGATGGGCGCCACCATAGCCAGACGACAGCCGATGCGCTTTGGCGCAAGAACAGGAACCCTGCCAGCAGCGGCGGTGTTGCCAGCCGCATCGGCGTCGACGTGAACCGCAATTACAAGTTCCTGTGGGACTTCCCGGTGACATTCGCCCCCAGCGCTGTATTCGCCGGCACGCTTGCCTCTAACGATCCGGGCAACGATCTGTACCACGGCACGACGCCCTTCTCCGAAGCGGAGTCGAAGAACGTCCGCTGGCTGTTCGAGCGGTTCCCGAGGATCGGCCAGTTCATCGACATCCATTCCTTTGGTGGGGATATCCTCTACACCTGGGGGGATGACGAAAACCAGTCGAGCACAACCGCCATGAACTTCATGAATGGTATGTGGAACGGGCAGCGCGGACTGAAGGGAGATCTGTACGGCGAATACATCGCGCCGATCGACCTGACAGAAATGGAGAACACGGCGGACACGATGAATAGTGCGATTACAGGTGTGCGCGGCGTGTCCTATCTCACTGCGCAGTCCTTTTTCCTGCCGGGCTTTCTGAAATATCCCACCTCGGGGGCGAGCACCGACTGGGCGTTCAGCCGCCATTACGCCGACCCGTCGAAACGGAAGGTCTTCAGCTACGCCATCGAGTTCAACCGGACGCCGGACCGCAATGAGCGGCACTTCTTCCCAGACTGGGCAGAGATGGAGCGGATCATCCTGGATGTAGATGCCGGTCTGGTGGCGTTCTGCCTGCGCGCGGCTCCGAGGATGATGGACTTTTTCATCCACCCCTGCCGGCTGCGCATATGGCTCTACCGCATGTTCTGGTTCCTCGTTCCGCCTGAGATCCGGGGTCCCTACGGGCTGTGGGCACGGCTGCCGCAATTGTTCAGGTCCATGCTCTTTTTCGCCGGGGCGGTTACGGCCCTGCGTCTGCTGGGCAGGCTGTTCCGCAGGCACTGAAGGATTGGCAATCGTCCGGTTGTGAAACTGGGCAATCCCTGCGAGATTCCGCCGGCCTACGGGCAGTTTGTCGAATACGCCCGGGGATATGGGTTGGACAACAAAGCCCTCGCCCAGGCCTTACAGGAGCAGCTGCGCGTGATCTGCGTGACGTTTACGTGCTTGAGAAGCAGATTCGATATCAAACGTTCTTGTTGTTCTTGAGCTCCGCGAGATAAAAGGCTTTCCCCACTTCTTCTCCCAGCTTCTTGAGGCTCTTCACTATCGCTGTCGAATATCCCAACCCTTTCAAACGCGGACCCAGCACCAGTGCGCCCAGGAAACTCGGTTTTCGACTACGCGGCACAACCAGTGGAACAATCAGCGACCTGGCATAATCGCCATCTGGCGAGGCCAGCTGCCCATTTTTGATTCTTTCGACGGTCATGCTCTCCAGGGGCGGCTCGAATGGTTCTTCATCCAGAGAAGTGGTCTTGATATGTTTCAAGTTTCCATGTTCGTCAGTCACAAATACGCTTGCATAAGAGACATCCAGCTGTTCTACGGCATGGTGAGAGAGCAGTGTGGATAATTCCTCGATCGTGAAGAGGTTCCTGAGCTCAGAAGTAAACTCAATGAACGTATTCTCCAGGTCTATTTCTTCTTCCTTAAAGCGGTGGTCCACAACTCTTTGCAGCCGCTCGCGCACGGGATTAAAAAGGGCGGCAATCGGCAAGGCGGAGACCATAATGGCAAGCAGCCCGGTCTGGTTTCCAAATGTCTGTTGGAGGATGTAATGGATGAGGGGTGTGATCAGCAGGCCGACCAGTCCCAGGATTCCCGTTAGGCTGCTGTAGACGATGGCGCGGCTGACCAGTAGATCGACATCATACAAGCGATATTGAAAAACGGCAAACATCGTTCCTACAATTACAATGATGGTAAGTGCTGCATACCCCGCGCTAAAGAGAAAGCCAAATATGTAATTGGCCCGGAATTGATCCTGATACCAGTAATAGGAAGAAGCAACGCCTAAGATGAGCAGGGGAATAATTCCGGTCAGCAGGGCAACGATAACCCATTTGCTTTGCTGGCGCTCAAACGGGGAAAACAGGGCACTGTAACGATAGGCAATAATGATCACGATCGCCAGGCTGGCAGCCACCTCCAGGACAATCAACGACTTCTCAAAGGACGCTACGCCGTCCGACCAGGCAAACACGTTTAGATTCCACAATCCGTAAAAGACCGGTGAGGGCAACAGCAGCAGCAAAAGGATGAGCCATGCCCGGCGCGGCAAAAACTTTCCATTTGGGAAAAGGATAAACCAGAGGTAGGGAAGAGAAGCTGTGACCATCCTGAAAACAATAATGGCTGGATGGCTGCCTGGCGCGCCGATCACACGGGCAAATGCGATCGCGGTGAGAAGCGCCATCCAATCATCCGACTTGAGCCAGCAGAGGAACAGCGCGCACACAGAAGCAAACAGAAATGGCAGAATCAGGATCGCCAGTGCCAGAGCAGTGCTCGTTGTGGCAGATAACCCGAGGATGCTTGCCCCCAGAGCATCGCCTCCGTAAGGTTTCCGCAAGAAGGTCAGCGAACGGACAAGTCCCTCAGGATCTTGAAGGAGGAGAGTCACCGGCGAGCCGATCTCCCCGGACAAATTGGCATCCCATGGATTGAGTAGCGTATCCCCAACCCTCACTCCCATGGCGGCAGCTTCGCTGTTTACAAAATCAATGATGGCAGTCTGTGTGCTTGCATCTATTCCCCAACCGATATCCAGTACGACGCCATCGCCCGTAATAAGCCGGATCGCGGCCGGGAGGGATCTGAGGTTCAGCCAGATGCAAACCAGAACGATTCCAATTCCCACGATGCGGGCGAGCCAGATGTGCAGAGGCTTTGTCAGGCGGGTGGAGGATGCTTGCATACGATCCCTCTTTCCGTACTTACCACTATATTCGGCAATTCATCCAGATACTCAGAGACAAGAACACCAACCCTCTGGAAGAGATGCTCCAAGCGAATATTGGAAATTATGCGGATAGGCCACCCGAGCAAAGTCGAGTCGTCAACTAAAGAAGGCCCACTGCAAACGACATCCATACCATCTGGCAGCTGCCAGTAGAAGTGTTGGGCACCGAGAGCCGCTAGTCGGGACGTAAACGCCGGGCCCTGATCTATCCCACGGGACGCCGGATACGACCGTAATTCTGATGCAGTATATTCAGGGGGAAGACGGCCAGAAGGTCCCGAAGATCGATCGCTAGATACAGCCTTCGAGAATTCTATCCATTTCCTTACGGCCCGACAGGAAGACTCTGGGATCACGCGCAGCCTTATTAGTCTGTTTTAGAAACCAGATAAGCCTGATGTCTGCCTCGTTGGAAAGCAGCTCGAATGTGAAAAAGGCGATGGTTCAGATCAATTGCCAACTTCAGTAAGATATAGGAGACATCGGGTGAAATTTCGGCGGGGTCGCAGACCCACGCCAAGCGGGGAGTAGAACAGAATACAGTTCAGCGTGGAAACCCAGATATTCTTGAATTCAGAATCAGCCTGTCATAGCATTAACTCTTTGGGCAGTGTATAATTTTTATTACCCCATCATGAGAGCACGCTATGCCTGATCAGCCAGACCGAATCTTCCGTGTTTTCCTCTGTCATTCCTCAGACGATAAGCCGGCAGTTCGCGAGTTGTATCGGAAATTCGCAGCGGAAGGCTGGATCGATCCCTGGCTGGATGAAGAAAAAATATTGGCCGGGCAGAATTGGACTCTGGAGATTGAGCAAGCCGTGGAAAATGCCGACGCGGTGATCGTCTGCCTTTCTCATAATTCATTGACCAAAGAGGGATATATACAGAGGGAAATGCGAATGGTGTTGGATGTTGCGCTCGAAAAGCCTGAGGGCACAATATTCGTCATCCCATTGCGCCTGGAAAGCGTGCAACTGCCCCGCCCATTAAAGTCCCGCCAATATGCAGATTACTTTCCGGAATCGGAAAGAGACCAGGCCTATCAGCGGTTATTGGTCAGCTTGCGTAAGCGTGCCAGTGATCTCGGCATCTCCACCACCGGGCCGGCAGCCAGGACATTCGGTTCGCCCGGGCAAAAGAAAGAAGCCATTCCACCGCCGGTCTTTACGGCGCAGAGACCGACCTCGATCATGTCAAACCGCGTCGCGTTTGGTGGATTAGATTTTGTGCTGGTGCCGGCGGGCCCATTTCTGATGGGCAGCCGAGAAGAGAATGAGCTCGCCGATGACGATGAAATGCCCCAGCACACGGTGACCATTTCGTATGATTACTGGATCGGCCGTTTCCCCGTGACGAATGAGCAATACGCGGCATTCGTGCAGGCCAGTGGTAAACAGCATCCGGGCACTGCCTGGGAGCGGAAGCGCACTCATCCCGTTTCCCATATCCGCTGGAAGGAGCACGCCCAGGCGTACGTCACCTGGCTCAATCAATCTCAGGGCTTTCTCCTGCCTGAGGGGCTGATATTCCGCCTGCCCACCGAAGCAGAATGGGAAAAAGCCGCCCGCGGCATCAAGGGCTGGGAATGGCCCTGGGGCAATGAGTTTGACCCGAACAAAGGTAATCCCAGCAAAGCCGATACAAAACCCGTGGGAGAACACTCACCAGGCAGCGATAGCCCGTATGGCTGTGCCGACATGACAAGCAATGTCTGGGAGTGGACCTTAAGTTTGAAGAAGCCCTACCCGTACAGACCGCAGGATGGCCGTGAGGATGTAGAGGCGCTGGGCCCGCGTGTCCTGCGCGGCGGTTACCTGATGAACGAAAATATGAGTGCGCGCTGCGCTTATCGCAGCATTTATAACGATATTAGCCTCTTCGATCACGCCATTGGCTTTCGGGTGGCCGTGTCGGTCACGTCATCTGAAAGCTTCGTGGCTTCGAACGCTTAATCTCCTCGCTAAGATCGGGGAATGCGCGGGCTAATCATTCGGTTCCTGCTTCCATCCGGATTTTCCATCTGACTTGTCATTGTTGCTGATGGTTTCCAATAATGCATTGATAATGTGCTTGCTGTAGGCATAGGTGTCGGGGATGTCGTGGACGGCGGCGCGGCGGATGATCTCAATACATTGTTTTCCTGTCATATCTTTCTTTTCCAGCAGCGCCTGCGCAACGGCGTGGACCTCGGCCTCATGCTCGATCAGGAAACGCTGGCTCTGCTCTTCAAGTTCTTTCCAGATACGTTCGACAACCTCCGTCTTATATTTGAACCTTGGTCCGGTGGGTGCATACTCATAGAAAAGGCCAAAATCCAGCGGCGGACCAAAGTGACCGTAATGCGCCAACTGCCAAAATCGTCTTCTCACGTTGTCAAAATCGCCGGTTGCTCCAGTCCAGTATTCGAAAAGGAATAATTTGGTTGCCACATGCCCGGCCAGCGAAACCACAATATCGGCAATAAAGTGTCTCAGTGGCTCGGCGTATACATCGTAATTCGATACCGGCAGCACATACCCCAATGCTTCAGAGCGCCGGATTATGCTGACACGGACGATTCGTTCCTCCGGGCGAAGATAGTATTGAGCCACCGCGTGACCGGCTTCATGGTAAGCGACCTGCTTGCGTTGGTCTTCTTCCATTTCCTCAATCGGGTTTTCCAGGCCCAGTGCCTGTTCCTGAAAGGCGTAATCAATATGTAGTTGTGAGACCATATCGCAGCCATCGAACAAAGCCAGGCGGACCGCATCCTTCGTTATCGCCGACATGATCCTGGCAGGCGTAGCCCATGCCGTATCACCGACAATCAATTCGAGATCGACGGTCTCATCCGTCTTGATCTTGTCGAGATAGTATTTCACGATCTCACGGCGGCCCCTGCGATCCGGTTTATTGACCACAATCGTCCGGTCAAAGCGCCCCGGGCGGGTCAGAGCGGGGTCGAGCACATCGGGGCGGTTGGTAGAGCCCATGAATAAGACATGCCAATCGCGCGGGGGGACAGGCTTTCCGCGGAGCTGATACCAGCGGGCGCGCATCTTTTCCCAGCGCGTCCGTTCACCAATCCCATCCATTTCATAAAGCAGACGGGTCAGCGCGCCCGTGCCGCTGCCCATCAATCCACCCATCCCAACTCCCACGCCACCTTCATTGCCACCTCTACCATGTCCGCCCATTACACCGCCGCGCGACGTACCAACCGCGTCGATTTCATCAATGTAGGCAATGCACGCGCCATATTCGCGCGCAAGTTGACGCGCACGGCTAATAAAAGACATCATCTTGAGCACATCTACGCCCCAAAACATCGCCCGGAAACCAGAGCCTTCAATTGAGATGAATGCGATGCCTGCTTCGCCTGCCATACACTTGGCGAGAAGAGTTTTGCCGGTGCCGGGTTCTCCGTAAAGCAGCAGCCCATTGATAAACTGCCCGCCCATACGTTGGAATT
Organism: Anaerolineales bacterium; assembly: GCA_035463495.1. Taxonomy (GTDB): domain Bacteria; phylum Chloroflexota; class Anaerolineae; order Anaerolineales; family Villigracilaceae; genus Defluviilinea. The sequence goes on along the minus strand of DATHTH010000140.1, from coordinate 1,737 downwards.
GCTCACGATCGGAGAGCAGGGAGATCCACTGCCGTACCATTTTCAGTAGGTTCTTCTGACCTTTGTAATCGTCGAAGGTGACCTGTTTCGGGTCGCCAGGACGGATGATCTCCACCCGCGAGCGCGCCATGAACCAGAAGATCGCTACGAACTGGATCACCACATAAGCAATGGCGAACGCAATGCGCAGAGCGAGACCGAAAATACTCAAAATAACATTCAAGACTTCGGAATCGATGATCGCCCAGTAGATCAGCCCATTGAACGCCAGCCAGAGCAGCGTCCCGAAGAAGAAACGACCCGGCTTTCCGGCCCCCAACCAGACGATGACACGCAATTGAATAAAGAAGAACAACAATCCAAGCAGGATGTAACCGAGCAGAACCAGGCCATTGTAGATCATAATGCGTGCCGCCTCCGAGATGATGGAAGCGGAAACCAGCGTGTTCACGCCCGCCCAGACCAGCAGCGCCAAAACCGTCCAGAAGCGCCAGATGCGTACTTGGCTGAACGCATAGCCCAGCGCAGCCAGTGAAATGGGGTTGAGCCACCAGGCCGCGGCAATTGCGTATAGCAGACGTTCTTCTCCGGCAGCCGGGTTATTGATCACCAGGAAATAGATCACCGGCGCGGACGCCAGTACCGTGATCAAAAAGCCAGCGATCCATCCCGCCCCGGTGTAAAAATCGCTGGACGCCCTGGCTGCAAACGCGGCGCGCGTTCTCTGTGCCTTTTCTCCGCCTGTCTTCTCAGTATCCATACCGATACTCCTTGCTCAATCTTTGCTAACCAAGCGTGGATGCAAACTCTACAATATAAAATTATTTAATCATTTTCTCTATTAATCTACCTAGGAATTTCCCTAGTTGTTATGTTTACCTTTGTCGTAGATCCTACACTTCTACGGGCAGGCGCGCTCGATGAGACCGGGCCCGTAATGATGGTAGAAATTTAGACAACCCGCCGAGAAATAGACCGAAGGTCTCCCTCTTCGTCCGATGGCTGTGTGGTCATCACGGACGGTTTTGCAGCAGATGGCAGCGGCCGGACCGATGGCGAGCTGGCTCGCATGAGAGAGCTGTTCCGGCTGGCCGGGCTCGATCTCGCGAAATACAACACCCTGCAGGAGCAGTAGTAGCTGCGCGTGATCTGCGTGACGTTTATGTGCTCGAGAAACAGATCTGACTTTCAACTTGCGTTTAAATGAAAACATTCCTGTATAGGAGTGTTTTCATTTACGGCATTAGAAACGTTCGCCATGTCAATTGCAAGTTCTAATTCTTCTCAGCTCCTCTTTCGTCATTCAAAACACTCCAAATCACCTTCAGAACATTGTCAATGTTACTCATGACATCATTGTTCCAGAACCGCAGAACCCTATAGCCTCGAGCTTCGAAATACTTTGTTCTTTCCTCATCGTATTCTTTTTGATCCAGGTGCTGACTCCCATCCAATTCAATGATCAATTTCTTCCGCGGCGCACAAAAGTCCACGATGTAATTCCCGATGGCGTGCTGGTTTCGGAAATGCACAGCACCCATCCGATGAGCGCGTAAGTGCTTCCAGAGTTTGGCCTCTGCGGCGGACATGTTGCGATGTAGTTGCTTGGCATGACCGAAGATTTTTGGTGTGGTGCGTTTATGCATTTGACCCCCTCCCCCAATTGAAGATCACAATTGGGGGAGGGACAATTTCAACTTGGGTGTAACTTCCAAGGTTCATGAACACATTATATTC
>DATHTH010000139.1:0-3350 GCA_035463495.1 Anaerolineales bacterium | reverse complement strand
CGGCGCTGCTTGTACGAGTTCAGTGTGTACTGCAGGGCCGGGGCTTTGCTTTTGGCTTTCTTATACTTGCGGCCCTTGCGGACCATCTGGTTGATTGTCGGCACCTTTTGCCTCCGATTATTACTTTCTTCACAATGAATTTTCACAAGAAATGAGGCCATCACAACGATACTGATGGCCTCATTTATAGTGCCATGCCTTGTCGCGGGATTATCGCCGCTTTATCCTTTTGGCAACGGAGAGTGATTTTATCACTCACTTATGTTACCGTCAAGATTACAGACGGTTTTACTTCGTCAGCAAGTTATTTCCGATGCCCAGCAGGCCGGTATCGAGCTTGGGAGGATGCTGTTTCTCTTCATCCTTGCCAAAGCGGACCACCTCGCCGCCTTCGTTAATCGCTTCCACAGCGAGGCCGAGCGATTGCAGTTCTTTCACAAGCACGCGGAACGATGCCGGGATGCTTGGCTCTTCGATGGGCTCGCCTTTCACGATCGCCTCGTATGTGTTTACACGTCCCTGAACGTCGTCCGACTTGACCGTCAGCATTTCTTGAAGAGTGTACGCAGCACCATAGGCTTCGAGAGCCCACACTTCCATCTCACCGAAGCGCTGGCCGCCGAACTGCGCCTTACCACCGAGCGGCTGCTGCGTGACAAGACTGTATGGACCAGTGGAGCGCGCATGCACTTTGTCTTCCACCAGGTGATGCAGCTTCAACACGGTCATGACACCCACGGTCACAGGCTGGTCATAAGGAATACCCGACTTACCGTCGCGCAGGATCTGCTTGCCGAGGGTCGGCATGGGATCTTTACTGGACTCCATGACTTCCTGTGCCACTTCCATCAGTCGCGCATCGGCAATCCTGCCCGAATGTCCGTGGCTTTCGATCCACAGGCGCAGACAGGCGTTGACGGCGGTGGTATTGTATTTTTCGCGCTCGCGCGGATCGACATCTTCGGGATGGAAGATCGTTTCCGGATCATACCCATGATCGCGCACCCACTCAGCCGCCGTGGCGTGACGGGCAGTATCCACATCGTTGAGATCATACGGGTCGTAGCCGCGACCTCCAAGCCACTCTTCCAGATACAGGCGGCGTACCTCATCATCATCCTGGATGGATTCGGGATCATACTCCTGCTGCTTGAGCCAGTCCCAGGCTGTCGCAGCCGATTCTCTCCAGGCTTGATCCACGAGCCAGGCACGCGCCAGCTCCGCTTCGATCTCATATTCTGTGGCGCCATCGAACACCGGTGTGACAGCGCGGTAACCGAGGCGCTTGGCTGCCCATCCGAGATGGACTTCCAACACCTGGCCGATGTTCATGCGACCGGGCACGCCGAGCGGGTTCAGAATAATGTCCACGGGAGTGCCGTCTTCCAGGAACGGCATATCTTCCACCGGGACGACCTTCGAGACGACGCCCTTGTTACCGTGGCGACCCGCCATCTTGTCACCGGCGGTCAGCTTACGGCGCTGCGCCACAGAGACACGTACCATCATATCCACACCGGCAGACAGGTCGGAATTCTCCTCGCGGGTGAAGACTTTGACGTCGACCACTTTGCCACGCTCGCCATGTGGCATGCGCAGAGAAGTATCTTTCACGTCGCGTGACTTCTCGCCGAAGATAGCCCGCAGCAGGCGCTCTTCGGGGGTCAGTTCCTTCTCACCCTTCGGCGTGATCTTGCCAACCAGGATATCGTTTGGACCGACTTCGGCGCCAATGCGGATGATGCCGTTCTCGTCAAGGTCCTTGATCGCATCCTCACCGACATTCGGAATATCGCGTGTGATTTCCTCGGGGCCGAGCTTGGTGTCCCGCGCTTCCACTTCATACTTTTCGATGTGGACCGAGGTGAAGCGGTCTTCTTGGACGAGGCGCTCGGAGATTAGGATCGCGTCTTCGAAGTTGCCGCCTTCCCAGGAGAGGAATGCTACGACTACATTCTGTCCGAGAGCTAACTGACCGCTCTCGGTTGAAGATGAGTCGGCGATGATGTCGCCCTTCTTGATCCGCTGCCCCTTGACAACGGCGGGCCGCTGGTCGATACAAGTGCTCTGGTTGGAGCGCTGGTATTTGCGCAGTAAGTACGTGCGGTTGTTGCCACGTTCCTTCACGGTGATGGTGTTACCGGTTACCGAAGTGACCTCCCCATCTGCCTCCGCAACAACGACCTGACCCGAATCCAGTGCAGCGTGGTATTCCATTCCGGTGGAGACCAGGGGGATCTCAGGCCGGACCAGGGGCACAGCCTGCGCCTGCATGTTCGAGCCCATCAGAGCGCGGTTGGCGTCGTCATGCTCGAGGAAAGGGATCAACGCGGCGCTGATACCCACAACCTGGTGCGGCGCGACGTCCATGTAATCAACCGATTCCGGCGTCGAGAAAATGAAGCCGGAGTGGTAGCGGCAGGAAACGCGATCGCGCACGAATTCCTTGTTCTCCGTCAGGGGTGCATTTGCCTGCGCAATCACGTACTTATCCTCGGCATCTGCAGAGAGATAATCAAACTGGTCGGAGACATATGGGGCAATGCTCACAGGATTGCCCGTCTTGGCAATGCGCTTCATCATCTTGGAGTCAATAGTCTCGCCACTCTTGAATAGCACTTCACCGCTTTTCGGGTCAACAACGTTCTCACGTAGCGTGCGGCCCTCAAGCCGTTCATCGTCGGGCTGCATCACGCGGAAGACCTTGCGATAGGGCGTTTCGATGAAGCCATATTCATTGACGCGGGAGAACGACGCCAGGCGGCCGATCAAACCGATGTTCGGACCTTCCGGCGTCTCGATCGGGCAGATGCGTCCATAATGAGAGTGGTGAACGTCGCGCACGTCGAAGCCGGCGCGCTCGCGGCGCAGGCCGCCCGGACCCAGGGCGGAGAGTGTGCGCTTGTGGCGCAGCTCCGCCAGAGGGTTGGTCTGGTCCATGAACTGGGAAAGCTGGGAAGAGCCGAAGAACTCACGCAAGGCGGCGACAACCGGGCGGATGTTCACCAGTGTGACCGGCGACAACTGCTCCTGGTCACGGATGGACATGCGCTCCTTGATGACGCGCTCCATGCGCCGCAAGCCAATACGGAGCTTATTCTGGATCAGCTCACCCACCGTCTTGACGCGGCGATTGCCGAGATGATCGATATCATCCGGGGGCTCGACCCCGTTGTTGATCTGGATCATGCGACGGACCAGACGGATGATATCCTGCTTGGTCACGGTACGATGCGGGATCGGAACGTTCAGATCTAGCTTCTGGTTCAATTTATAGCGACCGACGCGCTCGAGATCGTAATGGCGCTGGTCGAACAGCTGCTCCTCCAGGAACTGGCGGGCATTGTCCA
>DATHTH010000138.1:0-22806 GCA_035463495.1 Anaerolineales bacterium | reverse complement strand
GCGCCGGTGGAGTTCAGCGAAACCCGTATGGGGCTTCCTGCAAAACCGGTCATGTATGTTCAGGCAGCCTGTGGCTCTACATGTAGCGTTGCGGGTGTGGCCGCAGCCCATTTGCCTCTCAGAAAGATCCGAAGCTCAAATCTTTGCTCCGATGGCTTGAAATGATATTGCCAGTGGGACACTCTCACCTCGGCGTCATCGATCATGATCTTCATATCTGGCTCCAGGATGATCGGCAAAATGCCGTCGATCTCTCGAAACAGGAGCGTGGTTCCCTTCCGATCATAGAACGTGGTCGTGTAATTCATCGCTGATTCTCCATTTCATTTGTAAAGAGCGCCGCAAGGCTTTTGCTATTGGATCAGGCAGGAGGCTTCTCATCGCCTCGCAGCCGCCACTCCAGGGCGGTGAAGCGCTGTGTGACCTTGTTGTTGTGGATGGCGATGCTGATCGCCCGGCGGCTTCCGGTGAGCACACACAGATTGCGCGCCCGGGTGACGGCGGTGTAGAGCAGGTTGCGCTGGAGCATCATGTAGTGCTGGGTGACCACAGGCATGACGACCACGGGAAATTCTGAGCCCTGGGCTTTGTGCACCGAGACCACATAGGCAAGCGTGAGCTGGTCGGCGTCACTCCAATCGTATGTCACCCTGCGCCCATCGAAGTCCGCGGTCAGGGTCTGCTCCACCGGGTCCATGCCGCGGACGAAACCGATATCCCCGTTATAGACATCCTTATCGTAATTGTTCTGGGTCTGCATCACCTTGTCGCCCAGCCGGAAGAGCGCCCCGTAGAGCTTGCGCTCGGGCTTGCTGGATGCAGGCGGGTTGAGCTTCTCCTGCAGGCGCTCGTTCAACAGGCTGACCCCCGCCGGTCCACGGTAGAGCGGGGCAAGCACCTGGATGTCATGTAAGGGATGGAAGCCAAACTTCTGCGGGATGCGTTCGCTCACCACCCGCACAATCCAGTCGCCGGCAGCTTCGGCTTCGTCGGCGGGGAAGAGGAAGAAATCTCCACCATCTTTGGAGAGCGCCGGGAATTTGCCCTGGTTGATGAGGTGTGCATTGGTGATGATCTGCGAATCTGCTGCCTGACGGAAAATGGCGCTCAGGCGCGTGACGGGGATCATCCCGCTGTCGATCAGGTCCCGGAGCACGTCCCCGGCGCCTACGGCGGGGAGCTGGTCCACATCGCCGACGAAAAGCAATTGCGTCCCCGGTCGCAGCGCCTTGAGGAGGTTGTTGGTCAGGATCAGGTCCAGCATCGAGGCTTCGTCCACCACGAGGAAGTCCACGGCGAGCGGCTTCTCCTCGTTGTGCTTGAAGCCTTCCACGGGGGAAAACTCCAGCAGGCGGTGGATGGTGCTGGCAGAGCGTCCCGTGGCTTCCGAGAGGCGCTTGGCAGCGCGCCCGGTGGGAGAGGCAAGGGCGACCCGTTTGCCGGCGGCTTCGAGCGTGCCAATGAGGGCTTTGAGGCAGGTGGTCTTGCCTGTGCCCGGACCTCCTGTCAGGATGCTGACCGGGTGTGCCAGCGCCATCTCGAGCGCCGAGCGTTGTTCTTCCGACAAGTTGTTCGATGCCCCTTGCGTGAATTCTGTTTGCAGCGGCGCCGGTCTGACGCTCGCCAGTCTTCTCAGCCGTTCGGCAATGCCTCGCTCGCCGAAGTAGAGCGGGGTGAGATAGATGACCGGAACCTTGTAGTCTGCGCGTGCCTCTGCTGCCTGCTTTTGCCCCACATTGTCGTTGGGGGCGGGGACCATGTCGGCGCGTATGCGGTCATCCTGTGAAAGCTTCTCCAGAGCCGGGGCGATCAATACCGGTGGGACTTCCAGCAATTCGACTGCCCGCTCCGCCAGCATTTCCCGGGGAACGTAGACATGCCCGTTCTCGATCATTTCATTGAGGGCGAAGACGATCCCGGCTTCGACCCGGGAAGGATGCTCGGCGGAGAGACCCAGTGCCCGGGCGATGCGGTCGGCGGTCTTGAAGCCCACGCCGTAGATATCCCGCTCGAGCTGGTAGGGGTTCTTCTGCACGGTCTCCAGCGCCGCCTCGCCGTAAGTCTTGTAGATCTTGACCGCCAGGTTGGTGCTGACCCCGTGGCTGTGCAGAAAGACCATGATCTCTTTGACCTGCTTTTGTTCCACCCAGGCAGCCGCGATCTTTCGCAGTCGGTCCATGCCGATACCGGGCACCTGCAGCAGCCGCTCCGGTCCTTCCTCGATTATGTTCAGCGTCTTTTCCTGGAAGTGAGAGACGATCCGCTCCGCCAGCTTGGGACCGATGCCCTTGATCATGCCGGAGCCCAGGTAGCTCTGGATCCCGGCGATCGTGGCGGGCAGGGTCTGCTCGCAGACCTCGGCTTTGAACTGGGAGCCGTGCTTGGGGTGCCTGTCCCAGTGCCCTTCCAGGCGCAGGTGCTCGCCGGGCGAAAGCTCGGGCAGGTTGCCCACGACCGTGATCAAGCCATCGCGGCTCAGGCTGGAGGCGGGTGGGGATTGCAAGCCGCGGCCTGTTTCCGGGCGCAGCCGCAGGACGGTGTATCCGTTTTCCGAATTGTAGAAAGTAATGCGCTCGACGGCGCCCGAGAGGCTGTCCATGGGGTAAGTATACACAGGCGAGGAGCCGTGGGAAGGGCTTGAGGAAAATATGAAGCTAGGTTTTTGTGTTCTGAAATTTGTGGTCTCGGTACGCCCCTTCGCGAGCATGCGGGGCTACTCGACCACCGGAGATTCATAGAAAACCGAAACTCTCATGTTATTGAGAGGCTACCGAAATGACGCCTCCACTGATCTCTACTCGGATTCTCTGCCTTCTCACTCCACCCAATCCAATATCTTATGCCACAGCCCTGCCAATGGCAGGAACCATGGGAAGCCGTTCGTGGTACCACGAAGCCCGAGCGGGACCGATGGGAAATCGAATGCAGCAAAAGGATGCTCTTTGATATTTCCTTTGAGCATCGCTTCTGCAACCGTTTTTCCCAGGTACGTCGCCATCGCCACGCCGTGACCGGCATAGCCGAGCGAGTAGTAGACCCCGTCGATCTCGCCGACGTGGGTCATGCGGTCGAAGGCAAAGTCCAGCGTGCCGCCCCAGACGTACTCCACTTTTACGTTTGCAAGCTGTGGGTAGACATCGACCATCTCCCGGCGCAGGATCTCCGCGCTGTGGTGGATGGTGCTGGCTGTCTCCGGAAAGAAGGCTGCCCGCCCCCCGAAGATCAGCCGGTTATCCCACAGCCGAAAATAGTTCAGATAGTGCTTGTAATCGAAGATCATCCGGTTGTTGGGGATCAGCTCCCGGGCAAGGTCATCCGGTAATCGTTCGGTGGCGATGATGAAGGACCCGATCGGGATGATTTTCCTTTGCAGCCTGGGCGTGACTGCGCCCGTATAGCCGGATGTTCCGACGAGGACCGAAGTCGCTTGTATAGAGCCTCGTTCCGTCACGACCAGGAATTTGCCGTCCTTGCGTTCGAGACTGATGACCCGTGCCCTGGCGTGAAGCGACGCCCCGGCGTTTTCCGCTGCGCGTGCAAGACCCGCCACATACTGCGCCGGGTTGAGCCCGCCGCTGCATTCGTCCAGCAACGCCCCGTAATAAAGGTCGGAGCCTATCTCCGTGCGCTGCTCGCCGCGCGGGATCAGCCGGACCGGATGGCTGAATTCCTTCGCCATAAATTCGACTTCTTCATGCAGTGCTTTGTAATGTTTGGGCTTGTTGGCAGTGAGCAGATGACCATAACGCGCAAAGCCGCAGTCGATGTTTTCTTCCCTAACGGTCTGCTCCACCGTATCGATGGATTCTAGAGAACACTGGAATAGCCGCTTTGCAACGTCCCGCCCGTATTTCTTAATCACGGTCTGCATGCCGAGCTTGAGACCGGTCAGCACCATGCCGCCGTTGCGTGAGCTGGCGCCCCAGCCGATCGTATTCGCTTCCAGCACGGCTGCCTTGACGCCTTGCTTTGCGAGTGTGCGTGCGGCGCTCAGCCCTGTATACCCGCCCCCGATGATGGCGACATCCACTTTCTCGGGAAGTGGAGCCAGGTGAGAGTCATCCGGCATCTGAGCGGTGGTGTGCCAGTAGATTTGTTGGGTGGGCATGGTTTTCCTCGATAAGAGTTTTCCGTCATTGCGAGGGCGCAGCCCGAAGCAATCTCCTGTTGGATGAAAGTTGCTCGCGGACAGAAATCATCTGTCGCAGAGGAGATGACTCTCTTCTCGGTGCAGCTTATACAATGCACTACCGTGTTTTCGTCTGGCGCAGCATCTCTCGCAGGCTGTTCTGAAGCTCCTGTGGCATGTCGGCTGCCATGCGCCGCAGCATGACCGCAGGTAAGGGGTTTTTGGTCACTTTCAGAATTTGCTGAAGGAAGTAGATGGTTTCATCCGGTGAGGCTTCATACAGCGTGGTAATCAGTTCCTGCAGATCGTTCTGCATGGCTCCGGGCGCTGCCTTGACGATGGGTTCTACGATCTCAAAGATCGGCGGCAGGTTATCGAAATCTGGCGAGGAGATCAACGGTACGAGCGCCTGCACTCCATTCGACCACATCCGCTGGCGGGCGGGGTGCAGCCATTCTTTTACCAGCACCAGGAAGAGGTCGGGTGTTTCCCTGCGCAGACGGGTCAGGCTGGTGGTGAGCAGCGCAGCGCGGACTTCCGGGTCACGGACTGCCTGTGTCCAGGCGGTCAGACGGGCGAGCAGCCGTTCTTCCTGCGGCGGAATGCGCCCGAGCAAAAAGGCAGCCAGCAGCTTCGTTTCGAGCCAGCCCTCGTCCCAGAGGGCGTCTGCCAGCTCGAGCGCCTGGATCGGCTGCCCCTCCGCTGCCGGTCCAATCTCCTTTTCGATCTGGCGCAGCACGACAGCCGGCGTGCGGTACGTTGGAAGCACCGAGGAAGGCGCCACGCCCTGGCTGCGGAGCGTCCAGTTCACATAGTATTCGAGGATCTCCCGCAGGGCGCGCAAAAAGGTTGCCGGCTCCCCAAAGACGTCTGTGAGGTAGGCAGTCTGTTTTTTCAGCCGGGCGAGGTCAATTGCGGGCATATAAACCATATGTCATTGCGAGCTGCAGGCGAAGCAATCTCCTGTACTAGATGAGGCGATTGCTTCGCCCTGGTCGAGACAGAAAGCGTCACGACCAGGAGCTCGCAATGACACTAGTAGGCCTTCCCGAACAGCACTTTCTTATCCGCTTCCCTGCCGCAGACGATGCACCTGCCTGTGCCGCCGGGCTGGGTATCGAGCGGGATGCAGCGCGCCGTGGCTTTGGTCTCCTCCTTGACCTGCGCTTCGCAGGCCGCGTCGCCGCACCACCAGGAGAACGCCCAGCCGCCGGTGACCGCCTCCTTGAACTCCTCATAGGACTGCGGATCGTGAATGTTCGCATCCCGGTACTGGATGGCGCGCTTGAGGATGGAGTCGTGGATGTCGGTCAGGAGATTCTTCACGGTCGCAGCCAGGTCGGCTTGCGGCACGAAAGACTTCCCATCGCGTCCGGGCACGTCCCGCCTCGCCAGCGCCACCGAGCCCTTTTCGACATCCTTGGGACCGATCTCGACGCGCACGGGAATGCCGCGGAACTCCCAGTCGTTGAACTTGAAGCCGGGCGTCAGACCTTCCCGGTCGTCCATTTTGATGCGGATGCCAGCCGCCTTGAGCTCTGCAAAGATCCGGTTCGCCACCTCCATGACCTTGCTCTTTTCGGCGTCGTTCTTGTAGATGGGGACGATCACAGCCTGGATGGGAGCCAGCTTGGGGGGCATGACCAGGCCCTGGTCATCGCCGTGGGTCATGACGATGGCGCCGATCACCCTTGTGGAGAAGCCCCACGAGGTAGTATGGCAGTATTGCAGCGTGTTGTTCTGGTCCAGGAACTTGATGTCGAAGGCCCGAGCAAAGTTCTCTCCAAAATAATGCGAGGTACCGGACTGCAAAGCGCGCTTATCCTGCATCATGGCTTCGATGGTGGTGGACATCGCCGCGCCGGCAAACTTCTCGCTTTCGGTCTTGACACCCTTGATGACGGGGATGGCAGCATCGTTGATACAGAAATCGGCGTACACGTCGAGCATGCGGAAGGTCTCCTCGCGGGCTTCCTGTTCGGTGGCGTGCGCGGTGTGACCCTCCTGCCAGTAGAACTCCGCCGTGCGCAGGAAGAGCTTGGTACGCAGCTCCCAGCGCAGCACCGAGCCCCACTGGTTGATGAGCAGAGGCAGGTCGCGGTAGGACTTGATCCACTTGGAATACATATAGCCAACGATCGTCTCGGAGGTGGGGCGGACGACCAGGGGCTCTTCCAGCTTTTCGCCGCCGCCGTGGGTGACGACCGCCAGCTCCGGCGCGAAACCCTGCACGTGTTCCTTTTCCTTCTCAAAGAACGACATGGGGATGAGCATCGGGAACGCTGCGTTGACGTGCCCCGTCTCTTTGAAGCGCCGGTCGAGCCCGGCTTGCATGTTCTCCCAGAGGGTCCAGCCGTAGGGTTTGACGACCATACAGCCGCGCACAGGGGAGTAATCCGCCATGTCCGCTTTGAGGACCAGTTTGTTGTACCATTCTGCAAAGTCTTCCGCTCGGGTTGGTAATTTATCTTCAGCCATTCTTCCTCTTTGTATTGGAATCCAAAGTCTCCAGACTTTGGGATTATTTTTCAGTTGCCAACGTCAGGAGACGTTGGATTCCAGGAATTCCACAGCAGTCTGCACATCCTTCGCGAAGTGCAAAATCTCGCGCTGATGTGCGGGCACGTAGGCATCTAAGCCTTTGAAGAACTGATCGAAGACAGACTGCCAGCCGTCGCCGATCAGTACCAGCGGCCTCCGGTGCAGTGACTCCACGACCATCAGGTTCCACATCAACGAGATCTCGGTCAGCGTGCCGGGTCCGCCGGGCAGGGCAAGAGCAGCATCCGATTCATGGATGAGCGTGTGCAGACGTTCGATCAAGGTCTTCTTACGGACCTCTTCCATCACCCACGAGTTCGCCTTCACTTTACGCCAGGTTTCGATGTCTTCACAGGTAACGCCGATGACGTGCCCGCCGGCTTCCTTCGCGCCGCGTGAGACCGCTTCCATTGTGCCGATATAACCGCCGGTCAGCACAATGTGCCTGTGTTCGGCGAGCAGCCTGCCAAGCTCCATTGCTTCAGCATAGGCTGGGTCGCCTTCTTTGGGTTGTGAGCCGCCAAAAACAGATATTCTCATCTTTCATCAGCCTTGGTGGTCTCGATACATTCCTCGCAGCCGCTCGGAACTACTCCACCACCGGTGTAAACTATCCTGCATCCCAATCACGGTTCTTATTGATCTCGATCTTATCGAGAATTGCTGTTTCCAGATCGATTCCTGTCACAGAGGCAAGCTGCAGCAAATATAACGCCACGTCTGCCAGCTCGCCCGAAAGCTCTTCGCGGTTCTTTGCCTGCTCACGGAACTGGAAATGCTCCAGGATCTCCGAGGCCTCGAGCGCCAGCGAGATCGCCAGGTTGCGCGGCGTTTGCGGGCGCTGGCTGTCCTCGTCGTACCAGCCTTTCGAGCGGACCAGCTCATTCATGCGGTCGGTGAGTTCTTTGATTTCCATAACGACGATATCATGTCCCGGCGAGAATTTTCAACCCTGGCATGCCAATAAAAAACGACCCACCAGAGCCTGGTGAGCCGTCCATCGCGTGCTGAACTGAACCTTAGCCAGACCAGGCAGGTTTGTGCGGATGAGGCGACGGCAACGGGTTCAACATGATGAGGGCATTATACCCGAGTTTAGAACAAAGATTTGAATCCAATCGCAGTAAAATTAGACGATGTGCAAGCGCAATATCCGATGAGCCAGGAGACGAATGCAGCCAGCGAAACAACCTGAGTTTAAAGAGATCCTCGAACATTCCCTGAGCGCAGACCAGCTCAGGCTGTTGAACCTTGTGCGGGAGACAGCAACGCAGCGCGGGCTGCCTCTGTATATTGTCGGAGGGGCGGTGCGGGATCTCGTGCTGGGTCGCCGTTTAACCGACTTTGATCTCACCGTGGAAGGCGACGCGATCGGGCTGGCGCACGCTCTGTCTGCCCGGCATGGCGGCGGCGTGACCGCCCACCTGAAATTTGGCACGGCGAAATGGTTTCTGCCTCCTGCCCTGAAAACCGGACATGACACGCTTGATCTCATTTCTGCGCGCTCCGAGACGTACAGGCATCCCGCCGCTCTGCCGACCGTGAGACCGGGAAGCATTGCCGACGATCTGCGCCGCCGCGATTTTACGATCAATGCCATGGCGCTGCGGCTGGATGGCTCTCACTTCTGCGAGCTGCGCGACGATCTCCACGGGCTGGCAGACCTGGAAAAGGGATTGCTGCGCGTGCTGCACCCTGGCTCGTTCATCGACGATCCCACGCGCCTGTACCGCCTCGTCCGTTACGAAGGCCGCTATGATTTTCAGATCGCCGAAGATACAACGGCATTAATTCCCGATGCACGGGCGTACGTGCAAAGGCTCTCCCCGCAGCGTATCCGCCACGAGCTGGACCTGATCCTGGACGAGCCGAACGCTGTCTCGATCCTGAAGCGCCTCGATACGCTGGACTTGCTTTCGGCGGTTCATCCTTTGCTGGCAAGTTTTGAGCGCTCTCACCTGGCTACACTTAAGTCGCAGGACCTGATGCTGCAAACTCGCAATTCCCGCTGGGTGCTGTGGCTGATGCATCTCAGCGATCAGGAGATCGAGTTCCTCAACGACCGCCTGCACTTCACGGCGGACCTGTTGAAAGTGTTGCACTCCGCTTCTCAGCTCAAAGCCAACCTGGCAGGTCTTTCCGGCTTACAGCCGAGCCAGGCGGTGGATGTACTGGAAGGCTACTCTGTCAAAGCCATCGAACTCCTTTCCAGGGCTGCCGAGGATGAAGAGGCAAAAAAAGTTTTGGCGCAGTACCTTTCTGACTGGCGGCGAGTCAAGCCTAAAACGACAGGTCATGACCTGAAAACGCTTGGCATCCGCCCCGGACCGCAATACACCGAAATCCTCCGCCGCCTGCGAGCCGCCTGGCTCGACGGGGAAGTGAAGACAGAGGAGGAAGAGAAGAAGATGTTGGAAGAAATGTTGAAGGAGTAAACAGTCCCGTTTCATCTCATATTCTTTTTTATCCTTTGATTTCAAACAGCAGAATTACCGACTCCTATGAGCCGATATATGCACCGTTATAATTCGTTGCATGAACCTCAACCCATACCTCACTGCGCCCCCCTCCGCCCTGCCTGTGGCGGGCACCTCCCCCAAATCCGCACGGTGGCGGTTGGTTAATTATCCATATTCTCCTTACGGATTTGGGGGAGGCGGGAGGGGGTCATGAATCTCCAACCCTACCTAAACTTTGCTCGCCAGCTTGCTTATCGCGCCGGGCGCATCACGCTCAGCCATTACAACAAAGGGATCCAGCACGCCCTCAAAAACGATCAATCCCCGGTCACGGCTGCAGACCAGGCGACGGAAGAATTTATCCGGGGCGAGATTGAGAAGAATTATCCGAGTCACACGATCGTAGGAGAAGAGTTTGGGGAGAAAGCCGGGGAGGAGAATCCATTCCGCTGGATCGTCGACCCCATCGACGGGACCAAGTCCTTCCTGAAGGGGGTTCCGTTTTACTCGGTGTTGATTGCTCTGGAGATCGAAGGCGTGTCACGTGTGGGTGCCGTGTGCTTCCCGGCGCTTGATGAAATCCTGTGCGCCGCCGACGGTCTCGGCTGCTGGTGGAATGGCAGGCGGACGCGGGTCTCGGAGATTAGCGACCTCAAGCAAGCGGTCTTTGCGTACACCAGCTGGTCCGGGTTTCGCACGACGAAACGGCTAGAGGCGCTAGAGCGCTTTCACAAGGAATGCTTCTTCGGGCGCGGCTGGGGGGATGCCTATGGGTATCACATGGTGGCGACCGGTCGCGCCGAGATCATGCTCGACCCCACCATCAGCGTCTGGGATGTCGCGCCGTTCGCGCCGATCTTCCGTGAGGCGGGGGGCTACTTCGGGTCGTGGGACGGCAAAGAGGGTCACACGCACGGTGAGGGGTTGGCTTGTAATGCGGCGCTCAAGAAGAAGATACTCAAGCTGATCAAGAGCGCCGCGTCAAAGGCCGAGGCGCAGGATTGAAGATGTCGGGATTACCTGCCCGGAGATGTCCTCGGTCTCATGCATAATGCCTCTGGAGCTCAGAGGCGTACTTTGTGCCAACTGTGTTCTTATTCGCTTGCAGCCAGTCCCGGAAGGCGGTCTTACCCAGGGGCGGGTCTTTAGAGACCAGCAGGTTGCCCATCAGCCCTTTGACTTCCTCGGGGGTAAGCACGACATCACCCACAAATAGGCTAATGACCTGCGCAGCCAGCAATGCCAAACGCGGTGGGACGGAGATCAGCGGACGCCGTGCGCCAATCTTTTCCCCGATCAGCCTTACAAACTCTTTGAAGGTATATGAGTCGGGACCCACCGCATCGATGATGTAGTTATCCTTCCGGTACACACCTTCCACAGCCAGATCCGCCAGGTCTTCGATATAAACCGGTTGAATCCGGTACGAGCCATTCCCGGGGATAAAAAAGAAAGGAAAGCGCCGCAGGAAATAGGCAATGTTGTTGATCAGGATATCTTCCGTGCCGATCAGCACGGTTGGACGCAGGATGGCGTACGACAGCCCGGATTCGATGACGGCTTTCTCGTTTGCAGCCTTGCCCCAGTAATAGGGCAGGGGGGACTCCGCGGAAGGGTTGGCAATGCTGATGTGGACGATCCGCGTAACGCCGGCGGCTTTGGCGGCGCTGACCAGTTTGCGGGTGTTTTCCACGGCGCGCGGCTGGGTATTCTCGCCCTTGTCGAAGCGCACCCAGTACGTGTTGACGAGCACTTCAACCCCCTGCAGGCTGCGCGTCATGCTCGCCTCGTCGAAGTCCAGTGGATACGTTTTGACTTTGCCCGCAAAGGGATCTGGCCGATTCGGGTGACCGGTCAGGGTGATGACTTCTTCGCCCCGATCCAGCAATCGCCGCGTAATGTATTTCCCCGAATAACTAAATGCACCTGTCACCGCAATTTTCATTTTGCCTCCTCGTAATCCTCAATCCGTTGCACATTCCGCATGGCAGCGAACTTCACAAGAATACGCGCCGGGGACGGCGCTTTTAACCTGCGGGTTTACTTCAATACGCCAAGAATCTTCTGGACGTTCTTCAAACCCAGGCTCTCGAGGCGGATCACGGCCCTGGCAAGGTTATCGATGGCGTCGAAGAAATCCTGTAATGCCCTGACGCGCTCATCGACGAACTCCCATTCCTCGTCGTCCACCCAGTTTTCTTCCAGGGTTTGGAGTGTTTCTCGGACCGAACCGACGGCGCGCTCGAACTCACTGTTCTGGCGCTCCTTCAGGATGGATCGGACCGCGGCATAGAAATCGGTTTCCGCCTCATAATAATCTTTGCGGTCACCCAGCCGAGATGAGCGATGGACGAGCCCCATCCTTGCCAGCGCGCGGATCTCTGTGCTGATCGCGCCTTTCGTGAGGCCTGTCTCCAGCACGATCTCGTCGAGCGAAAGGGGAGTGGAAGAGAGATACAGGACGCCGAAGATGGCGCCCATTCCTTTGGGAAAGCCCCAGAAGCGACTGATCTGGCTCAATCCCTGTGTAAAGTCTTTTTTGATTCGCTTGATGGAAGTTGGCATAGAAGTCCATTCGTTATGAATGTTTAGTATTTACTAAACGTAGTATATGCCTACGGTTGTAGTCTGTCAAGGGGAAGAGCGGTGGTCGATGATCTATTGCGGCGCCCGGAGTGCCTGGTAGATCTCCGCGTTGCTTAACCCTGCCGGCAAGTTCTCATACTGGTCGATGTAAAAATTGACCACCTGCTGGCTGGTTCCGGACTGAAACGTAATGCTGACCCGCCCCGGACGGGGTCCGACGATCTGATCAGCGGGTATGCTCTCGATTACCTGCATGACCTTTATGATCCATTCGCCCAGCGCATTTTCATCTGCCAGGTCTGTCACCTGCAACGTGACGTTGAAATCGGTCTCCATGGGCAGGAATTGTGCAACCGTCCCGTCTGGAAGAACGCAATTTTCCCCAAAGGCAAAGGCGCTGGCTTGTGCCTCGTCTTGAAGCTCCTGTATGGATGCCTGAAAGCTGCTCGATAGTTCGGGAAGATCCTGATATGCCCATTGATAACCACAGTTCTGTGGTTCGGGTGGAGTAGGGGGCGTCAGAGACGCAGTCGCCGTTTCTGTACGCGGGACCGGCTGCATCGGAGTGACAGGGATCGAGCAGGCGCTCAAAATCAGCGCCAGGAAGAAAAGACTGAGCGTCCTGCCCATGAGAGTCAGCATATCTCAGGGACGCAGGTGGGTGCTCAAAGGTTCCATCGCGTTTCAGGCATTGAGCACATCAACGGCTGCGGCAGCCATCAGGGCAGAACCGCGTACCAGTGCTTCTTCGTCGAAATCGAACTTAGGATGGTGATGGCCGTACGTCAGGTCCCGCTCCTGGTTTGCCGAGCCGACGAAGAAGAAGCAGCCGTTCACTTTTTCGAGGAAGTACGCCGCATCTTCAGCGCCCATAGTGAAATAGCTTGCCGTCCGCAGGTTGGCATCCGGGAGGATGCGCCGGGAAGTCTGCTGGACCGTTTCGCTGATCGCCGTATCGTTCACCAGCGGAGGCGTGACTTGCCTGATCATCACGTCAGCCTGGCAGCCTAATGCCTCAGCGGTCCCGCGCACGATCTGTTCGAACCTCCGGTGAACCGTTTCTCTGACGGTCTTATCGAAGGTACGGATCGTCCCTTCCAGTGTGGCGTCGTTCGGGATGACGTTGAACGCGTTCCCGCTATGGAGGTTAGTAACGCTGACCACAGCAGTTTCCAGCGGTGCGACATTGCGGGACACAATGGTCTGAAGTGCGGTGATGATCTGCGCCGAGGCGACGATCGGATCGACCGCAGCATGTGGGATAGCGCCATGACCGCCGCGCCCCGTTATTTTGACCGTGAACAGGTCTGCCCCCGCCATCATGGGTCCACCGCCAATCCCCAGCCAGCCCAAAGGTTCTTCATTCCAGATGTGCAGGGCAAGCGCCTTATCGACTTTAGGTCCTTCGAGCACACCCTCGCGAATCATCAGGTCCGCGCCGCCGGTCTCCTCGCCGTTGGTCCCCTCCTCGGAGGGCTGAAAGCAAAACTTAATGGTGCCGGCCAGCTCGTGGCGGTGGGCGTTCAGGATTTTGGCTACTGTCAACCCGATCGCCGTGTGCCCATCATGCCCACAGGCATGCATGGCTCCCTCCGTTTGCGATGCGTATTCCACACCCGTCTGTTCGTGGATGGGGAGAGCGTCCATGTCGAAGCGCAGCAAAAGCGTGGGTCCCGGCTTTGCTCCTTCCAAGAGGCCGACCACGCCGGTCTTGGCGACGCCTTTGGTCACCTCGATGCCGAGCGCTTCGAGCTCCTTTGCCACTATCCCGCTCGTGCGGAATTCACGGTATCCCAGCTCAGGATGCATATGAAAGTCGCGGCGCAGCGCCCGAGTATATGGAAAGAGCTGTCTGGCTTCGTCAAGAAAGTTGATCATGTTATTTTGTCTGCCTTTCGCGGTTGACAATTCTTCCTCCGCAATGGGGATTATTGACCGTGCCCGGGAAAGACCCGGGAAATATGATGCTGATTGATTTTATCCCAGCTTTCGCGAGTCTTGAGATCGCCGTTGTCCATAAAGCTCGGAGGCAGATCGCCGGTAAAGGCAATGCCTTCATCGAGAATCAGCGTGATGCTATCCTCACTGTGACCGGGTGTAGGAAGGATCTCACCACGCATGCCCAGATTGGAAAGAAATTTCCTTGAATCTTCGAAGTGTAGAGGGATGTTGTCGTTCTTCTTGATCTCCACATACGGATAGGTTCTACCGTTGAAGAACTCAGTCAGCGCCTCGATGCCCTGACTTTGATTGTCCAGAAGGATCAGTTTTATGCCAAGGTTCTTCAATTCCTGTGCCAGTCCTGCGTGGTCAGGGTGGAAGTGAGTGACCAGAAGATACTTGATCTCGCCAAGCGGAATCCCCTTTCGTTTGAGCTGTGCCATGAATCTGGGAAGCGTGCCGGGCCAGCCGCAGTCGATCAGCAGCTTTGCGCCTTTGGCATCGAGGATATAGTAATTGGTGGAGTCGTAGCCAACGTTGATGACGTTCATGTAGATGGATTATATTCCGTCAGGCGCGCTTCGACTGCGGGTCTCGATACGACCCGGCGATCAGGAGGCTACTCGACCGGTTCCGTTCGGCGCGGAATCAGATTACTTCGATCTCCACCAGCCACTTGACCCAGTGCCAGCCGCGCCGTGACGGAACGACGGCGCGCAGGGGGAATCCGTGCACGTGATTGAGGACTTCTTCGCCCACGTGAGTTGCCAGCAGGATTTCTTCTGCCTGCGCCAGAGTGTAAGGGGCGGTGTACTCTGCAACACCCCGCAAGACAATTCCTATGGCTTCCGGGCGGACCCCGGCGCGCCTGAGCACCTCGGTGAGTGGGATGCCGCGCCAGGTTTGCACGGTGTACCAGCCGCCCGTGCAATCAAGTGTGGCGGTGACTTCAGATGCTGAAGATGCAAGCACCTCTGTGTAGTCGAGAACATACGGTTTCTCCACGGCGCCGCGCACCCGTAATTGCCATGTATCCGGATGCAGTTGGATCTTGCCCTCTCCCGGCGCCGTGGTAACCGGGTGTGCATTGCCCATAAAGGAGCCTTCCTCGCGTGAGCCCGTGAAGCGTCGCTCTGCGCCTGTGCTTTCGCCGAGCTTTGCGATGGCATCTGTCAATCTCCAGCTCACGAGTGCGGCTGCTCCCAGACCCATCAATTTGAGCGCCTGCCGCCGACCGGTGAAATCGGTCTTGCGGGGCCGCGGCCAGCGTCTCCAGGCATGCAGGATAAAGAACGGAGCCAGCCCAAGCGCAATGCCCCAGTGCCAACCGATGCCAGAATAGGCATACGACCCGATCCAGACATAATACGGTCCGATCTGCCATGCCCAGAGCAGTGCAAGCATGAGGATCAGAACGGTCGCGAGCGTGAGCAGCACCGAGACCACGATCATCAGGGTGCGCTCGATGCCCCTGCTCAAGCCACGGCTTAACGAGCGCAGGGCGATCGCGCCTTTCCAGGGGATGAGCAGGAGGAGCGCCCAGGCGGCAATGCGGTGGATTTCGAAGAGGAAAGAGGGGAAGGGCCAGACGAGACCGTAAAGACCTGTAATGCCAAGGATGCAGAAAATGATCAGGATGAGAACGTTGATGAAACGTAGGTTCGTGCTTTTCATCAATCTATCTATAAATGATCCTTCTAAATCGCTCCTCGTACCTGGGGTTCTCGTCGGTGCTGTCTTCGGTGCGGCGGGACTTCATGCGCTGAGTGAAGTTATCTATATCGCCGATCTGTGTCTTGTGCTGGAAGAGCGCTTCGAGCTTGATTGGCCAGGTCTCGGTGATATCGAGGATCACATTGGGTTGCAGCGTCAAGGAGCACCAGACCTCCTTCGGCATGTGAGGCAGGTAGCCTTCTGCCAGCAGCTCGGGGAAGAAGTTGGCATTTCCCGCCGCAGGAAAGACGGCATCCAGAACCGCCTGCCCGGCGGCGCGGTGATCGGGGTGGTTGATGCCATAGGTGGCAAACAGTGTCTGCGGGTCGCAAGTCACAAGGATATCCGGTGTGTACTTGCGAATCACCCGGACGATCTCACGGCGGGTCTCGAGATCCGGCACGAGGTAGCCATCCGGGCAATCCATAAAGTGGACGGCTTCCACGCCGATGATGCGCGCGGCTGCCAGCTGTTCTTCGTGACGGATGGCGCACAGGGCATCGGGCGTCATGTCAGCCGGCGTGGAATCGTTGAAGCCCTTATCACCGCAGGTGAGCAACTGGTAGGTAATGTGGTGGCCCTCACGCGCCCAGCGCGCCAGAGTGCCACCGCAAAAGAACTCGGGGTCGTCAGGATGAGCGAGGATGACCAGGATGTTTTGGGGCGGTGACCAGGGTTCCAATTCCAAGGTTGCGAGTCCGAGCGCTAAAGAAATATGGGGAGAGAAGAAAACGGTACAGACATCAGCGGCAGAGACACAGAGACCCGGAGCAGCTTATACACTCTGTGACTCCGAGCCTCTGCGGCAACGCCTCAATTTTTGCGGTTTTTAGACTTACCGCACGTGCAGCCACCGCTGTTGTGACGATCGCAGGGGGCTTGCGACTTCCGCCGCAGCGCCTCCAGCTCATCCCAGGGCTGCAGGTCCTGGTGATCGAAGGTTTCGATAAAGCGCTTGCCTTCTTCGCCTTCCAGCAGTACGATAACCTCGTTGCTCATCGGCAGGACGTCCAAAACCTTGCCTTCGCCTTTGGGCGTCACAACCCGTTTGTTGCGCTTGGGCAGCTGTTTGCGGGCTTCCACGTATTGCTCGTACTCATAGATGAGACAGCAGCGCAGGCGCCCACACATGCCGGTGATCTCGTTAGGCGTCAGCGAGATGCCTTGTTCCTTCGCCATCTTGATGGAAATCGGCGAGAAATCGGTCAGGAACTTGGAGCAGCAGCGTGTCTCGAGTCCACAGGCGCCCATGCCGCCGATGATTTTTGCCACATCGCGCGGACCGATCTGGCGCATCTCGATGTGTGTGCCCGGATACAGCTCGTGCATATCTCTCTTAAGCGACTTGAGATCGACCTTTTCCTCGCCCTCTGTGCTGAAGAGGAAAGTCAGGCGCGAACCATCGTAGTTGTATTCCGCGGCAACGATCTTGACTTCGCGAAGTCCCAGCTCGGCAGCCCGCGCGCGGCAGTTGATCATCGCCTCGGTCTGCTTCGCCTGCCAGGACTGCAGCAGGAGCAGGTCGCGCGGCGTGGCGCGCCGCTCTACCGACCGCCAGCCGCCCTCAGGCTTCGCGGGGATTTCCTTGACGAGCTGCACGACCTCCCCGAGGTGCCGGCCTCTCGAAGTATCGACGATGACGTGCTCGCCGAGCCCGATATTCGGGACGGCGGTTGAGTCAAAGTGATATATCTTGCCAACTTTGGTGAAACGTACACCAATAATGTTAGGATCCATGTCGTTAATTATACCGTATCGGAAATACAAAGGACCGCAGGCGACCTCCGAATGCCGTTTCCCGGGCAATGTCAATTTTTCTGGCTCCTGGATGGCCCTGCGACTGTGCAGGCGATACGTTTGACTCATTCTTATTATGTTCTCCTGGCAAATTTCCTATACACTAGGCTGGAATTTATCTGGAGGATTTTTCATGGACGATCGCAGAAAAGAACCTCGCCGGAGATTAACGGCATTCACGCCCGTCTACGACCTGCACCCGCGCATCCTGCTAGGCTACCTGGGGGATCTGAACTTGCTCGGCGCCATGGTGGTGGGTACCAATCTCACCACCATCAACAAGGAAACAACGCTCGAAATCAGGTTCCCGGGAGAACTGTCGCATATTACGGTTCTACCCGTCTATATCCCTGCGCGGATTGCCTGGTGCAGACCGGATGAGAACCCGAAATACTTCAACATCGGCCTGGAGTTCACCGAGGTGACGCCCGAGCACAAGGATATCTTCGAAAGGATCCTGGAGCGCTATCATTTCCGGCACGCGCTCTCGGATGCGGATGTAGATCAGGGCTGAGCGCGCCGGATCAGGTGATCAGCTTGTCGGGCAGGAAGTCCGTGCGGTTGAGGTAGGCGATGTTGATTTCCTCCCCGCGGATGTCGAAGCGGCTGATGGCACAGTTGTTGAGAACAAACCAGGATTTGAATCCAAGCGCTGCCTGACGCCAGGGGAGTGTGAGCACGGCTGAGAGCAGGCGCATAAAGAAGCCGCCGTGACTGACCAGCGCCACCCGGTGCTCCGGGCGTCCCTCCTGGTCCCGGTGGCGGGCGAGGAGCTCGGCAAAGACCTGATCGGCGCGCGGTTGTCGTTCCTCCTCGGCTTCGAAGGGACGGTTCCACCAGCCCGTTTCATCAATATCGTCCGGCAGGGTGAGGGTACGGAAGTTCTCCATGAAGAACGAACGTGGCCGTCCGCCCAGGCCGGTCACGTTGGATTTGTCTTCCCGGCTGAAGATGCCGCCCTCTTCATGGATTTCCTTCCAGGCGATCAGGGGGATCTCGAGCGCCTGGGCAATCGGCGCGGCGGTAAAGGCAGCACGTTCCATCAGGCTGGTGTACACGTGAGTCAAGCCAAACCCGTAGCGATTTTGGACGTTCCACTCCTTCTGGTTCGTAAGCGCCTGATGTTTCTTAAGAAATTCCGCCAGGAGGCGAGCCTGTTCGTATCCGATCTCGGTAAGCGCCGGATCGGGACTTTCCTGATATTTGGGGTTGTCCCAGTTTGCATTGTTCACAGATTGTCCGTGCCGGATGAAATAGAGTTCCATAACTGAAGCGTTTTCCTCTTCTTTGTGATTTTGCCGCTTGTCCCAGAAGTACCCAGATATTTGATGGTCACTGAAGGTGTGTTTTCAAAGAGACATGGAGATCATGCTGCGGCATTTTGCAGGTTCATTATATCCAGAACGAATTGTTAAACCTCCGCCGATCCCTCCATTCCAACAGCAAGGGTCCGAGAATGGGGATGCCAAATACCCATGGGGAGGTTATCACCGTCATGACGGTCCAGAAGTTCCAATACGGTCCCAGCGGACCCTGCAAACCCCACTCCCAGTCTCTGAGTTTCCAGCGCCAGGCGATCAGGTACATTAGAATGCTCAGCTCCGCGGTGATACTGAACAGAAAGGTTCGCCAGAAGGTCCGTGAATTCAATCCCAGTGCCGCAAAAGGGAGTAACCACAGCGGATACCAGATGCGGAATGTGGTCCCAAGCAGCAGCTGCCAAAAGTAGGCTAAGAACCCTGCCTGGATCAGGCTGATTTTGCGTTGTCCAAGTCTTATCAACAGGTAGACATAAAACAGAATAAATAGTCCGCGTGTTCCCCCGCTGATGACAGATTTGATTATTTCCTCATTTGCAAAGATCTCGCGGGCGATCACCCGGATGGCGTATGCGAGCGTATAGCCCCAGCGGTCGAACATTGCATGCTGAGCGCCCATAAGAGCATCGGGGAAGGGACCTGTCAGGCGATAGGCGATTCCGGTGGTGACGATGAAGATCGCCGCAATGCCTGATCCACGCAGGATCCGGTTCCGCCAGTCCGGCGCGCTGACCAGCACTGCCATTCCGAACAGAGGCATCAGAATCAGCCCGGTGATCTTGACGAGGGTTGCGAGTGTCAATGCAAGCGCTGCCCATGCCCAGCGACCTCGCTGCCAGGACACCAGCCCCAGGGTCATAAATGCAAGCATGAGCATGTCATTATGCCCGTTGCCGATGGCTTCCATCAAGACCAGTGGGTTAAGAGCAAAGAATGCCAGCGCAGTCAAATTGCTGACTCTCGGCTGGGACGAATGCAGAGACTCCTCCTGACGGGCAAACCACCCCACCAGCACGGCCATACCCAGATAGGCAAGCAGCGAAATCACCTTCATGGCGATCACGCCCGCAGCAATCTCAAGTATCCCGAGCCGAATGGGGACCTGAGCGATCAGTTCCCAGACCGGACCATAAGGCGAAACCTCACTGTGGTATTCACCGGAAAAACGGATGTAGGGATCCTGCGGGAAATCGCCTGGCAGGGCGAGCATTGGGCTGCCGCTATAAAGCGCCCATAAGCGTGCGCGTACGACGTAGAGAACCACGTCGAGAGCAGTGATGGGATACAGACCGATCAGCGTGAGGCTGCATAACAGCCCGGTCCCCAGCACCCAGATCCGCAGCGATTTTGCCCCTTCCGGGTCCTGTTTTGAGAATATGTGGACCGTCTTCAATATCCGCCAGAATGCATAAAAAAGTATCCCCAGCCCTATCACATAGAGGCTGGCAAACCACTTCCTGCCTACGCGGAGCATCTGCTCAATTTCCAGGACTTGGTCTGATTGATGAATCGTGGGGATGAGCGGGAAGATGAGCAGGTAGATCACATAGATGGAGAACATGAGTGCGCCCCATTTGACCAGCGCAGCCTGTGTGACCTCATACGGGGTCGCATTGAGCTGTGACTTCGTAGCTGTTGTCGAAACCATAAATTCCTCGAATACCTGGAAGATCCCTGGTACTGGTCTCGTTGGAAGTTGCCGGTTGCTATGAAATTGGCGATTCGTCGGTGAAAAGATAGCGGTGACTCTAGAACGCCCCCGGCACTCATGTTGCTCAAACGCAGTTCAGGATAACCTTGTTTTCAGCAGCTCCAGAATATCGTCGGTTTTCGCCGTGATGTCCACAGGGAATATCTTATCTTCAATCGTGATCTCGTCTGCCATGCGGCCCGTGCCGCGCATGACAAACGTTGGGCGATTTTCTAACAGACTGTATTCCACATCGGTCTTGGAGATATTCCCGCCGTTGACGAGAACAGTGATCGATTTCTGATCTCCGGCGATCGCCGTGGCAATCTTCGAGATCCAGGAGGACTCGGCGCCCCAGTCGTCGCCCGGGATCAAGAAGAAATGGGTGTGATTGGGATCCAGAATGGACTTTGGCTCTTCCCTCATCAGTAAACTATCAAATACGACGCCAACCAGTGGGAAGGAGAACTTATAGCGCCTTCGCTGGATCCCGATTTCTTTCATGATGCCTGCCTGCGTACCGCCATCCACGACCACCGCCCGGGTCTGATCGGCGAGGCGCGAGATGATACGGATAGCCTTTGTCATGGGAAATTTGTCCCACCAGCCAATGCCGCCGGCGCCGCCCACCAAAACGATGACCGGCCTGGGGTGCGGGATATTGAGCTGTGCAAGTGCCCCGGGGATTGCTTTCTCGTCCTCGAGATGGGCTGCCTCGACGGTCACACCACGTTTCAGGGGAATTTGCCTGGTAATCATAGTTCTCTCTTGCGGTGGCATTATACCGTTGAGACAAAAAAAGGTCTGGCAGGGATATCCCTGCCAGACCCGCAGTTCCATAGTCTCTATTTCGCTTACTCCACGATATTGATCGGTACCTCGTTTTTCGAGCTCAGAGCCGCAACGCTGACCTGAGCCGCAATTCGCTCGGCGATCTCACGCAGAGCCTTTGCGACAGGGGACTCAGGATGCGACACCAGGATCGGTTTGCCGCTGTCGCCGCCGATGCGCACATTCTGGTCGATCGGAACGTGGCCCAGGAAATTAGCCTGCGCCGCCTGTGCCAGCTGCTGGCCGCCGCCGGAACCGAAGATATCCATGCGTGTGCCATCGGGCAGGTCGAGATATGACATGTTCTCGACAATGCCAAGAATGGGTACTTCCAGTGTGCGGAACATGTTCAAGCCGCGACTGGCATCTTCTAGCGAGACCAATTGCGGCAGGGTCACGATCACCGCACCGCTGAGGGGCAAAGACTGCGCCAGAGACAGGGATGCATCGCCGGTGCCGGGGGGCAGATCCACGATCAGATAGTCCAACTCGCCCCATTCCACATCGC
Source organism: Anaerolineales bacterium (assembly GCA_035463495.1). GTDB lineage: Bacteria > Chloroflexota > Anaerolineae > Anaerolineales > Villigracilaceae > Defluviilinea. The sequence goes on along the minus strand of DATHTH010000138.1, from coordinate 1,292 downwards.
CCAGGAACTGGCGGATCGCGGAGTTGAGCATCGGTCCACGCCAGATGAGCGGCTGTCCGGGCTTGACCAGCAGTCCCATCGAGATCACTTTGAGTCCGTATGCCTGGGCGGGGATGAGTCGTTGCCCCTGTGGGGGAGGCAGCTTTTCCACGCCGAGCATCGTGGGGATATTCGGACCGTAGATATCGGCATCCATGAGCCCCACGCGCGCGCCGCTCTGGGCGAGGGCAATGGCAATATTTACCGCTACGGTGGATTTGCCGACCCCGCCTTTGCCCGAGCCAACTGCAATGGCGTTCCGGATCGGCGCTTTGACCAGCCCGCGCATGCGGCCGTCGTTGGGCACGTCCGAGTCGAATTTGATATTGACCGATTTCACACCCTGTACAGACATCACCGCCTGCCTGGCTTCTCGCTCGATCTGGGTCTTGAGCGGGCAGGCGGGGGTGGTCAGCATGATCGTGAAGGAGACCACGTCGTTCTGGATATCCAGCTCGCGGATCATGTTGAGCGTGACGAGGTCCTGGTGGAGCTCGGGCTCCTGGACTTTGCTGAGGGCGGCTAAAATTGCTTCTTTTGTGCTCTTCTCTATCATTCGTTTTCACCAGTTCTAAACACTAAGGACACGAAGGTCACGAAGGCATTACGGGTAAAACCTTTGTGTACGTAGTGTCCTTTGTGTTTAACTAATTTAGGATGCGGATGTCTCTGCCGGGGGCTTCGCGGCTCCAGCCGCTTTTGCCGCCTTGGCGGCTTCCTTTGCCTTCCGCTCCGCCTCATTGCGGTCGTACTGCTGCGGGCGGATGCTCTTGTAGTAGGAGGCAGGCTTGAGCAGCTTTTCCATATTGTAGACGCTGCGTCCATAAGATGCCAGCTCGAAGTCGTGGTCCATGATGATCGCGTCGAAGGGACAGTACTCCGCGCAGAAGCCGCAGTTCATGCAGATGTCCACGTCGATGTAGAACTCGGTCGGCTCGGGGATCGGTCGGCCGTTGTTGGGGTCGTTCGAGCGCACGATCCAGATGCACTGCGGCGGGCAGACCTTGGCGCAGATTCCGCAGGAGGTGCAGCGTTGCTCCCTAGTTCCATCCGGCTTTTCATCGTACACCAGGAACGGGACAAAGCGCATCTCTTCCGGGGCGATCAAGCGCTCTTCGGGGTACTGGATGGTGAAGATGCCCTTTGTATCCTTGCTGGAGCGGTGCCTGATGCCCTCCTCCGAGTAATAGCGCTTCTTGCCGCGCAGCAGCCAGGAAATGTCATCGAGATAGGTATCCAGGAAGCGTTTCCCG
>DATHTH010000137.1:0-64505 GCA_035463495.1 Anaerolineales bacterium | reverse complement strand
AAATGAACGAGAATATTTTGGAAGGCAAATGGATGCAGTTGAAAGGGACGATCCGCGAGAAGTGGGGTGATCTCACCGATGACGAGATCGAGCAGATCTCCGGAAAGCGCGATAAGCTTGCCGGGAAGCTTCAGGAGCGCTATGGTTATACAGAGCTTGAAGCCGAGCGCGAGATCGACGACTTCCTCAGCCATTGGGATGAGGATGTGAATCGCCGGATGTAATTGACGAGCTGTAGCCCTCAGAATCGTCTGCCCGAGGGGAGATTTTCTCCCCTCGGGTGCTAAAATAATTATCTTACAAAAAGGAGAAAGCAGATGAGTACCATTCTTATTATCATTCTGGTTTTGTTGCTTCTGGGTGCGTTGCCTGTCTGGCCTCACAGCCGGAGCTGGGGCTATGGCGGCAGCGGGATCGTCGGTCTTCTGTTACTTCTGGTTATCCTTGGATTGCTGTTCGGCTGGTTCTAATTAATGAATAGACAGTGGATCGTGGCACTGCTGGGCGCTGCGCTGGTTCTTGGCGCCTGCAGTGCCAACCAGCCCAATGCGGTGGCTACCCAGGTAGATCCGGCGATGGAGGACGTCTTACCCCCAGATGTTGCTCTGAACGTTCAAAACCAGATCAGCGAAACCCTGGCTGTGCCGCTCGAGAGCATTCAAATTCAGGATGTGGCAAAGATGGACTGGCCGAATAGTTGCCTGGGTCTGCCGGAAGGCGATGAAGTGTGCGCAGAAGTGATTACTCCCGGTTGGTTACTGACCTTTAGCATCGATAACCAGGAATATCGGTATCGTGTGGATTCAACCGGGACGGTGATTCGCCTGGAACCATGAAATCCTCTCCTTCTGAAGGAGTAGCAACGTGGACCACAAGTCAAGTTGTTCTTGCAACTGTCTTCGTGGTCTGCGTGTTTTTAACGTTCTGGCTGTTGTATAGCCTGCGGGTTGTTCTTTTTCTTTTCTTCATTGCAGTTCTCATCGGGACGGCGATTCGTCCCGGCGTTGAGTGGCTGCACCGGCGCGGGATCCCACGGTCACTGGGGATCATCATTATTTATCTGCTGATTGCAGGTCTGCTGGTAGGCTTCCTGGCAATGATCCTGCCGCTGCTTGCCGAACAAGCCACGGAGATCTCCCGCACTTTACCGGAATACTACACGGAACTGCGAAGCGGGTTGATCAATTCTAGTAATCGCCTGCTGCAAAATATTGGCTGGCGTTTCCCTTCCCAACTATCTCTGCTCGGGACCAGGTTTGCCAGCAGTGAAGAAGAAGACGAGGTGATTACCCAGGTCACCCAGGCTATCTTTTATACCAATATCGTCATGAGGGGGCTTTTAGCTGTCCTCGCTGTTTTTCTGCTTGCTTACTATTGGACGCAGGAGGGCAATCTTATCATGCGAGCCATGCTGCGCGTCTTCCCTCAACAGCGCCGAAAACGCATACGGGAATTTGTACAGCTCGCTGAGTCAAAGATCGGGGGATATGTGCGAGGACAGGGGCTCCTTTGCGTTGCCGTCGGGCTGGCAGCCTTTATCGCTTATGCTCTCATTGGTCTTCCTTACACACTGGTGTTAGCTGTCTTTGCCGGGGTGATGGAGCTCGTGCCGATATTTGGTCCTGCGCTGGGAGCGATCCCCGCACTTCTGGTAGCTCTCTCTGTAGATCCGGGGAAGGCAGTCTGGGTGGTCGTAGCCACCATTGTCATCCAATTGCTGGAAAATGCCGTCCTGGTGCCACGGATTATGAAAAGCTCGATGGGGGTGAATCCAATTGTTGTGCTTCTGTCGTTGATCGCATTCAGCTCCGTGTTTGGCTTTGCGGGCGCGCTGCTGGCCTTGCCGCTCGCCGCCATTATTCAGCTCATGGTGAGTCGGGCGGTCCTGACGGCCGCCGAGTCAGCCAAACAGGTGCAGAACCGGGAAGTCCAGATTCAAACGCTGATCAACGAGAGTCAGACATTGATGCAGACCATCTATGAGACTTCCAACAAGAACCCGGCATTTCGCGACCTACCAGAAGAAGATCGGCTGGAAATTTATAATCTGGCAGAAGAGCTAAACCAGGTGCTGAGCCAGATGAAAAAAGAGGGTGAAACCATATGATCCGGATTGTCCGGTATACCATTGTTGTTGTCATAACCCTGATTGTTCTGCTCCTGCTCTGGCAGTTCAGTATTGCAATCCTTTTGTTTTTCCTGTCGCTGGCAGTGGCTGCCTCGCTGCGTCCCCTCATCAGCACGATTACCGGAAGGAAGGTTCCCAAACGACTGGCGCTGGGATTTGTCTATTTCTTGCTGGTGGCTGCCCTTGCCAGCTCCATCTGGATGGTTGGCCCGCCTTTGCTCGACGAACTGCAACGGGCAACCGATGATTTTGTGTTAGGCTACGATCGCGCGAAGGCACAGTGGCCTGAGAGTGGAAGTCTCTTCCAGCAAACTCTGGCGGAACAATTGCCTCCCTCCGCCGACTTCTATCAGGCGTTGACAAGTAACAGCGGGGTCCCGGTGCTGACGGGAGTCGTGACCATGGCGCAGAACTTTTTCTCGATCCTGGGTCAGATTGCGATTGTGCTCGTCCTGAGCCTGTACTGGAGCGCCGACCAGTTCCGGTTCGAACGGCTGGCTCTTTCGCTGATCCCGGACGAGCACCATCCGAAGGCTTTGCATGTTTGGAGATCGATGGAGACGGGTGTGGGGGAGTACTTACGAAGCGAGCTTGTCCAGAGCGTCATGGCAGGATTGCTCCTGTGGCTGGGATATTCTGTGCTGGGTATCCGGTATCCAATCTTATTGGCGTTGTTTGGGGCTATTGTCCGGTTGATCCCGTGGTTCGGAGCTTTAATTGCGGTGATTCCGGCACTGGTCATTGGGATCGGGATTTCCTCGACCCTCGGAGTTCTGGCCACAATCTATACTGTCGGCATTTTGCTCACGCTTTCACTGGTCATCGAGCCTCGGTTCTTTCCCCGCTACAAATATAGCTCGCTGCTGGTCATTCTGTTTGTAGTAGCGCTGGCAGATGCATTCGGCTTTATTGGCGTGGTGCTGGCGCCGCCTCTGGCGGTGGCTTTCCAGATCTCCTTCCAGCATCTTTATTCCTTTGCAACACCGGCCTTCTCCAGCGAAGTGTCCAGCCAGGTCGCCGAGATAGGAAAACGCCTTTTCGAATTGAAAAGGCGTCTGCAAAGGTCTCGCCACCGCGAAAGCCTCAGGCTGGCAGACCGGCTCCATGCCCTGGTCAGCAGGACCTCTGATTATTTTCAGGACTCCTGACCATCCATCCGGCGCCGCAAAATCAGCCAGTCCAGAATAAAGAGACCGATCCCGATCAGCGCCAGGCCATACAGGAGAATGGTCGGCGCCTCGGCTCCGCGCAGCATAATATCTTGCAGCATGCGGATCCCGTACGTCGCCGGCAGAGACCAGGCTACAGCTTTCATGGGCTCCCAGATCAGACGCAGGTCCAGGAAAAACCCGCTGAAGAAGATGCTCCCCAGGAGCAGCAGCATCGAATACTGGACAGCCTGGGTGTCCGTCTCAGATATCAGGGAGATCAGGAAGCCAACACCCAGAGCAGTAAAGAGCAGGACGATCACAGCCGCAGCATAATTGATCCAGTCTCCAAACATGGGCACCCTCAAAAGCCAGACTGCCAGGACAGTGATCACACCGGCGAGCAGAATCTCGAGGATCAGATAACTTAGATACTTTCCGATCAGTGTTTCGAAGGCGCTGATGGGGGACACCCGAAACAGCTCGACAATACCCGAGCGGCGCTCGCGTACGATGGATAGCGAGGCAAACGTGATGGATAAGTGCTGCAGAAGCAGGACGATCACTGCCGGAGCAAAGAACTCCGTGGGCGTAAAGATAATATTCGAAAGAGATGTGGTCTCCGCCGCGAAGGGATTGACAAGCACAGGCGCGCTTACCGACCGGAAGGTGGTCAATTGCTCATCCGCAGTTGTGAGATCGGACTCCAGCTCGTTGATCTCAGCCTCATTCGGATCTCCCGGAGGAAGCACGCTCTTGATCGCCTGGGTCCTGGCGAGCGCATTTTGCAGGCTAGCCTGCACATCCCCGGCATCCGCCTGCCCCTGCTCGGTGACCTCCTGCAGGAGACTCCGGTTGACTTCATCCACATAAATTCTGGCAGCCGATTGAATATAGGCAATCTGGAAGGGGTCCACTTCATTATGGTAGATTGTGAACTGCGCCTGTTGGTTGCTTTGAACCGTCTCAAAGGGGCTCTCGGGGATAACGATCACGAGATCCGTCTGATTGAGAGCTAATTTTGCCAGCGCCAGCTCTCGATTGTTTTCCACACCCTGATTATCGATCACCGGGCTGACCGTGCCGGTGAATAATTGCATATCCCCTTCGAGAGAACCGGGGTCCTCAGTGACAAAAGTGGTTCTCAAGGTACGGTTTTGTTCGGGATAGGCGAGACCGAACAGGAACATGATCAAAAACGGACCGAATACCAGGGTCAGCACCAGCCTCGGCTGGCGCAGGATTTCTGTCAATTCCTTGCTGACGAAGGATGAGATGCGGATCAGGAATTTAAACAGTCTCGACATTGGCGGTCTCCATTTCGATGATGCGGACAAATACATCGTCGTAAGGCGGGATGATCTCTTCGATGGTCTCGATGTTGATCCGGGCAGCCCTACTGGCTTCGATCAATGCCGGCATAGCTGTGCTGGCTTCATCCACGATGACCTCGATTTCGGAATCGTTGATGACCTTGATCTTGCCCTGCACGAAAGGTAGGTTTTCCAGCTTCTTCCGGTCTTCATATCGGATCCATTCCGACGTTTTGATGCTGACGATCTCGCCCCCGAAGGCTTTTTTGCGCAGGCTCTCGGGGGTTTCCACCATCAACAGGTTGCCGTCATACATCACGCCTACCAGATCGCAGTATGCCGCTTCGCCTACATACTGGGTGGTAATGAACAGCGTATCGCCTTCCTTCTGCAGCTCTTTAAAATAATCCCAGAATTTGCGCCGGAGAATGGGATCAATACCTGCAGTGGGCTCATCCAGGAACAGCAGCTCCGGGTTATGCACCATGGTGGCTGCCAGGCTGAGGCGTCTCTTCATCCCGCCTGAGAGCGCACTGGCACGCTTGTTCCTATCTTCCGTTAGCTCAACAAACTCCAGTAGATGATTCAGCCGGCGGGATCTGCCCATCAGAGAGACGCCATAAAAGGACCCGGCAAAATTCAAGTTTTCCCAAACCGTGAGCTCCGGGTACAGCACAAAGTTCTGAATGAGATAGCCGATCCGTTCCCGGTCTGATTTCGTAAACTGCACCGGATCCTTGCCAAGCACCCTGACCTGACCGGAGGTCGGTGAATGCACGCCGGTGAGCAGACGCACCGTGGTGGTTTTTCCACAGCCACTGGGACCAATAAAACCAAAAATCGACCCGCGTGGGACGCGCATACTGAGATTATTAACAGCTACTTCACTGCCAAACGTTTTGGTGAGCTCCTGTGCTTCAACTACATACGAGGTCGTTTGTTTATCTTGTGGTGTATTCATTTTTTCCTGTCTTTGCGAAAGTTTCTCTGGCGGCGAAAGCGGCGAAGTTAAGATTGATGCCGCCGTCGCGTACATTTGATGCGCACCTGTGGCGTTTGTTTATTACCCGCGCGGTAACTATATCATTCGCGTGGCTTCCCTATAACAGGGAAGTAACTACAGGGGTCATAGGGATTTCCCTTATTGAATTTTAACGATTCGAAGTTCATCCGGTTATGAAGAGGCACTCGCGTCCGGTCTAAGCGTTTGCTGAGGAAGGGGGCGATTATTCTTTTATACTTTTCCAAAAAGGGACGTTTGTATTCTGCATGTAAAGATAGCCTTGACCCCATTCCACGTACAAATAAAAACGAATGCTCAATTGAGCATCCGTCTGATCTCAGCGTATCTCCTTCAGACTTCTCAGCGAGACCTGATTCCCATTCGGACTGTTTGGACTCCACCAGGCATCGGGATCCCACTTCTCAAATGGGTTTCCTATCTCCACCGCACCGTGTTCTTCCATCAGCCGTCGGGCGCTACTCTCGGGATGCCCACCATCCAGGTCTACGGTGATCAGTACACCGCGCTTTTCGATCGCAGTGGTCATCACCTCGGCTTTTTCTTTCGAGCGGAGCAGCCTGGATGCCACACCTAGAATCGCCCCGGTCAGACCACCTGTGATCAACCCCCATACCACGGACATAAACACGAAGAGCGGATCACGCGGTGCGGAACCGGGTTCAAGATATGGAAGAGAAAGAGTACCGTTCCCCACAAGCCAGCCGATAAAGCCGCCGATCGCGCCTAGAATCAGCGCGCCAGTGAAAGCGACCCTTGCAATCTCCTGAATAGGAACCTCCATGGAACGGGCAACCTCCCGGGGCGGTCTATGCACGAACATATGAATCTTTTCCGTGAGGAAACCTGCTTTATGGAGGGATTCGTAGGCCAGGTTTGCACTTTCCTGTGTTTGGAACAAACCACCGATATGATCATTCATGAGTCTCGCTCCGTCCTTTACTATCAAGCGCTGATATTTTACGGAAGAGTATCAACGCGCCAGGTACCCGCCATCCACCGCATAATACGCCCCATTGACGAAAGAAGCCTTGTCCGAGCTTAGCCAGATTACCAGCTCTGCCACTTCTTCCGATTCTCCAAGGCGCCCCATCGGGTGAAGGGAGACGAGATAGTCGCGAATCTGCTGATCTTCCTCCAGATTAGAAATCAACGGCGTGCGGATGAAGCCGGGCCCGACGGCATTCACGCGGATCCCCTGATTCCCATACTCTACGGCGGTCGTCTTCGTCAGCCCCACTACTCCATGTTTTGCTGCCACATAGGCCGGCGATTGGGCGAAGGCAGCCTGTCCCAGCACGGAAGCCATGTTGACAATAGCGCCGCCCGCGGATTGCAGCATGGCCGGGACTTCGTATTTCGTACAATAGAACACTCCAGACAGGTTAATATCTATAACCTTTTGCCAGCCTTCAACACTGTAATCGGCGGTCAGGTTCGCCTCACCGCCGATCCCTGCGTTATTAAATGCGATATCCAGGCGGCCGAATCTGTCCAACGCCGCCTGGACCATCGCCTGGCAATCCTCCGGACGGGATATATCAGCCCTAATGAAGGTGGCTTCTCCTGCCATGTCCTGGATGGTACGTACAACCTCTGCACCGCCCTTCTCGTCAATATCAGAGACAACCACTTTCGCCCCTTCGCGCGCATATAAATGACAGGCAGCCTGCCCGATCCCCGAGCCGCCGCCTGTCACAAGTGCAACTTTGCCATCAAATAGTGGCATGCTGCTTACTACTGCGCCTCCATGTTCACGTGGCTCTCAGCGATCTGGGTCAGCTTTTCATTCGCCATGGATTCCTCATCCAGGGTTTCCTGCAGCAGTCGGGCGGCTTTGTCATAACCCAGGCGCTCAGCCCAGGCGCGCGCCGTGCCGTAGCCGGCGATCTCATAGTGCTCCACCTTCTGAGCTGCGGCGATCAAACCGGCATCCAGGACCTGTGGTTCGGCATCTTCTTTCAGGATCTCATTGCCTTCTTCGATCAAGCCTTCCATGCCGACACACTTCTTGCCGCGTGGGGAACCGCCCATCTCGGTAAAGATGCGCTCGATCCGCTCGGCCTGTCGTTCGGTCTGTTTCAGGTGCTCCTGAAACGCTTTCTGCAGATCCGCCGAGCCGGCGTTCTTTGCCATCTTGGGCAACGCCTTGACCAGCTGCTTTTCTGCACTGTACAGATCCTTCAGCAAATCGGTATACAAATCTTCCAGCGTTTGCATTTTCGAAGCCATGTCTTACCTCCAGTTTTTAGGTTTGTATTCGGTTTATTTCTCACTTGTCTAAAATCATTCTAAATTTGGGGCGGTGAATGAACAATGGGGGATGGTGCTGTCACACCAGTAGGGCTTTCCCTAGCCAAACAGACGCTTGTCCTTTTTCCTGATGGGTCTGCTGTCGGAATTCTTGATCACGCTGACCTGGCCGCTTGGCTCGAGCCAGGCTTGCTTGATCTCACTGGGATGCTCCTCTCCGGCGATGCGCAGGTCGGCTTGGAGATGATCCGGCCGCATCCGCTCCTGCTGAAGACTCTTCTGCATCAGCTTTCCGTCTTCGATCAGCAGCCTCGCCGGAGGTGTCGCCAGACGATAAAAGCGTAGATTACGAGAGCTCAGGAAAGTGACAAGAATATGAGAGAACACCACAATCGCGAACGCCACCATCCCTTGCGCGAGGGGCACGGTCGCCCAGAAGATATCGTCAAACAGGTCGCCTACAATCAGGGTAACGACAAAATCCATGCCGGTTAGCTGTCCGATTGCCTGTTTTCCTGCAATCCGGACGAGCGCCAGGGCAAACAGGTACATCACCGATACGCGCAGGACAATCCCGGTGAGATCAAGCTCTTCCATGAGGCTAGGATTTCTTTCTGCTGTTCCTGGGCTTCACATCGAGGATGTCCTGGCGCTGAACGGGCTTTGCCCATTCTTCCTGGATGACGCTGATCTGGCCATTCGGCTCCAGCGTGGCTTGTTTGACCTCTTTAACATCTTCCACGCCCATCAGCCGCAGCTCGGAGAATAGCTCGCTTTCATTGAGCCTTTCCTTCGCGAGATTCTTGCGCTGGATCTGGCCGTTCTTCACTACCACCGTGGGCGGGGCGCCGGTTAGCTTATCGATGAACTCACTCTTGAAGCTTGCCCAGGAATTCGCCACATGCCAGGCAGCGACGACCACGATGGCAACCACCCCCTGCAGAACCGTGACATCGCCATAGATAATTTCGTCCACTACTTCGCCCAGGATCAACGCCACGACGAGATCGAACGCACTCGTGGACCCGATCTCGCGTTTGCCGAGAAGGCGCACGATGACTAGCAGGAATAGATACACAAAGGTAGCGCGCAGGGCGGTCCAGAGTAATTCATTAAGATCGATTTCCATTCTGGGTTATCCTTTTGCCTTTTCCATCGTCTCCTGATGTGGAATACCTTGCTGAGCACGCTCCTGTTCCGTAATTTTGACCATTCCGGGGTCCGGGACGATCTTCGAGCCGTAGCGGTTGGCATAGACCTGCGTAAACTCGGCTCCAAAGAAGAGAATTTGTGCGGAATAATAGATCCAGATTAAGAGGATGGCGAGTGATCCCGCTGCACCAAACGTGGTGCCCACCTCGCTGCGCCCCAGATACAGTCCGATGAGGAACTTGCCAAGGCTAAAGAGCAGGGATGTGACCGCCGCGCCCAGCCAGACATCCGTCCAGGCGATCTGGATCTCCGGAAGGAATTTGAAAATCATGGCAAAGAGCAGGGTAATGACAAGAAACGAAACCAGGAAGTTGATGAGGCTCAGCCAGAAATCCGCGAGGGGCCAGCGCGCCCCGATATACTCGCCCAGGGCGTTGACGACGGCGCTGATGACCAGTGAAGCCAGCAGTAAGAATCCGATCCCCAGCACCATGGTGAACGACAGCATACGGTTGATGACGAAGCGCCGCATGCCATCCCAGAAACTGATTGCCGGTTTGGGCTTCACTTCCCAGATCGTGTTCAGCGAATTTTGCAGCTCGCCAAAGACACCCAGCGCCCCGAACAGGAGCGTGACCGCGCCGGCCAGCGTGGCTGCCCAGCCGGTCTGGGGCTGGCTGGCGGTTTCGATCATCTCCTGCACAAACTCGCGGCCCTCGACGCCCAGTAGATTCTCTACCTGCGCCATGGTCTGAGTCTGGGCGGCATCGCGGCCGCCGACCAGTCCGGCGATGGCAATGATCAAGACGAGGATCGGGGCAAGCGAGAAGGTGGTGTAGTACGCCAGGGCAGCCGCCAGCCGGGGCGCGCCGTCTTCTCGCCATTCCTTGAAGGTATCTCGTACCAGGCTGAGCATGGTCAGAGAGTCTCGCCGACCAGTTCTTCCTTTTCCAGGAGTGGCAAAAGCTCACCCTTGAAGAATTTTAGAAAACCTTCCTGGTCGGGACCGATCTGGTGCAGGTAGATGTGGTCGAAACCGTCTTCGGTCATCGTCTGAATGGCTTTGAGATAGGCATTCGGATTGGGGCCCAGGACGGTGTCCTCCGGGATGATCGGCTCTTCGCCCATTGCCTCCACTACATCGTCAAAGTGGCGGGGCGTTGGCAGGTCGGAGTGCAGGGGACCGGAGACCGCAGAGGTTGGCCACCAGTGCTTCACAGTTTCCCGGGCTTCTTCAGCCGAATATGCCCAGCACACCTTGACCATGCCCAGGCGCGGTTTGTCTCCGCCTCCCGCTTTCTGAAAAGCGGTGACAATTTTGTCGTCGGAGGTGGTGCTAATCAAACCGTCTGAGATCTCGCCAGCCAGCTCCGCCGATTCAGGACCCGAAGCAGCAATATAAATAGGGGGCAATTTCTCCGGGAGGGTATAAATACGCGCATCCCGGACCGTGTAGTAGGTTCCGTGATAGGAGTATTCCTCGCCCTTCCACAGCTCCTTGATAATGTGAACGGCTTCCGCCAGCATCTCCTGCCGGACCTCGATTCGCGGCCACACATCGCCATAGATATGCTCGTTGAGATACTCGCCGGTGCCTAATCCCAGGAAGAAGCGGCCCGGCATCATATCGGCGACAGTTGCGGCGGCGTGGGCAGTCAGAGCCGGGTGGAAGCGCATGATCGGACAGGTGACTCCCGTGCCCACGCTTACGCGCTGGGTGGTCTGTGCGATCCCGCCCAACACACTCCACACAAAGGAACTGTTGCCCTGCCGCGGGACCCAGGGGTGAAAATGGTCCGAGATCAGCAGAAACTTAAATCCAGCGCGCTCGGCTAGCTGTGCATGAACAACCAGCTTGTTCGGTGTGTGTTCTTCACTTGATAAGGCGTATCCCAGAGTAATCAAGGCTTATTTCCCTTTCTAGATTTGAGTGTGTTTGAGGATGGAGTATCCTCGGATAGAACTCAGCAGGAACTGGACTCCGGCACTTAATGTGGTTCGAGTGGCGCTGTTCTGGGCGCGACATCTACATGTCGAAACCCGGCGCCACTCGAACATCAACTGGTCTTAAGTGATTTGCCGTTCAGTGAAAAGCGAAATCAAACCGACCAGGAATACCCTAGAGATGATGTTTGCGACCTCGTAAGAAGAACACTCATCAGCATCTTTCATGCACTTGTTTCTACGCTAACTATATCCATCACGCTATCTATCATCAATTCAGGATGTACCTAAAACACAGTAGGAATCTAGGGCGGTCCGTTAGGGCATTCCCTAAAACCCTTTAGGAATTTTCCCCATAAAAAGTTTTGTTCTTCCCTTTTATAGTAGTTAAGTAACTTCAAAATAAACAGGAAGGGGCGAAACGGGTCGGGGCTGTCCGTCAAGGGTCGGAAGGACATGCCTCCTATGGCCGGCTTACGACCCGGCGCTGACTAGAAAGCGAGTATACATGAAGAGATTTGGACTTCGAGATCGGAAGACGAGCGCCGGAAAGATCATTACGGCTGCACTGGTAGGCAGCGCTGTCGGCGCGGCGGTAGGCATGCTCATGGCGCCTGCATCCGGGCAGGAACTACGGCAGAAGATCAAAAGGACAGGTGAGAGCCAGGCCCGCAGGCTCGCTAACCAGGTCAGGGAGATGAAGGGAGCTGTTTCGCACCACGAACCGGCTGGCACCATCATCTCCGAAGTCGAGGGTTAAGCGAAGCGAGATCAGGTTATCACGATCCGCTCGTTGCACGTTCACGTTCACTATGGAGATACCCGCCAGGTTATGGCTGTTAACGCAAGGATGAGGCGGGTATCTCGCTTCCCAATAAGGCAAGAATGCATCCGATTAAAGTACTTCTCGTAATTGAGGTTCCGCTGATCGGCAATATCTTTGCCTCTGTGTTGGAGGATGAAGCGGATCTACGCGTGGTTGGCTGCGTAACATCTGCGCAGGACGCCCTGGTGTTTCTACAGGGACAGCAGGTGGATATCGCGGTCGTGAGTGTCAGCCTGCCGGATCGGGAGGCGTGGGCGCTTGTCCGCACGATTACCGACCGGGCACCTGCCACGAAGGTGCTGGCGCTCGGGCTCTCGGAGGAGGACAAGACGGAGATTCTGCGCTATATCGAAGCAGGCGCTATCGGTTATATTCTCAAGGATAGCTCGCTGGAGGACTTTCTGGCAGCCATCCGCCTGGCGCAGCAGGGGGAAGCTCGGGTGTCCACGCAGATTGCAGGCGCCATGATAGAGCGCCTGGCGAACCTGGCTCGATTGTTCGCCACCGTCGAGCCCAAACTGAACGGCGACGCGCGCCTGACGACCCGGGAACTGGAGGTATTGCAATGTATAGGTCTGGGGCTCACCAACCAGGAGATCGCCGCTCGCCTGGTGGTGGAGGTGGGCACGGTCAAGAATCATGTCCACAATATCCTCGAAAAGCTCAACGTCAGCAGCCGGGATGAAGCCGCTTCTTATCTGGCGTTCATCAAAAGATAGAAGACCAGGAAAAAAAGGCACAACAACACAGGACTGTATCCGGGATAGGACGCAGTCCCTTTTCTATGAATGTATCTGCAGGAGGCAACAAACAATCCCGTATTTGACAAGGGGCACTCTCCCCCGGGGAGTAGGTATATTCCCCATTGTGACAAAAACGGTCCGTCGATATAGTTAGCGCATCCACAGAAATGGAGACGCTGAATGAATGTACACCCTCGAGTTTTATCTGCCAGCTCGATCATTGGTAGCAAGGTTGTCAATCCCGAGGGTGAACAACTGGGCAGCATCAAAGACATGGTTGTAGACCTGGACGATGCGCAGATCGCTTATGCAGTGCTCTCTTTCGGCGGCATTATGGGTATGGGCGACAAACTGTTTGCGATTCCGCTGGAAGCGCTAACCTTCGACACCCAGAAAAACCACGCCATGTTGGACGTGAACCGGGAGGTTCTCAAGAACGCACCGGGGTTCGACAAAGAGAAGTGGCCGGACGTCGCTGAATACGAAGCAGGCTGGCTACGCAATATTTATGAGTATTACGGTTATTCACCCTACTGGAGTCCTGACAAGTAGGAGGGAAGGTCAGGAGGAAGGCGCAGGCATGGGGTAAAAGGGACGTAATGGCGAAAGGATACGCTCCGACACATCTGTGTCGGAGCGTATCCTTCTTAATCCAGGCGCGCCACAGTCTTCTCCAGGCAGCATGATGGAATGCTAACGCAGAAAATCAACTTGTAAACATTCATGCATGGCGCTTAACTAGAACTTCATGCGTCTGTCCGTCGTCGGTGAGGGGGATGAGACCGTCTGCCAGGCTCTTGCCGTCCAGGGTGATTTCGCCCGCGGCGTGATCGCCCTGCTGGACCCGAATGTGATAGTCTGTTTTCCCGAAGCGGTAATTCATCTGGTACTCCCCCCAGTCCCTGGGGACATGCGGCTCGATCTTGAGTACATCCCCAACCCGCTGCAGTCCCAGCAGCATCTCGGTGCCGAGGCGGTACATCCAGCTCGCCGAGCCGGTGTACCACGTCCAACCGCCTCGTCCTACATACGGCGCGCTGCTGTAGACGTCTGCGGCGATCACATACGGCTCCACCCGGTAGCGGTCTGCTTCCTCGCGGGTCTGTGCATGGCAGATAGGATTGATGAGTTGGAACAGCTCTACGGCACGCTCGTCCTGTCCCAACTGGGCAAACGCCCAGATAACCCACAGGGCAGCATGCGTATACTGTCCGCCGTTCTCGCGGATACCGCGCGGATAGCCCTTGATGTATCCGGGGTCGTGAGGGGTACGATGGAAGGGCGGCGTGAACAACAGGATGAGCTCATCGTCCGGGCGGACAAGATGCTTATAGACCGCCTCCATCCCCCGGACGGCGCGCTCGGAGGGCGCATCGTCGGCAATGACAGCCCAGGACTGTCCAAGCGAGTCGATCTTGCACTCGCTGTTGAGGAACGAGCCGAGCGGTGACCCGTCGTCGTAAAAGGCGCGCAGGTACCATTCCCCGTCCCAGCCATGTCTCTCCACCGCTTTGTCAATCTCGGCAATCGCAGTGCGGAATTCTATAGCGTGTGCTTGATCTCCACGCTGGTCACAGATCGCGATAAAGTCAGCCAGCGTCCTGCACAGAAACCAGCCCAGCCAGATGCTCTCACCCCTGCCATCAACCCCGACGCGGTTCATGCCGTCGTTCCAGTCATGGTCGCCCATCAGCGGGATGCCGTGAGGTCCGGCGGTGATTCCCTGGGTCAGGGCGCGGCAGCAATGCTCGTAGAGAGACGCAGCTTCTCCCTGCGGGAACTGCCCGTAGCGCTCATGCTCGTCGGGCTTTAGGGGTTCGGCGCTCAGGAAGGGGACTTGTTCATCCAGGATGGAACGGTCCCCGGTGGCGTTGACGTAGTGGGCGGTGACATAGGGCAGCCAGATCAGATTATCGGAGCAGCGGGTGCGGATGCCGCGCCCCGCCGGCGGGTGCCACCAGTGCAGCACATCGCCCTGCTCGAACTGGTGAGCCGCGGCATCCAGAATATGGGCGCGCGTCAGGTCAGGCCGCGCATTGACAAATCCCATCACGTCCTGTAGCTGGTCTCGGAAGCCAAACGCTCCGCTCGACTGGTAAAACGCGGTGCGGCCCCAGAAGCGGCAGGACAGTGCCTGATACAAAAGCCAGCGGTTCAAGAGGATATCCATGGCGGGGTCGGGGGTCTGGACCTGCGTTTGTCCCAGAATCCCGTCCCAGAACTCGGTGACCGCCTGGCGCGCAGCCTGCACGTTTTGAATGTTCCGGTAGTGACCGATCAGCCGTTCGGCGTCGGCGCGGTCCGCGCCCTGCCCGAGCAGGAAGGTGATCTCCTTCGTCTCGCCGGGCTGCAGCCAGAGCAGGCATTGCAGAGCAGCGCACGGATCGGCGCCGGCTTCGACGCGCGCCGTCAGTCCCACCCGCTCTAGTGCCGCTGGGCGGATGTAGCTGCCCAGCTCGCCGAGGAATTCCCGGCGGTCGGTAGTGACGCCGGTCGGCTCACGCGTGGATGCCAGGAAGGCAACGCGCTCGCGGAACTCCGTATTATAGGGATTGCGGGCCAGCAGCGCGAAATGGTTCGATGCAAATTCCGGTGCGATGTGCGGGGCGGTCGCCTCGCGCGAGACACCCAGAACCCATTCCGCGTAATAGGTTACGTTGACGCGCCGCATACGCTGGGTGGCATTGCGCAGGCTGAGCTGCACCACTTTGACCGGCTCATCGGGGATCACAAAGACCGACATGTTCTGTTCCAGGCCATGGCTGGTGTGTGCATATGTGCTGTAGCCCGCCCCGTGACGAATGATGTAAGGCGCATCGGCGCGCGCCGGCAGGGGTGTGGGTGACCAGATCTGCCCGTTATCCTCATCGCGCAGGTAAATGGCTTCGGAGGGTGGATCGCTCACCGGGTCGTTGCGCCAGGGGGTGAGGCGGTTCTCACCACTATTTTTGCACCACGTGGTCGCCATGCCGGCTTCGGTGACCAGGCAGCCGAACCCGGGGGTGGCAATCACATTGCTCCACGGGGCAGGCGTCCATTCGCCTGGAGAGAGATGGATTACGTATTCGCGTCCGTCGGGGGTGAAGCCGCCGTAGCCGTTATCGAACAGCAGATCCGTGGGAGGCTCGAGGGAGGGCTGGACATCCAGCGCCGGGACCAGCGGCTCGATCGGGACAAAGCGCGGCAGCCGGACTGGCTGTTCATCTAACTTCGCCAGTTGCTGTTCCAGAGAGCCCGCCTCGCCATCCAGGATCACGCGGGCGACCGTTCGCAACAGGACGCGCTCTGCTTCATTCATCTGGTCCTCCTGCAGAAGGAAGATGCCGCCGCGTTTGCCCAGCCAGGTCTCGCTGCCCGTGCGCTCAAGCAGGCGATGGATGCTGCTCTTGAAGCCCTGATCATAACTGCTCGCTCTCTGGTTGAAGATCACCAGGTCGATCATCAGCCCGCGTTTGCGCCAGTAGGTGTGCGCCTGGACGACCTCTCCTAACAGGTCGAGATCCTCTTCCCGGTGCATCAGCACCAGCAGGATGGGATAATCGCCCGAAATGCCAAATGCCCACAGTCCAGGCTGTCCCAGTGTATTGCTGTTCAATAGGTCAGGCTGGGCTCTCAATGCACTCGAAAGATAGACCAGTGGGGAGAGCAGCTTCTGAATGCGCTCCACAAGGTGGGACGTGAGGTTGAGCTGGGCGAGCTCGTGCTCCGTCTGGATGCGGCTCTCCTGGAAGGCACGACTAATCTGCGACCAGCGGCGGTAGCGCTGCGCCAGGTCGATGGCTTCCTTGCGCGAATGTGCCGCCAGGGTCAGGAACGCAACCTGTGCGGTCTGGTATGGACGCAGGATAATCTCCGCCTGCAGGGAACAGATGGGGTCGAGTGTGGCGCCGGCGGTGCTGGAAAGCACGGAGGTCTGGTTAGGCGTTGCGAAGACCGCCGGTCGCCAGGGCGTACCGCCGCGCCCCAGGAACTTGAGCCGGTCCGTTTCGTAGCCGGTCAGGCTGATCTGCTCGTGGCTGCTGGTGAAGAAGTGCGCCAGGTAGACCGGCTTTTCACTTGCTGTGCGCGGCCGGCGACGATAGAGAAGTAACTGCTCCTGCTCGAGGAACTCGCTCTCGATAAACAGCTTATTGAATGCCGGATGACGCTGGTCGGCGGATTGCTGGTTGAGGATGATCTCAGCATAACTGGTGAGGGCCAGGACACGTGAATGCCCGCCCTGGTTGGTGAGGGTTACCCGGCGGATCTCAACATCCTCATTGGCTGCGACCGCCACCAGAGTACGCACGACAATGTCGCCATCCTGCCGCTCGAATTCGACCCGGTGCGGGTAAAAATTTACCTCACGGTGTTCGGGGGTCCGGAGCGTTGGCTGGCGCGTAGCAGACCACAGCTGGCCGTTAAGGCGGTCCTCCACGTAAATCCAGCTGCCGCGGTCGTTTAAGGTAGGATCGTCGCGCCAGCGCGTCAGCTCGATATCCTCCCAGCGGCTAAAGCCACTTCCCGCCGCACTGATTAAGAGGCTATAGCTTCCATTGGACAGCGAATGCACCTGGATATAGGGTGCGTCCGGTGTGACCTGCCACGGGTCCAGCGGGATGGTCGTGCTGGGCCAGGCCGTCTCCGCCTGCTGGTGGCGGGGATGCTCAGTGGGTGCATTGTCGGGCGTATGTTCCTGCAGGAGCAGTTCCACACTCTCGATGCGCGGGTCGGCGTGGAAGCGACGGATCATCCGTTTGTCGAGTAGCACGTTGCACAGGGAAAGCAGAACCATGCCCTGGTGGTGCACCATGAACGAGCGGATGATGGCGTAGTCTTCGCCGGTCCGCAGCCGCTCCTTGGTGAAATCGATCGATTCATAAAATCCATACAGCCCCCACATCTCGAGGTCCTCGAGGCGTTTTAGATTTTGCAGCACCTCCTGCGGCATAAAGGGCAGCGCCAGCAGAGAGGCATACGGCGCCACCACCAGATCGTTTGACAGGCCGCGCTTATATCCCAGGCTGGGGACACCAAATGCCTGATACTGGTAGACCTGGGCCGCATCGAAGTTGTAGTAGCTCGCCTCGGAGGTACCCCAGGGGATGTTATTCTCTACCCCGTACTTAATGTGCTGCTCGATGGCTGCCCGGCAGCTCTGGTCGATCAGCGTGTTGGGGTAGCTCTCCATGAACAGGTGCGGCATGAGGTATTCGAACATGGTGCCGCTCCAGGAAAGCAGGCAGCGTGTCCCCTCGAATTCTGTTAGCGGGCGGGCGAGATGCAGCCAGTGATTTTGCGGCACATCGCCGCGCGCGATCGCCACCAGGCTGGCAATCCGTGCCTCGGATGCCAGCAGATCATAATAGTTGGAGTCGAGCCGCCCGGAATCCACGCTATATCCGATATGAAAAACGTGGCGCTGCGGATTGTAAAGAAAATCGAAGCGCATTGCCTGGACGAAGGCTTCGCAGCGGTCGGCCAGCTGGGCGTAATTGTCTAATAGAGACGCAGCGTTCTTACGCGCCGCACCCAGGTCATACGTTAGGGTGTCACACCATTCGTAGACAGCCAGGTCATCGTGCTCGAGCAGGCTGGTGATCTCCTCGAGTAGGTTCTCGGCGTGACGAGTGATGGCGGGAATTTCGCCAAGCCGCGGCCGCAAGTCCAGGTTTTCGTCGAGCGCCTGCCAGGCTTTCGCCAGTTCAGGTCGTTCTTCGAGGCGGGTAAGCTGCGGTTTTTCTGCCAGTGAGAGCAGCCAGGGCGCGAGCACCTGAACGTCGATGCGAGTGCGCCGCAACTGCTGCCGTACCCGGTCGATCCAGACCGAAAGCCTGCGCGTCACTTCCGGCGCGTATTCCTCACTGGAATTCTGGATCGCCTCCCACAGCATGGATTCAAATTGGACCTGATCCTCGCGTAACACCTCTTTAAGAAGGGCAGGTGAAAACGTCTCGGGATTGTTGAGGTTCCTGACCTGTTCTTCAAGGGCAGTGACTGCCGCCTGCAACGCCTGCGCGACGGTGCCGAGCCCCGCCTGTTCGAGCGACATCGACAGCATGCCGAGCGTATCCAACAGCCCATCCCAGTTCAGGAGGTTTGCACTGCCAATTCCATAACAACCCTGGCGCAAAGCGATCAAACTGGCAGCCAGGTTACCGGAATCCACCGTGGACACATAGCGCGGGGGCAGCGGGGCAAAGGTACGCGTGTCATACCAGTTCAAGAAGTGACCGCGGGCTCGCTCCAGCTTGTCCATGCTGTCGAGCGAATCTCGCAGCCGCAGGGAGAGCTCGAGCGGACCGATGTAGCCCAGGTCATGGGCAGAGAGGGTCGATAGCAGCATCAAGCCAATATTGGTAGGCGAGGTGCGGTGCGCCACTTGTCCGCGCGGGGATTCCTGGAAATGGTCGGGTGGGAGCCAGCGATCCTCGGGACCGACGAAGTGCTCGAAATAGAGCCAGGTGGAACGCGCCACCAGCCGCAACTTGTGTTCCTGGTCCGGCAGCAAACGGGTCACCGGTCTCTGGAATGGCTGGCTGATGCGCGTGGCGATATAGGGGGACAGGATCCAAACCAACAGGAATGGGGCGGCTGCCGGCAGTGTGGCAGGAAACAAAAAGAGCAGCATCACAAAGAATAACAAGGCCAGCAGCGGGGCGCCGATCATCGCCTGCCAGGCGGATTTCAAATGCAGCCGCTTGCCGAATAACTGTACCGTATGGGCGGCACTGACCCACTGTAAGAAATGCCTGCGGGTGATATACAGTCTCACCAGCGTACTGGTCACCGCGTCGAAGATGACGTAGGCTTCATGGGGCAGGAAAATGATCTCGAACAACGACCGCAGCAGCGACAGGCGCAGCGGGCGCGTGACCCGCGTGGAATGCTGTTTCGAAAAGCTATGCCGGACCTCGCCCATGAAATTCATCAACACGGGCGCCAGGTAGGGGGAAAGGGCAACGAGCATCCAGACCAGGCTCGATTCAGGCAGGAGCAGCCAGCCGCTGATCAAAAGCGCTAACACGCCCGGGGGCAGCAGGCTGCGCCGCAAATTATCGAACAGTTTCCAGCGATCAATGCTGGACAGCGTGTTGGGCGCGCTGCCTTTTGTGCGATGAGGCACCCGGCTTCGCAGCCAGGGCAATAACTGCCAGTCGCCGCGCACCCAGCGGTGCAGGCGGTCGGTATAAACGATGTAGTGCGGCGGGTAATCCTCGAACAGCACCACGTCGCTCACCAGCCCTACGCGTCCATGCATGCCTTCAAAGAGGTCATGACTCAACAGGTGGTTCTCGGGGATCTTGCCGTCCAGGCTGCGCTGAAACGCCTCCACATCATAGATACCCTTGCCGACATAATTCCCTTCATCGAAAAGATCCTGGTAGACATCGGAAACCGCGCGTGTATAAAGATCGATGACTGAATCGCCGGAATATACGCGCGTAAAGAGGGACTGGTTCGCCGAGGAGGGTCGTACCTGAACGCGCGGCTGGAGGATGGTATGCCCGGCAATGACCTCGCCGGTCTGCGGATCGAACTCCGCCTGGTTGAGCGGATGCGCAAGGGTGCCGATCAGCTGCCGGGCAGCTTCGCGTGGTAACCCTGTATCTGCATCCAGAGTTATTACATAGCGAATGGAGGGTAGAACTCTTAAGTCTCCCACTTTGGTAGTGAAGGTCGTTTCGTCCTCACCGCGGAGCAGTCTGTTGAATTCTTCCAGCTTGCCGCGCTTACGCTCCCATCCCATCCACTTCTCTTCACGTTCATTCCACACACGAGACCGGTGAAAGAAGTAAAAAGGCTGATAGCTGGTGGAGCCATATTTTTTATTCAGCTCCTCGATCGCGGCGCTTGTCTGCGATACGGGTTCTTCATCGCCCGGCATGTCCTTTTCGGGTGCATCCGCAAAATCGGTTAGCAGCGCGAAAAAGATATTCGGGTCGCTGTTGCCAATGAAGTGATGCTCGATCTGCCTGAGCAGGAATGGCGTGTCCTTTTCTGTTGCCAGCAAGCCAGGGATGACCACCATGGTGCGGTATTCTGGCGGGACGCCGCCCTCGCCCTCAGGGCTGCCAGGTTGGAAGTTCAGCTTGGGAAGCGTGCGTGGTGGAATGATGGCAACAACAAGCCAGTGCACGATCTCGATGGCTACAGAAGAAGCTGGCAGGAGCGTGAGCAAACCCGCGATCACAGCCTGGGGCGTGCTGCCTCCAGCCCGGAGGGCATACCACACTACCAGTATAGTCAGGATCAGGGTTAAGGTCGTGATGCTGCCCAGATAGACAGCCGTGGCGTTCTCCTGAACAAAACGCACCAACGCGCCGGAGAAGGTGGGCCGGAAGTTGATGCGCTCTTCGAGCAGCTTTCTGCCAGGGACCATCAGGTAATAGCCGATATGTCGTTCACGCACGGACGCGTTTTCGCCCGCCTGTGCCAGTTCAATTGCCTGCCTGGCAATGCCTTTTTCTCCGATGGGCGAGCCATTTGCCAGTTCTTCGACAACATTACGGTAACGGTTGCGGGTGTCGAAATCCATCTGTGAATATATGCCTGCCGGGTCGCTGCGCAGGAGCTTCTCCAGCACACTCACATCTTCGAAGAACGCCTTCCAATCCTGGGTAGCCAGCCGGCGCAAGTTCATTACTGAGTCGGCGATGATGACATCGGTCGCCGGTCTGGCAGAATCAGCCTCGTCCTCGAGCGCAGGTATGGACATCGTTTCCCAGGGCAGCCCGGTGACTTGCGCCAGCGCTTCGGCGAGCAACTCGAGTACAGCCAGCCGCAGCATCAGCGGCAGCGCCCAGATTTCACCGGTAGTGAGAGGCGTTATCTCCTGAAATGTTTCTAGGAAACTTATTAGCTGCTTGAGATCCAGGCGCGTATCTTTTCCATGGGTATTGGCCAGCGCGACGAGGTAAACACGCGCCCAGCCAGTCGTCGTCTTTGGCAGGCGGTTGAAATAATCCACCGGCAGATCCTGCTCGATCTGCCGGATGGCTTGCTCGATCACATATAAGTTATCCAGCAGCCATTCGGCAGTTTGCGAGGTTGCCAGCTCCAGGCTGGCAGATCCGCTGAAAAATTCATAGCAGCTTCGAAAGAATGCCGTGAACTGCCCGAGCCGCGCAGGAATGGGGAAGCCCGTCCGGCGCGGCCGGGCATCGCTCAACGTGCGCGCCAGGGCAACGACCGGGTCTTCAGCCGGTTCGAGATCGGGAGTATTGGGTTTTGTGGTGTCGATTTCACTTGCAACAGGGGCCGTGTTGCGCATCGATCAATGTCCCCGGCTTTCGCGGGCGGCGATCTCCGCGCGGGTCTGGTGGATCTCTCCCTCGGGCAGGTCCTGAAGGATGAGCAGCGAGCTGTTGCCATAGGCAATGAAGCCGGTAGTCAGGCTGCCATAGGGCCAGCGCTTCTCTCCGGAGTGACCATGTGCCGCGAGCAGCACCAGATCTGCATTGGCTTCGTCTGCCATATCGTGCAGCACGGCGATGGCGTTATCGCCGATCGAGACATGTGCTTTCAACTCGACATCCTGCAACGAGAACTGAGCCAGCAGATGCTCCTGGTAGCGTGAGGCAGCCTGATAATTCTTTTCGACAAACTTGTCAATCCAGTCTTCGTCTTCTTTGGCGAGTGGGAAGCGGTTGACCGTCTGTGGCTTTTCGATGACCGTTTCAAGAATCAATTGGGCTTTGTGGAAGCGCGCCAGCCCGATGGCAAAGGGCAGAACGAACTCCGAGCGCGGCGACCCATCCATGCCCACGAACAGGCGTTTGTAGCGCACCCGGGTCATATCCGCGAAGACAGAAGGGGTGTAGGCACGCACCAGCAGGATCGATTTATAGGCGCGCAGGAGAATTTTCTGGACCACGCTGCTTACGTTCCAGCCGCTCAGCCCGCTCTGCCCGTGGGTGCTCAGCACAATCAGATCTACGTTGTTGCTCTGGGCATATTCGATCACCGTATTCGCCGGGTTACCCTCCAGAATCACCCGTTCCACTCCCAGTACACCCGCGCTGTTCATCTGCATCATGACCTGGTCGAGATATTTTTCTGAGCTCTGTTTCTGCAGGTGCCATTCGATGGGATCTACGGCAGGTACGCCGCCTCCATGTTGAGGCTGCTGCATGACGTGCAGGAGGCTGACTTTCGCATTGCTCATCGGCGCGAGGGCGATGACATGCGGCAGGACACATTCGGCTAAGCTTGAGCCATCCAGCGGGACAAGAAGATGATTGATCACGGCAGCCTCCTAGTTTAATAATGATCTCGGCAATGTGTTCGTTGATGAATTTGCCAGTTTATGTCCCCAGTGCTTGAATTATAGTACAGAAACACTGCAGTTTCTCACAGGGCGGGTTTTCCCGTATTCGTTTGAGAAGCGTGCCCGGGTACTGGAAACACGAAATCAAAAAACAACCTCCGTGTTAGAATCTCATCGTATGCACGAGCCAGGAGGGCTAACTCTTCCTATTTGCCGCTAGCGAGGTAGACGAGGCTTGCAAAGGAGCACATTCGTATAGAACGTGATTTAATGGTAATGATCTGAGGGGCAATCAAGGGTGCTGTACGGAGCCTCGTCACCTCGATTATCACCGCGCTGTTCCAGTTGTGACTGGAGCGGCGCGAACTCGATAGAAGACAATTTCAGGAACGGCAGCGGCAAATGAGAAAAATTCACTTGCCCACAGACGATGAGATCAGGGTGATTAATGCAGATCGCCAGGTAGAGTCCTCTCCCGCGACGGCACGCACTCTTGCCGAATCCGGGTCGGTGATTCTCTCGATCCTGTTCAGCAGCCTGGTGGTCTACTAGGCGCGTGAGCCGCTCCTCGGATTCGCGTTCGGCGCCCTGCTCGGTTTCTTGATCACTCAGCGGTTGATCAGAGCGTTGTGGCGATAGAGTTTTTGAGTGCCTCGATGACGAAAATAGAAAAGCGTAACGCGGAGAACAGTCAAGCATCACATGAGATTGAATCACCAGCCAGGCAACAGCTTCCTTTTCTTGTCAATCCTCGCAGGCCTGTTCCTGGCCTCGATCTCATATAGCGTACTGGACCGTTTTTCCGATGCGGGCATAATTCCCTGCACATATCCTCGGGCGGAGCGCCTGGTGCTCTCGCTGGGCGTTGGGTGGCTTACCCAGCTTGTATTCGTGCGCTGGCTGCGGGCGGGATATGTCGCCGCTGTGATTGCCGGATATCTGCTCCTAATGCTCGTCACGCTCTGGCTGGGCACGTATGCCATCTCTCCGCTCGGCTATGCTACAGGTCAGATCCCGAACCTGCGCGGATTCCTGATCATTCGGGCAAACAGGAGCACCATCGTCGAGAGTGCCGAGACTGTCTCGCTCAAGCGCGGCTCGGCTGTAGGTATCAATCCCCAGCTGCTTGATCCAGCATCCGATTGCGCCTGGACCTCCGCTGCCGGCGCCGCGCTTGACGACCCCTTCAGCTGTGACACCGTCTATCGCCCGCCCAACGCGGACTATGATATGCTGCGCGTTCGGATTCGCTCGAGCTGCGGGTTGCCCGACTCGACCGGGCGGATCAACGTCAGCATTCTTCCCTGACGGTTTTGTCTCCTTATCATGGGCCCTTTCCTCGGGAGCGGGAATATGTCTACCTTTCAGATTCGAGCAGCAGAGATGAATGATGCCCAGGATATGGCGGTTGTCCGTGTGGAAACCTGGAGAGCCACCTACAGGGGCATGATCCCCGATGCTTTTCTCCAGGCCCTGTCCGCCGAAGCCCTGGCGGAAAACTGGCGTAAAGCTTTCTGGGAGGATGGGGATCGAGGTCTTGGGATCTTCGTCGCCGAGGACGAGCAGAACCACATCGTGGGGATTGCGATCTGCGGTCCGAGTCAGGAACCAGACCCGGCATACGAGGGTGAGATATATGTGCTTTACGTATTACCTGCCTACCAGAATCAAGGGATCGGGAGAGCCCTCGTCGCGGCCTGTGCTCGGCATTTGACGCAAGTGATGGGACTCAAAAGCATGCTGGTCTGGGTCATTGCCGAAAATCCTTATCGAAGGTTTTATGAATCCCTGGGTGGAATATTTGTGCGCGAGAAACATCAGGAGATCGGCGGGAAAATAATCACTGAAGCAGGCTATGGGTGGATCGATATTCACGTGCTGCTCCAGGAAAGCTGACATCATACCGGACGCCGAAAGCGGCTCGGTGGGAAAGCCGGGCAGCCGCCAGGCTTCTTTATCGCTATTCGCTGTAACAATCCCTTGTCTTGCCCGTCAAGTATTCAATCCGCTGCTCCCAATTGCCCGGGCGGCTTCTGTGTATTGAATTTGACTCATTCGATGAGGACAAGGATATGAACCAATGCAGCTAAATCACTATGATGTTTTTATAAAAGGCACAGAGTATGAGACAAGATTCGAGTCGATGGCAGAGAGCGAGCGGTTACTGGACAACCTGGCCGCTCTCCGACGGACCTTGTGGGAGATACGCGCTCACCTCTGCCGGCTGGAAGTTGTGCTCGAAGAAAGCCGGAGCCTCAAAGAAGAGACAGATTGCCTGCGGGTGGAGCTTGACTCGGTAGTAAAAAGAATGGATCTGCAGTGGATGCGTGCAATAGAGGAGTAAGTCTTAACAGAAATCCCGGCCTCGCGCCGGGTTTGCTCAGGGCAGATGGTCCAGCCTTTCCTGAATGGGTCAAAGACTGAAGTAAAACGTAGCCCCTTTGTCCCTGGCGCTTTCCGCCCAAACTCGCCCGCCATGCTTGTGCAGCACCCTCTGCACAGTGGCAAGCCCGATGCCCGTCCCGGGGAACTCATTCTCGGTATGCAGTCGCTGGAAGGCGCCGAATAATTTCCCCGCATGGTCCATATCAAAGCCGACCCCATTGTCGCGCACGAAGAATACAGTTTTCCCGTTCTGTTGATGAGCACCAAACTGTATATGGGCTTCTTCTTGTTTGGATGTGAACTTCCAGGCATTGTTCAACAGGTTGGCAAGAGCGATCCGTAGCAGCCGGGCATCACCGTGCACAACGAGGCCCGGGGTGATAGAAAATTGAGCCTGGCGTTCCGGCTGCTCGCGCTGCAGATCGCCGACAATCGTCCGTGCGATGGCGCTAAGGTCAACTGGGCTATGGTCCACAGAGGCACGCGTCACACGCGAGAGACTCAACAGATCGTCGATCAACTGCGCCATGTGGATGGTAGAAACGTGAATCCGGTCTAAATACGGGAGGCTTTCAGAAGGCAGCTGGCTGCCAAAATCCTCCAAGAGTGCCCGGCAGTAGCCGTCAATGCTGCGCAAAGGAGTACGCAGGTCATGCGAGACGGAATACGCAAACGCCTCCAGCTCTTTATTAGAGGCCTCCAGCTGGGCTGTCCGCTCGATCACGCGTCTCTCCAGTTCCGCGTTCAACCGGCGGATCTCTTCTTCGGCGCGCTTGCGCTCGATGGCGTAGCGGATGGTACGGTTCAGCAGATTTCCGTCGATCTGGTCCTTTACCAGGTAATCCTGCGCCCCTTTCTGCAGAGCCTGAATCGTCAGCACATCATCTGCCAGCCCGGTGAGCACAATAATCGGCACCATGGGTGCTTGCTCTACCATCCGAATCACGGTGTCCAGGCCGTGGCTGTCGGGAAGGTTCACATCGAGGAGGATTGCATCTGCCCCGCCTTCCGTCATGGATTTGAGCGCCTGCGAGAGGCGTTCAACCCACACCAGATCCAGGTTGACGGTTTCCTCCCTCTCATTGAGGGCAAGCTGAATCAGGCGGGCGTCCGCCGGGTCGTCTTCTACCAGCAGAACCCTGACAATCTTCTTCATTCTTCTCCGGCTGGCAGCTTCACGATCTGCAGCCAGAAGCCTTCGATCGTCCGTACGACGTTGATAAAGTGGTCGAGGTCGACCGGCTTCACAATGTAGCAATTGGCATGCTGATCATAGCTTTCTGCAATATCCTTGTCGGCTTGCGAGGTGGTCAGAATCACGACCGGAATGCACCTGAGCTTGGGATCGGCTTTGATTTCAGCCAACACCTCTTTCCCGCCTTTGCGCGGCAGATTGAGGTCGAGCAGGATCACGTCCGGGCGGGGAGCGCTTGCAAAGCGGCCCTGGCGGCGCAGGTAGTCCAGCGCCTCCTCCCCGTTCCAGGCAACATTAAGCTGGTTCCGGACTTTGCCCTCCTTGAAGACTTCCTGTGTCAACCGGACATCGCCGGGATTATCTTCCACCAGCAAGATCTCGATCGGGCGTTCGTGATTCAAACCCATAATCAATACTCCTTCTACAACATGAGAATAAGCGTTTAAGCTGGCTCTTCAGCAATCGAATTGACGCCCAACCGGCGCCGGATCCAGGGCACCGGATCGTACGCCAGCAGGATTGCCAGAGCGGCTGCCAATCCGATTAGGCGGCTGGTGACTTGCCACCAATCTTGCGATGAAAGACCTGCAATACTCGCCAGAAATGCACTCGAGAACCAGATAATGATGCTCCATGAAACGAGTAGAATACGGTACTTCTGGGTAACTGTCCTGACCCGGAAGTACAGCGTGAAATATGCGAGGCTGCCAATCACCTGCGGAAAAATCAGCAGCAACAACAGGACTAAGAAGAGCGGGCCTGTGGGTTCTCTTTGAAACTCAAGACCCGCATTCCAGCGTCCCACGGTGACCCCAATGGGCACTCTTGCCTGGACAAAATAAATCAGCGACATGTAATATAGGATATAGAAAATGGCTAATGGCCACAGCAGGCGACGACTGCCGGTGAACAGGTAGAGCAAATAATACATAAGACCAAACAGGGCAACACAGAGCGCCAGTAGATTTACATGGTTGAATGTTACAAACAACGCCACCCCGGCAAGGTTGAATGCCCCTAGCAGGCTGATCAGGGCGCCAGATAACGTACTACATGCGAGCGCGTACCACCAGACCACGAAGAGCGTCCAAGCCAGGCGTGCATCCGGTGAGGCGACGCGTCGCCGGCTGAGCACGCGCCCAACATAGAAGTATATGGCTGCACTGAGGATTGCCATTGCCGCTCCGAACAACAATGTTGGCTGGATCATTCATTCTCCTTGTTAAATCAAATCTGTGGCACGGTCGGCAATAGTATCCCTGGTCCGTGGTGTGGTGGTCTCTGGCTGAGGCGTCTCCGGCGGCAGGTGCTCTGCTGGTTGGAGCGTGAAGTAGAATGTTGCCCCCTCCCCGGCCACGGATTCAACCCAGATCTGCCCGCCATGTCGTTCCACAATCTTGCGGCAGATCGCCAGTCCGATTCCGGTGCCCGGGTATTCACTCCGGTTGTGTAACCGCTGAAAAATGACAAAGATACGCTCACGGTACTGGGGGTCGATGCCGATACCGTTGTCGCGTACGAAGAACAGCCAGTGTTCTTCCTGACGCCGAACCCCGAAGTGGACGCGTGGCGGCCGGGCGCCGCGAAATTTGATCGCGTTGCCGAGCAAATTCTGGAGAAGCTGGGTCATCTGCAAATCATCTGCGAGCACGACCGGCAGCGCGTCATGGGTCAGGGCCGCGCCGCTCTCCTGCAGGGCAATCTTCAGGTTACGTGACACCCGCTCAAAAACTTCCTCCATTTCCACTGGTACCAGCTCTTTGCCGCGGGTACCCACCCGTGAGTAGGCGAGCAGATCGTTGATAAGTGTCTTCATACGGTTTGCTCCTTCGACGGCGTAGTTGATAAACTCGTCTGCATCCTGGTCGAGTTTGCCTTTGTAACGCCGCGCAAGGAGCTGCACATAGCTGGAGACGATCCGCAAAGGCTCTTGCAAGTCATGGGAAGCAACGTAGGCGAACTGCTCAAGCTCACGGTTCGAGCGTTCCAGCTCATCTGCTTGTTGCTGCAATTGCTCCTCAGCCAGGCGGCGCTGGGTTACGTCGCGCGCCGCTCCGTATAACAATTCATCTTGCGGTGAAATCACAACTGCCCATGCAAGCCAGTGATAACTCCCGTCCCGATCACGAAAGCGTGCCTCAAAACGGATAGACGCCATGCCGTCAGCCACGCGCCTCAGGGCTGAAGCCGTCGAGGCGATGTCATCCGGGTAAACGAGCTCCGTAAGCGGACGATTCTTTAGCATCTGGCGGTCATAACCGAGTGTTTGCTCCCAGGCCGGGTTAAGATCGATCAGATGACCATCCAGGCTAACGGTGCAGAGCAGGTCGAGGGTGATGTTGAAGAACTGCTCTGCACGGCGACGAAGATGAGTCTGCTGTTCTGCTAGAGCCTCCGCCATCCTGTTGAACTCGCGTGCCAGATCTCCGAGCTCATCCCTGGAAGTTTCGGGAAGCCGTGTATCCAGGTTGCCTTGACCGAAGCGCGCAGCCCCAGCTCGTAGGGCAAGAATGGGCTCGGTGACCGTCCGCGATAAGCCGATTGCCAGCATGGCGGCTGCCAGCAAAGCAACGGTACTCGTCAGGGCGATCGTCCCTCCAAAAGCACGCGCCGGGCCGTATGCCTCGGTCTGATCCAGCTTTGCTACCAGGCACAAATCCCGCTCCGGGAGCCACTGATAGACCGCAATGACCGGGACATCTCGATAATCCCGCGTTTCGACGGTGCCGCTTTGGCGCTGCAGGCAGCGCCTCACGTCCTCGGTATGTACACCCAGCTGGAGCACTGCCGGGTCTAGGATGAAGCGCGGCTGAGTCACAAAAAGGCTTGAAGTGTTGACGAGATAGGCATCGTCGGTCTGGTGCTGTGCCGTGCGTCTCTTGAGAATCTCATTCATCTCTTCAAGATCAAGGTGCGCCGTCAGCACGCCCAATAATTCTCCATTTGCTGCACGCAGGGGAGCAGAGGCGGTCATCGCGAGTGACTGGAGCGCAAGAGAGTAGTACATGTCCTGAATAAAGGGCCCTGTCTTTCCGTTCAGGAAGTAAAGACGATTCTCTCTGAATTTGCCCTCTTCAGCGGGATTGGTGGACGCCAGTACCTGTCCCGTCTCCGGATGGAGCATATTTACATCCACGAACTCACCATTATTGACGCGTGGCAGGATATTTGCGATGAGCGTTTCCCGCGCCTCCCTGGCTTCCTCTGAATGAGGAGCTGCGTTCAAGAGAAGGGATGCTGCTCTTAGATTTGTCGGGTTGGCTGCCATGGTTGCAATATCGATCTGCTTCTCTTCAGCCCAGCTCGTCAAGGCTGCCTCTTTTTCGAGGGCCGTTGCCTGTAGCTCAGAAATAGTGGCTTCCCGCAGGGAATCGCGACCGCTGTCATAGGCAAGCAAGCCGACCCCTGAGAGCAGAGCCAGAGCATACAAAATAAAGACAAGGGTCAGCCGCGTGGTAAGCTTCACTGGCTGTAAATCTCCCTGAGAAACTCTATGGTGTACACCTCTTCTGGATCCAGAGGAGCGGTGAGTACCCCCTGCTCGCGCAGCGTCCGTTCCATGTTGCCCCAGACGTCAGGCGTCATCCAGCCAATAAAATCTTGCCCTGTATTCACCAGTGGGATGCTGGCGATCATTTTGGCGACCTCAAGCTCAGCATTGGCGTTCGGGGCATACTGCCGGACGAACTCGCCCGTAGTCTCGGGATTTTCAACTACATAGGTCCAGCCTTTGAGCGTAGCCCGCAAGAATCGTTGCACCACATCCGGGTTTTGCTCGGCCAGATCATCGGTGACGTACAGCGTGTCGGCATAAAAATGTACGCTATAGTCATCCGGATAAATAATGTTGATCTCATGTCCCTGTCTTTGCGCGGAGATGACTTCGTTCGTCAAGTAAGCGTTGGCAATCTCATATGTGCCGGCATAGAACTCATCGTAGTTGCAGCAGACCTCAGTATATTGGTCAGGTGTAATGCCGACGCGATTGGTCATGGCATGCAGGATTGCTACATTAAAAGGAGCCACCAGGACCGTCTTGCCTACAAAATCCTGCGGGCGCGTGATGCCCGAGTCTGCCAGGCTTATAAATACCAGTGGATTACGCTGGTAAATTGTGGCAATCGCGCGGACGGGGACATCCTCAGCCCGTTTCAGGATCAATGTATCTGCGCCCGCCACGCCAAACTGGGCCTGGCCCCCAAGCACCGAGGCGTGGATATCCACATCAGGACCTCCCTCCAGGAACGTCACATCCAGTCCCTCGGCGGCGTAGTCTCCGTTCAGGTCCGCGGCATAGAATCCGGCAAATTGCGACTGGTGTGTCCATCGCAACTGAACGGTAATCGGGATGAGATCCGGAGTGGGGGCGACAGCAGGAGTGCAGGCTGGCAGGAGTAGACTCAGGATGAGGAGAACAAAACCCGGGCGGTCAAAACGTGTTTTGATCATGCACGCAGCCTGCCATTAAGCTGTGGAAAAATTGTTAAATACCGAAATCACGCGATACCGCATAAAAGAATCTTTCACTTCTTTGAACCTTTTCGCCCGGACTTTGATACTTTGCAATATTTATAAGTTTTGAAATACGGAAAACTCAGTGGAATATACAGTTTTTTGTGTCAAAACGCAAGTAATTTATACGTTGAATGCCTCGTGCAAGTTAGCGGGTAGCAGAAGGGGATTTGTGAAAGACGCGGAAAAATAGTTCTACCACCTGGGGGTCGAAATGCTTGCCGGATTGTTCCCGGATATAGTCCAGGGTTTCGGCTTCCGACCAGGCCGGGCGATAGGGGCGGTCGGACGTTAGCGCATCCCAAACATCCACAATCGCGAACAGGCGGGCAGCCATGGGAATTTCCTGCCCTTTGAGCCCCCGCGGATACCCGGTTCCGTCCCACCTCTCATGGTGACAGTAAGGGATATCGAGAGCCGGCCGCAAATATTCCACACGATAAAGCATGTCATACGCAAGCTGCGGGTGATTGCGCATGGTCGCCCACTCTTCGCCTGTTAATGTATCGGGTTTATGCAGGATGGTATCGGGAATACCGATCTTGCCCATATCGTGAAGGAGCGCGCCGCGGCGCAGGTGCATGATATCTTCATCGCTCATTCGGAGATTTTGAGCCAGCTGGACGGTAAGCTCTGCCACCCGCCGGCTATGACCCTCTGTTTCACGGTCGCGCAGATCCATGGCATGTGACCAGCCTTCGATAGTTGCCTCGTACGCTTCGAGCAGATGAGTGTTTGCCTCCTGGAGCTTGGCGCGTTCCTGCAGCAGCTTCTGGTAACGGTTGAGCCGCGTAATGCCCAGCAGACGGGCGCGTAACTCATAGCGGTCGAACGGTTTCGAGATAAAGTCGTCCGCGCCGGCTTTGAGAGCCGTCAACAGGGACTCGCGGTCGTCCAGGGCTGTCAGCACAATAATCGGGATTTCCGCGATCTGCGGGTCGTTGCGGATGCGCTCACAGACTTCGAAGCCTGTCATTCCCGGCATCATGACGTCCAGCAGGATCACATCGGGAAGTAATTTTTTCGCCTTTTCGAGGGCCTGCATGCCGTTCTCTGCCATTTCGAGCTCGTATCCTTCTCCTTCCAGTACAGATTGAAGAGTCTCGCGGCCTGCATATTCGTCATCCACAATTAGAATAAGACTGCTCATGTTGTTCTCCTTGTAAAAATCGGATAAGTTCATCATTTTGTCCTCCAGTGGCAGGATAGCGGCAGCTTCCTGGCGGCTGTCACTGCCAGCCTTGTTTTGCAGATCTTCTGCGACATTCAGTCATGCATCTTTGTCCACCAGATGGTACTTCACTGCCAGGCGCACGAGTCCGGCCAGGTTCCGCACGTTCAGCTTCTCCATTAGCTTGGCGCGGTGCTTTTCGACTGTCTTTTCACTGATGAACAACATCTTGCCGATTTCAGCGCTCGTGTATTCCTCCGCGATCAGCTGCAGGATCTCCTTTTCGCGCGGCGACAGGTTGGAGAGCGGATCGCCGTCCTGCAGGCTCGAATGCGGGTGGATGGCGCTTTCCACCACGATCTCCGAGATGGGGCTGCTGAGATAGGTTTTGCCGCTCGCAACGGCGCGCACTGCCCAGATCAGTTCATCGCTGACCGACGATTTCAGCACATAACCCTTTACTCCACACTGTAAAGCCTGGTGCACGAAGCCCTCATCCGAGTACATCGAGAGCAGGAGGATGTGAGTGGGAAGCCGAAGCTCACGGAGATTCTCCGCCGCCTGGATACCGTTCATGCGCGGCATCATGATGTCCATGATGAGCACGTCCGGCTTGAGCTGCTCAGCCATCTCGATGGCTTCCTGCCCGTTGGACGCCTCGCCCATCACGTGGATGTCGCCAGCCTTTTCGAGCAGGGCGCGGATGCCGGCGCGCACCATCAGGTGATCCTCCGCAATCAGTACTCGTATCATGTTACCTCTTGTGCCATAGACGTTAAGGGTTTATTCCTCTCGTTACCAGCTTCACTCGCATGTGATGTGTACAGGTTATAGCCTGCCCGCTAGTGTCTGCTCTCCAAGAATGGGAACTGCGCCGATAAAATGGTGCCGCGGCCCGGCGCAGAGCTGATCTGGAGCGTGCCGCCGGCGACAGTAATTCGTTCACGAAGACCCGCCAAGCCAATCCCATTGGATCTTGAAGCTTCTTCGTCCATACCGATACCGTTATCCTGAACGGTCAGGTTGACTGTATCATCCTCCTGACTCAGCTCCACCCAGACCTGACCTGCCCGGGCATGTTTGACAACGTTTGTCAGCGCCTCCTGCAGTGTGCGGTAGAGGGTAATGTTATAGGCATCCGACAGTTCTGGAAGCGACGTCTCGGCTTCGAAGATGACTGGAAGGTGGGTGCGGCGGGTGAACTCCGTGCAGTAGGTCTGCATGGCTACCTTCAAGCCAAGGGCATCGAGCACAGGCGGGCGCAGATCGCGGGCCAGCCTGCGAATCTTCACAAGGACTTCGTAGGATTGATTATAGAGTGCCTGGAGCTGGGCGAACATTTCCTCGACTGGGATGGATAGATCCTCCTGCAGGTTGCGCAGCGACAGCAGGTGAGTGGTCAATGCCTGGCCCAGGTCATCGTGCAGCTCACGCGAGATGCGCTGACGTTCCTCCTCCTGGGCGGCGACCACACGTTCCGCCATTTGACGAATGTTCTCACGCTGCTCCATCAACGTGCGGTAGCGGTTCAGGCGGGTGATGGTACGAACGCGCGCGATCAGCTCCCGGCGGTCCACGGGCTTGCTCAAGAAATCGTCCGCGCCCGCCTCGAGCGCTCTCAGCAGCGAATCGCGGTCATCCAGGGCGGTGAGCATAAGGATGGGCACCTCTGCCAGCGGCACTGTTGCGCGGATCTGGCGGCAGACCTGAAAACCATCCATTCCGGGCAGCATGATATCGAGCAGGATCACATCCGGCTGAATCTGCTCCAGCATCTGGAGGGCTTCTATCCCATCCTTCGCCAGCTGGATGTCATAGCCTTCTCCCTCCAGCATCGAGACGACTGTCTCGCGGGCTGTCGGTTCGTCGTCGATGATCAGGACTGTGCTCATGAATGGTTCGGTTCCCGGGCGCTTAACAAACAGGTTTGAATAAGCTTGACGAGTGCCCTCAAATTAACAGGTTTGCTGATGTACTCATCCATGCCCGCAGCAAGACAGCGTTCGCGGTCATTGGGCATAGCAAGGGCGGTCAGGGCGATGATCGGTGTATCCTTGAACTCGGGCTCGTCTCTCAATTTGCGTGTGGCTTCCATGCCATCCATACGGGGCATTTGTACATCCATCAGAATCAGGTCGGGGTGCATAAGCTTTGCCTGGACAATGGCATCGACCCCATCCTGAGCGGTGAACACCTTGTATCCTGCCAGCTCGAGGTAGTCCTGGATCATCATAATGACTTCTTTAGTGTCTTCGACCAGCAAGATGGTTGGCTGGCGGCCTGCATCAGGCTGGATGGCGCGGAACTTGCCGGTAATTTTCAGACGAGTGGCAGCATCGATAGCCAGGGCGGGCTCCCACGGAAGCACAACCGAGAAGCGACTCCCGACTCCAGGCTCACTAAAGGCAGTGACGCTGCCTCCGTGCAGGCGCGCCATCTGCGCGACCAGCGCCAAGCCCAGACCCGTTCCCGTGGTTTCCCGTGCCAGACCAGAGTCCAGCTGCACAAAAGGCTGGAACAGACGCTCCAGATCCTCTGCCTTGATGCCGATGCCGGTATCCCAAACGGTTATGGTAACCTTGTTTGCCTCCTCATCCCCGTGAACCTCCAAACCAAGCTTTCCGTTTTCGGGGGTAAATTTGACGGCATTGCCCAGCAGGTTGACCATCATTTGTTTGAGACGGCGCTCATCTGCCCACATCAAACCCAGCCCTTCCTGGATAGTCAACGACACCTCCTGATTCTTTTTCTGCGCCAGTTGTTTGATCATGCGCAGGCTGGACTGGCAGACCGAGTGGATATCGACCTTGTTGATATCCAGCGTGATCTGGCCGGCTTCGATCTTGGCAAGGTCCAGAATATCGTTGATGAGAGCCAGGAGATGATGACCGCTCTCGCCGATGGTGGTGATGTATTTTTGTTGTTTTTCATTCAGCGGTCCGGCAATCTGTTCTGCCAGGCTTTCCGACAGACCCAGGATGGCATTGAGCGGCGTGCGCAGCTCGTGACTCATGTTGGCAAGGAATTCATCCTTGACGCGCAGCGCCCGCGCCAGGTTGGAGTTTGCCCGGCTGAGGTCAGCCGTACGTTCTTCCACGCGCTGCACCAGCTGATTACGTTCCGTTTCCAGAGCGATTTCCATCTGTTTGCGCTCGGTGATATCCCAGGCGTAGTCTGCCAGGCGGGCAGCCATTTCCAGATCATGCTGGGTGTAGTCCTGGAGCTTGTTGGCGATGCCAAGCACAGCCACCAGCTTTTCGCTGCGAATGATTGGAATGACGATTTCGCGGACGATCGGCTCATGCCCTGACGGCAAGCCCGTGATCGGAGTCAAGGATGCGTAATCGTTCTGGATCAAGGGCCGTCTCTGACGGACCGCCTCAGCCCACAACCCAGCCCTGTCAAGCGGATGGTGAGCGCCCTCGCTGATGGGCACATTGAAGACACGCAGCGCATTCGTAGACCAGACCTGCATCCCCAGATGAATTTGGTCGGGTTCCACAAAATGGAGGAAGCCTATGCTGCTGCCGGTTAGCTCGCTGACCTCATCCACGGTGCGCTGGATCAATTCATGTAGAGTGTGGTGAGCGGAGTACTCCATCAGCTCAAAGCGCTTCTGCATGATGATTTCCGCGCGCTTGCGGTCGGTGACGTCTTTGGCAACGACCGATACGCCGCGGCGCGACGGATAGGCGTTGACCTCAAAAGAGCGCAGCGCTCCACTCGCCGGCAGGGTTGTCTCGAACGTCTTGGGCTGGCGATCTTTCAGCACGCTCTCGTAGATTTTCCCAATCCTGGTTTGCTCATCTGACTCTCCGAAGATCTCCCGCATCGATTTTCCGATGACATCACTGGCTGGTGCTCCCATGAGCACCTCGGATGCCTTATTCCAGTGCGTGTACCGCATTTCATGATCCATCTCGAAGAGGATATCAGTGATGCTGTCTGCCAGCTCCCGGTAGTGCGCCTCGCTGGCGCGCAGGTCATCCTCTGCCCGCTTGCGCTCGGCGAGCTCCTTCTGAATGGCTTCGTACAAGCGCGCGTTTTCGAAGGCGATGGCTGCCTGGCTGGCGAGTGTAGCCAGCAGACGTTCATCCTGCGCGGTAAATGCATCGGGTTCTTCGCTTTCGACGCTTATCACCCCGATTACGCGCTCGCCTGCCTTGAGGGGCATATACAAGCCCGACTGGATTCCACTATGCATGTTGACGTATTGCGGGTGAGCGTGGACATTCCCGGTGCGCAGGGCGTTACCGGTTTGCATGACCCAGCCGCTCAATCCCTGTCCCACTTTATTGATCAGCGTGACGAAGTGTTTCTCTGCGTGAGATCGTTCTTCTTCGCTCAGGTTCGGCAGGTTGAATGCCACCAGCTCCAGGTCGTCACTTGACTCATGTTGCAGGCGGATCGTGACGTGATGCCAGCGCAGGTAGCGAGCAAAGGTTTCGATGATGCGCTCGCCGATCTGGCGAGGCTCCAGGAGGCGGCCCACCGCCAGGCCATTCTCATATAAAGCCTCTAGCTCAGCCAGCCGGCGCTGTGTCTCCTCGAACAGACGGGCATTCGAAACCGCCGAGGCAGCCATCGCTGCCAGCGCCTCGAGCAGCTCGAGATCGGCTGGTTCGAAATGACGACTCTGTCCCCTACGGCGGATGCTCAGAACGCCGATTGTGCGATCCCGCTCCTTAAGCGGAGCAAACATGATGGCTTCCTCTTCATAAGGAGTACCCGCCACCTGCACGGCGCGCGGATCAGCCTGCATCTGATTTACAATCTCTGCCCGGCCGCTCGCCGCCACAGCCCCGGTGACCCCCTCTCCTATTTTGATTCTCAGATCTGAAAAAGCCGCAAAGTCCTCTTGCAGTGCCAGCACGCAGCGCAGTGTTTGACCGTCCGGTTCCATGAGGAAGACCCGGCAGCCATCCGCGGCAAAAAGCGCTTTGGCGGAATTGCTGATTGTTCGCAGGATCGTGTTCAAATCCAAATCGGTCAGCGCCAGTGATGTCTCTAGCAGGGCAGCCGTTTCTTCTGCCCGGCGGCGCACTTCCTCCTCGGCGCGTTTTCGTGTTGTAATGTCACTGATGGAAACAAGTACCTTCGACCAGTCTTCTTCATAGCCTTGGGGGACCGATCCGGTGACCATTATCGCCATTTGTCTGCCATCGAGCGTGGGATCAGTACCCTCCCAGACAAATCTTCTTGCTGGACTGGTGAGACCGCGGAGCTCCTCCTGAAAATGGCTTTGGGCAGAATTGCTCAGGATTTCGGGGAGGCTTTTGAGCAATATTTCTTTACGACTGACCTGGTAAAGTTCCAGAGCGGCCTGGTTGACATCGGTAACCCGCACCAGGGAAGCTAACTCAATCAGAAGCTCAGGATGGCTGGAAAGATATTGATCAATGTCGGCAACGCCGTTTGTTCGCAGAAGATCGATTCGGCGCTTGACCTCCGAAAAGTCCTCCTCCCAGAGTGAGATGGGCGAGCTGTCAAAGAGCTCCCGGTATCGGCTCTGACTCTGCACCAGCGCCATCTCAGACTCCCGGCGTTCTGTGATATCGGCAGAGATGCCGGCGATCCTTATGACTTTGCCGGACTCATCGAAGATTGGGAAGGCGCGGTCCCACACCCAGCGCAACGATCCATCCGGCCGGATAATGCGGTATTCGATCTCAATTCTTTCACCATTCTTTTCTTTTTGAATAGCTTCCAGAAGTATAGACTTGTCTTCCGGGAACACGCTGTCGAGAAACGCGTTCGGCTCATGCAGCAGATAATCCACGGGCCGGCCCCAGATTTTTTCGACAGCCGGGCTCATATAAATCTCTGCATTGGTTTCTGCATCGGTGATCCAGAAGGCCTCCTGAATGTTATCCGCCAACTGCCGGAAGCGCTCTTCAGAGGCGCGTAATCCTTCCTCGGCCTGTCTTCGTTCGGCAATTTCGACTTGCGCCTGTTGCAGCAACCGGGCGTTGTGAATGGCAAGAGCCGCCTGGTTGGCAAAGGCTTCCAGGCGCTCTGCATGGATGGGAGTGAAGAACGCCGGCGTCTGCGCGTCGAGACAAATGAATCCGATCACTTCGCCGTAAATGGAGATGGGTGCTCCAACGCTCGAGCGCAGCCACTCAGTAGATTCCAGTCGCTTCCAGCCCGGGTACGTATGAGTGTCGGTCACCACGACAGGTTGTCGAGTTTCATGCATCTGGCGCAGGTTGGTTGTCTCCGCTACCGGGAGGCGAATTCCTCTGATCTCATCGTGAAAACCTTGCTTCTCGTACCCCTGCAAACGCACCACATGAGCTATGCCTCCATCCAAAAGCATAATAGTAGCGGCGTCATGTGGGACGACGCGGCCGACCGCCTCGAGGATGTAATCCAGTACTACGCCGTATTCGAGAGTGCTGCTGAGCATCTCGGCAGTATCGCGCAGCGCCTCTGCCAGCGCGCGTTGTTCACGCTCGGCTGCCTCCGCGCGGTTTCGTTCAGTAAGATCGCGTATCACAGCAAGCTGGATAGTTTCCCCGTTAATGGTGAGCAACCGTCCGCTGATTTCAATAGGAAACAGCTCCCCGGTGGCGCGCCGGTTGACCGTTTCAAACGGTCTAACAGACAGAGTAGGAGCGTTGCCTTCGGCCGACAGGATGGTGTACCCGGG
The DNA here is from genome assembly GCA_035463495.1 of Anaerolineales bacterium. Taxonomy (GTDB): domain Bacteria; phylum Chloroflexota; class Anaerolineae; order Anaerolineales; family Villigracilaceae; genus Defluviilinea. Next base: position 25,813 of record DATHTH010000137.1, on the reverse strand, counting down.
AGGCACGAGGTCCAAAACAGTTCTGGCAAGGAAGGCATCTCGGCTGTACCCGTACATCTCACAGGCCTGTTCATTGACCATAAGAATCCTTCCATCGGTGGCCTCAACAAGAATGGCATCCTGTACCCCTTCGAAGATGGCGCGATATTGTTCCTCTTGTTCACGCAGTGTTTCCTCCGCCTGTTTACGCTGAATAACCAGCGCAACCTGCGCAGCAATCGATGCCAGGAAGTCCCTGTCTCGCGCTGAATAGCGCTGTTCGCGCTCGTAGTCCTGAACCACCATAACGCCGATCGTCGTGCCAGATGTTTTCAACGGTACTCCGAGCCAGGATTTTGAATTAGTTCCGACAAGCTGCACTTCTCCTTGCGCAACCAATTCCTCAAATCGAGCCTGGGTCAGCAGGAGCGGCTCACCGGAGTGAAAGACGTATGACGTGATACTTTTTTCCAGTCTTGAGGGTGGCTCGGGCAGGTCGTACTGGTCCACGGAATAAATCTCTTCGAACAGACCGCTGCGAGGCTGCTGGAGTACGACAAAGAAGTTCTCAGCGTAGACCACCCTGGCAATGGATTGGTGAATGAGTTTTAGCAGCTCACCCAGGTCATTGGTCTGTGCAAGTCCCTGCATGATTTCGAAAAGCGCCTGTCGTTCGACGTCTGCCTGTTTGCGTTCCGTGATATCCGACATAGCGCCGATCATACGCAATGCCCTGCCGTCGGCGTCACGTTCGACGTATCCGCGGTCGCTAATGTATGCGTAGGAACCGTCCTTGCGCAAAAAACGATATTCATCGCTCCAGATTGACGCGTCCCCCGCAACCAGGTTGCTCAGCTTGTCGACCACACGCCTGCAGTCATCGGGATGAAGGCGCTCATCCCACCACGTAGCATAAGGAGCGATTTCGTCTGTCTCATATCCGAATACAATTGGCGCATTCTGGCTCCAGGACAATCGATTGCTCTTCGGGTCCCACTCCCAGATCACATCATTGGTAGCCCTGATCGCCAGGCGATAGCGACTTTCGCTTTGACGCAATCTTGCCTCTGTCAGCTTTTGGTCGGTGATGTCCGCAAGCGTGAGCAGTAGGTGAGATTCACCTCCGGAGTAGAAGGTTACACAGTGGACGGTTAACCACACCTCTTTATCGAAAGTCTTCTGCTGAATATCGGCTGTGACAGGCAAAGACGTATCGATGGCGCGCATTACCAGATCATATAAGCCCGACTTCTTCCAGGCTTCAATCGAGTGAAAGTTCTGTTCCTGAAGCTGCTCAACAGAAGCCCCCAGGATCGCAGCCGCATTTTCGTTGGCAAAGATGCATTCTCCCGTCAGCTTATACGTGAGGATGCCAAGCGGTGAATGATTCAAGATCTTCGCGTTGAACTCCAGGAGTTCGTTAATACGGGCTTCTGCAAGCTTGCGCTCGGTGATATCCCGGCCGATGCCCACCAGCCCGTTGATCTGCCCCTTTTCATCCCGCAGCGGAATCTTGGTTGTGAGGATTGAAACGAGATTGCCTTCGGCATCCAATCCTGGCTCTTCGTGGTTGATGACCGGATTTCCTGCCTTGATAACGGCCTGGTCCAGTTCCCAGAACTGCCCGGCAAGTTCGGGTGGGTAGGCATCAAAATCCGTCTTGCCGATCACATCCTGCATCGACTTGCCGCCGGCTGCCTGCCAGTCTGCTGTGTTCGACAGGATCTTGCGGCCCAGGGTATCCATTGCATAGATGCGGTCCGGCAGATTGTCGATCAACGTCCGCAGCAAGTTGCGTTCTGCCTTTAGTGCGTCCTCCGCCTGTTTGCGCGCAGTGATATCGTGTGAGGTTCCACTGATCCCGATAATGTTGCGCTCTGCATCCCGAATGACGGCATACTTTGTGCTAAGAACGATCTGCCTGCCATCGGAGTGCCGTACATACGTTTCGTCAGCCTGGAATTCTTCCGGGGATTCCAGGACAGCCCTGTACTGTTGCAGATCCGGAGGTCCATGGTGTTCCGAATCAATAAGCTCCAGGAAGGAGCGCCCCAACAGTTTTTCTGGCTCATATCCGAGGATTTCTGTAGCCGCATGGTTCAAGAAAGTAAAATTCCCGTCCAGATCAATAGACCAGATCAGATCGTGGGAGGTCTCGACCAGACTTTGATAACGGGCCTGGCTCTGGCGCAGGGCCTCCTCAGCTTGCTTCCGTTCCGTAACATCACGATAGTTGACAATGATCGCCTCGATCCCCGGCTGGTTCAACATATTGGTCACGATCGCTTCCATCCAGCGCCAGGCGCCATCCACACGCCGTAGCCGGAAGGTGCCCTGTTTGCGGCTGCCAGGCTCCCGGATCAGCTCTGTGTACAGCTCGGAGGTCCAGCGAAGGTCGTGGGGATGCATCATCTCGAAAATATTGCGCCCCACGTATTCATTCGGTTGATATCCCAGGTTGCGGACCGTGGATGGACTCTCCCATAGCAGGGTTCCATCGGCGGCGAGGAGCGAGATATCGTCCAGTCCGTTTTCGATCAGCGCCCGAAAACGCGACTCACTGCGCTGAAGCACCGCCTCCGCCTGCTTACGCTCCGTGATATCGACCATGAATCCCTGCTTAAAAATGGGCTGCCCGCTCTGATCTCGGACATAGACCGAGCGGTCATCAAACCATCTTGTTTCCCCATTCGGTAAAACCAATCTGTACTCCGTCCGAAATTCCTCGCCACCCGCACGGAACTGTTCCAGCGCGGATGCCACACGTTCTTTATCTTCGGGGTGGATCTGCCTGAACCACAACTCTGGATCGGCGAGCCATTGCTCTGAGTCGAAGCCGAGGGTTTCGATCTGAGGACTGATATATGAAACCCCCATATACTGGTCCAGCTGAGAAATATACGTAATGACAGGCAGTTGTTCCACCAGTGTGCGGTACCTGGCTTCACCCTGCCGGAGCTGTTCCTCCATCTTCTTGCGGGCAGTGATGTCTCTTACAAAACCTTCAATGTACAGGAGGTCACCATGCTCATCGCGTACGGCTCGCATGGTTGTGTCCGTCCAGATCAGGCTGCCATCCTTACGACGGTTTTTCTGTTCATAATTCTCCACTGTGCCATGCTTCGCGAGCATTTCGATCAGGTGGGCGCGTTCCCCCGGATCGATGTAAATCTGGCTGGCAATATCAGTGACAGACTCGAGCATGTCGCGCGGCGATGTATATCCATATATCGTTGCCATCGCGGGGTTGACGTTCAGATACCGCCCTTCCGGCGAGGACTGGAAGATGCCCTCCGGAGAATTTTCAAAGATCGCCCGGTAGCGCTCTTCTGCCCTGTCTCTTTCCAGCAGTAACTGTCTTTCCTTGATTGCCTGTCGCACAATGGGTTCCAGCTCCTGACCGTTCGCCTTTAGCAGGCAATGCCCCGCACCAGCTCTGACGCACGCGGCTGCCAACTCTTCGTCCACGGAACGCGTCCAGACGATGAACGGGGCTAGCGGCGCGTGCTTGCGAGCTAACTTGAGCGCCTGCATGCCATTGAGATGAGGTAAGTCATTGTCCGCCAGGACTATATGCGGCTGGAGCGTTTTCACAGCGGTCAGAAATTCCCTGCGGCTCTCCACAACCTGAAATTCACAATGTTTCAGGACCTTGCGGATCATATGCTTCGCCAGATTGGCGTCGGCTTCCAGATGCTCCGCGATCAAAATTCGAGTGGGATTCTTCATACGTGCTTTCCTCTTCGGCGATGGTTGTGGCCGGTATATTGAAAAGAGGCTTACATTGTTTTGCTTATTTCAAAGGATGATTAAGCATCAACCAGTAAACTCCCAGCTTGCTCATAGCTTCCATAAATTGATCGAATTGCACCGGTTTGACCACGTAGCTGTTGGCGCCCAGCTGGTATGCCGCTTCCATATCCGGGTCTTCCGCCGAGGAAGTGACGATGACAACAGGGATGCTGCGCAGGTGCCGATCCTCTTTCATTCGGCGCAGCACTTCCAATCCATTGACTTTGGGCAGCTTAAGATCAAGCAGGACGACCCGTGGTGACGTATCGATTGAGCGGCCCTCATAGGGGCCGCTGCCAAACAGAAAGTCCAAAGCCTCGGCGCCATCCTTCACATGCACGAGCCGGTTGGCAAGGTTATGTCTTTTCAAGGCGCGAATCGTGAGCTCTGCATCCCGCGGGTTGTCCTCGACGAGCAGAACCTCGACAACATGGTGATCATTCATGAGGATTCTCTTTCCTGGGAAGGGCGAAGTAAAAGGTTGCGCCTTTTTCCACTTCTCCTTCCGCCCAGGCCCGCCCGCTGTGCCGGCCGATGATCCGTTGGACGATGGCAAGCCCGACGCCGGTCCCTTCGAACTCACTTTCGCTATGTAAGCGCTGAAAGACGCCAAATAGTTTATTTGCATATTCCATATCGAAACCGGCGCCATTATCGCGCACATAATAGATATTCTCATCTTTGCTTTGTTTGCATCCCACCTCGATGACCGCCCGCTCTTTCTTCGATGTGAACTTGATCGCGTTGGCAAGCAGGTTCACCCAGACCTGTTGGAGGAGGGCAAGATCCCCCCTCGTGGTAGGCAACTTTGCGATTTGGAAGTCGATGCGCCCCGCATCCTGCTCTTTGAGCAGCTCGGCGAACACAGATTCTGCCAACGCCTTCATATCGATCCTGGACCGGAACATTTCCTTGCGGCCCAAGCGCGAAAAGGCAAGCAAGTCATCGATCAACTGTCCCATACGGCGCGCTTCGGTACTGATCACGTTGCAGATGCGTTTGCCTTCCGCGTCGAGGATCTGCTCGTAATCCTCCACCAGGATGCGAGTATAGCCGTCGATGGCGCGCAACGGGGCGCGAAGATCGTGCGATACGGAGTAGGAAAACGCCTCCAGCTCCTTGTTGGCAGCCTGTAATTGCTCGGTGCGTTCCACGACGCGTTGTTCCAGTTCCTCATTCAGGCGACGGATCTCGTGCTCTGCCTGTTTGCGCTCCGTGATATCCTGGAAGATGCCCTGGACCTTGATTACTTTGCCATCCTGGGTAAGAGGCAATCCCATCGTTCTTACCCATTTTCGAGTGCCGTTTGTCGTGACCATTTCCAGCTCGAGGTCATACGGCTTGGCAAGCTCGATCGCTTCCCTGACAGCCTGCTCCACCCGTTCACGGGATTCGCCCGAATAAAAGCTCAGACCAAGTTGCAGGTCGGTTTGCTGTGCAGGGTCAAGGTCATGTATTCTGGCGACTTCGTCTGTCCAGGTCCCCTCCCCGGTCTTGGGGTTGAATTCCCAGCCGCCCACTTTTGCCATCTTGCTAGTCAGCTGCAAAAGCTGGTCTATGAGACGAAGGTCAGCTTCAGCTTGCTTTCGCTCGGTAATGTCACGGATGATGCTGATCAGGGTGCGGTTGTCTCCGATCGTCGCGCCCTGCGAGCTGACCTCGACAGGAAACGTCGAACCGTCTTTGCGCCGGTGTATGGTCTCAAAGAGAATGCCTCCCGTGTCTGCCTGAGCCATTTGCTCCAGAGTTAGCTTCAGAGTGGCATCGGCGCGCAGATCTGTGATGGAGAGCGCCAGCAATTCGTCCCGGCTGTAACCATAGGCTCGGACAGCCGCTGCATTGGCTTCCATGATGCGACCATCTATACGGTTGATAAACAGGATCACATCCCGGCTGTTCTCCGAAAGAAGCTGGAAGCGGCGCAGATTCTCCTCTGCCCGCTTGCGTTCCGTGATGTCCCGGCCATAGATATTGACATCGTTGGCATCCGGAGCGTACACCATCATCATTGAGTACGTTGTTTCACCAGACCGAATATCAATTGTCCTGCTTGACCCTGTCCGGATCAGTTCATGGATAAGGGGGAGCCAATCAGTCGGAAGGAACTCTCCAACTCGCGTGTGCCAGCCTGCTAATAGTGGCTGGCTGGCGGCATTGGCATAGATTATCTTACCTTCATGGGTGGCGCGCAGCACCGGGTTGGGGTTTTCTTCGGGAAAGCGCGCCAGGCTGATTTTTTCCTGCTCTGCCTGCTTCCGGTCCGTGATATCCCGGTTGACACTCACGTAGCCGGTCAGATTTCCGTGTTCATCGTGCAACGCCACGGTGCGGGCCTCGATCTGCGCTCTGGAGCCATCTTTCCGGGATTGGATGACTTCTGCGGAGAATTCACCACGCTCCCTTAACTCACGTATCATTTCGGCACGAGGTTTTCGTGGCAGTTCTGTGCGGAGAATTTCATCGCCTCTCCTGCCGATTACTTCCTCCGCCTTCCAGCCATAGATGCGCTCGGCGGCGGGGTTCCAGGAGGTCAGCACAAAATTTTCGTCGGAGGCGATGACGGCATCGTCTATCTGCGCCAGCAAGCGCGCCTGATGCAGGATTTGTTCCTGAGCGCGTTTGGATTCGGTAATATCCTGCACTGCGCCGTATAAGCTCGTGATTCGCTCTTCCGCCTCATCCCACACCGGGTTAGCAAAATCGCGCAGCCAGCGTACTTCCCCATTCTTTGTCAGCACGCGCATTTCCTCGGAATCAGGCTGGCCCGATAGGATCTTCTGTATATGGCGCATGAGAATGGGACCATCGTCCGGGTGTATCAGCTTTTGCCAGAAGTCACCAGATTTTGTTTCCTCTAGCGTGTAACCCGTAATCCTTGTGAAGGAATCCGTAAACCATTCCGGGATGATGCTGCCATCCGGCTCCACCCGGTCGCTGTAGGCATAGTCGCTGGTCAGTTCTGACACGATGCGATAGCGCGCCTCGGATTCCTGCAAAACCTTTTCCGCCGCCAGTCGCTCCGAGATATCCTGGGCGGTCGCCACACGGTACAGCAACTCCCCAGCTTCACCGAGCACGCTGACCAGATCCATTTGAACGGGAAACGTGGAACCATCCTTGCGGATCATCCTCGCCTCGAACCGGGAATGACCGATCTGGTCTGCTTTTTGGATGCTGCGCCGCAGATGCTCATGATCTGGTGGGGCGTAGAGGCTCAGGATCGGTGAACCGACGATATCCTCGACCCGACTTCTATGCAGACCTGCAAACGCTGGGTTGCAAACGACAATCCGGTTGGAGTGAGGGTCGTCGATGGCGATGCCGTGCGCACAGCCCTCGAATGCGTCCGCCCATAACCGGCGCTCCTCCTCCGCAATTTTTTGATCGGTCCGATCCAGCGCCAGAACAAAGAAGCCTTTGACCTGCCCGTCTCGCTGAAGATCTGGAATATACCGGACGTAAAGAAAATGGTCACGGCCGTGAATGGGCATCTCCGTTTCATAGCTCACGGTCTCGCCGGCAAGTACTTTGTCTATATGTCCGGAAACAATCCCATAGCCCGCCTTGCCCAAAACTTCCTCGATGTGCTTCCCCTCCGGCTTCGCGCCAAACCATTCCTTATACGTCTTGTTGGTGAACTGATAACGCCGGTCGGCGCCGACATAGGAGATGAAGACCGGCATGGCATCCAGGACTCGGTGCAAATGTTTTTCGCTTGCTTGCAGCGCGAGAGTATGACGCTGTACCAGCCAGTAGAGGATGAGGGCAGTGACAACCACGTACGCCCATCCTTTATACAGGCTGATTGTCGCCAGCATCTGCTCATTCGAGGCAATCCGGGCCGCTGCCTGATCCGAAAACAGAATCCATAGCCCTCCCATCAGGAGATAAAAGCCGGCGATCTGGAGTGCTCCCCAGTTGGATCTATTCAGGGGACGAAAGAACGGGTGGTCGTTCATGTTTGGAAGTGCCTCAATGTCTAATATCAGGAGGAATCTACCATATAAACTCGAGTAGCAAATCTACAGAAAAGAAAAGCCAGACTGGCTCATAGAAGCATTTTCATTTCCCCAAAATGATATGCACATGGGGGGATTCCCTACCCTTAGAATGCTGGAATTTATCTGCAATGAAGCGGGTTTCTTAGACTTATGGACCTGTGAATTAGTGGTAGGCGCTTAGAGAAAAATAAATCTGCTGATTTATCCCCAATACCCTTGCCAAAACCAGGATTCTGTGTAAAATAAGGGTGCTCCGCTCAGGGTGCCCCCCTCACTCTGACGGAGCATTTTATTTAATTTCTCTTTCCCACTTCCTCTTTCTTAAATAAAAAAATCCCCGTGTCAGGAATATCATTTTACTTCTGGTAGATCAGAAATAGCCCTGGTGATACAATCCGATAAACAACCAGACGGGGATACAGGAGAGTAACAGCAATCCTGCCATTAGACCGCCAGCCACAAAGCTGTTCCACGTGAGGAAAGCAAGAATGACAAACACCGAGCCTCTCCAAAACATGTCGAATGTTCTCATACCGACACTTTACATTTAAATATCCAAAGCTTGAATGGGGATTCTCCCTATATTAGAACATAGGGAAAACAATAGCAGAGATAGGGCGGCAAAAACTAGAAATATTCGCTCAAAAAAGCCGACTCCCTGCGCAATGTGTACTGTCCAACTGGCTAGGTCGAATACTCTCCCGGCGACGGGTGTAGTATCACATCTCGATCAATTACACTGAGAGTACCAGATTCGGCTCCCGTAAAGGAATTGGATATGAGTACTGTGAGTACAGCTCGACAGGCCCTCCCTGTCCAGGCAATTGGTAAAGTTATTCGCCGGTTATTAAGTTTCTTCGTCCTGGTGATCCTTTACTTCATTTTGTTTGCACTTGGAGGAGGGCTGGTTGCAACGTATCTGCCAAAAACACCTGCTGAGCCCGGCCCCTTCCCTCAGACGACTGCGCTATTGATCGTTTGCGCGGTTACGGTCCTGGTGGTCATGTCGATGATCTATAGCTCACGCTGGCGCGGCTGGAAACTGATCCTTTCGATGTCAGTTGCTTTCTATCTTGTCATGACACTGGTTACGCAGCTCGAGGCATGGTATTTTCTACTCGGGATTACTATTGGGCCCGAACTGATGTTCCGCCTCTTCCTGCAGGGTCTTCCGACTGCGTTTCTCTTCATTCCGCTGGCTGTCCTTATCATGGGACGCGTCTATACCTTTGCGGAGCAACCCCAAATTCCAGATGTCGTGCCTATGCCGCTTACGGAGTGGCTCTGGAAACTGGGGGTGATCTATGTGGCCTATCTGGTTCTTTATTACACGGCGGGCTATTTCATCGCCTGGCAAAACCCGGATGTGCGCGCATTCTATGGATCACCGGGTGATGCCTTGCCTTTCCTCCAGCAAATGGCACATATCTTTACAACGGATCCCTTGCTGACACCGTATCAACTGGTACGCACATTGATCTGGGTGGCAGGTGCGTATCTGGTCATACGGGGTTCACGCCTATCCCTTTGGCAGACGGCGCTGGTCGTGGGATTGATGTTCAGCGTACCACAGAATATTGGTCACATCCTGCCCAATTCTCTTATTCCTTCTAACAGTGTGCGCATGAGTCACTTGGTCGAAACAGCTTCCTCTACCTTTATTTTTGGACTGTTTGTAACCTGGCTCTTATACCCGGCCTACAAGATCAAGAAACCGTAGACAGGAGAATGTTATGTCTCTCGCGATTGAAGTTCAAGATCTATATAAATCCTTTGGCGATTTTCAAGCTGTCCGGGGTACTACCTTCCGGGCAGAAGCCGGAGAGGTATTAAGTCTGCTCGGTCCGAATGGGGCGGGAAAAAGCACCACGATATCCATGCTCTCAGGCTTGCTCGCGCCGAACAGCGGCGAAGCCTGTATTATGGGGCATTCGGTTACCCGCGAGCCGGAACTTGCCAAAGCTCGCCTGGGTGTGGTACCCCAGGAGATTGCTCTGTATCCTGATCTTTCAGCGCATGAGAATCTCATCTTCTGGGGAAAAATGTATGGCTTGCGCGGGCCAGAGCTCAAAAGGCGCGTCGATGAGGTATTGGAGGTCATAGGCCTGGCGGACCGTCAAAGGGACCACGTGGGCAAGTTTTCTGGGGGAATGAAGCGCCGGGTGAATATCGGCGCGGCACTGCTGCACAAACCTGCGGTCATCATTATGGACGAGCCGACGGTCGGCATTGATCCACAATCGCGCCGGCATATTCTTGACAACGTTAAGGAGCTCAACGGACGGGGTATGACCGTGTTGTACACCACCCATTACATGGAAGAAGCTGCTGAGCTCTCGCATCACATTGCCATCATGGATAAGGGCAAAGTGATCGCCTATGGTACCCATGCCGAGCTGATCCAGATGGTCGGCGAGCAGACACGGATTGATCTGACGCTCAACGTCGAGTCGATGAAAGTGCTCGCAGCCTGGGGAGCAACAGACGGGGTCAGGAAGATCGATGCTACGAATGGGAAGGTCACTGCGCTTGTCGATGATTCCAACCGGGTCCTGCCGCGCCTTTTCGAGGCTGCCTCCGAGGCGGGCGTGCGCATCACCTCCGTAGACATCCGGGAACCGAACCTGGAAACGGTGTTCCTGCATCTGACGGGGCGAGCATTGAGGGATTGAAGAGCCAGCACGGAGACTTTCATGAAAATCCTTGACATTGCGCTTAAAGATTTGTTGCGCTCCTTCCGCAGTGCTTTTGCCATCGGGATGATGGTCGTAGCACCGTTGATGCTTACGGGGTTGATCTACTTTGCGTTCGGGGGGATGACCGGCGGCGATGTGAGCATGACACCGATTAGCGTGGGGGTCGTCAATGCAGACCGACTGTCCTCCGATTCCATGCTCGACAAACCGATCGGTGACAACATCCGCTCCATGTTTTTTGACGAAAGCGTGGAATCGTGGATCACCGCCTCGGATTATCCAGATGAGGCCGCGGCGCGTGCCGCTGTGGACAGACAGGAAATCGGTGTCGCGGTCATCGTTCCTCACAACTTTACGGAACGCTATCTGAGCGACGCGAAGGATGTTCGGGTGCTGATCGTCAGCGACCCGACGTTATCTATCGGGCCGGCGATTGTGGAAGATATGGTCACCATGATGATCGATGCGGTGGCAGGCGGCGGGATTGCCCTTCAAACGATCATGGAGCGACAGCGTGCCAACGGCATCCAACCAGATCAAGCGGACATTCCTGCCTGGATTGAACACTACGGGGATTGGTATCGCGACTTCCAGCGCGATCTATTCCATCATCCGGAGAAGGCTGCGCTTGTCATGGTCGCTCCTTCTGCCGGGGAAACAGCAGCCGTCGATCCTGTCCAAAAGATGATGGGCTTGACAATGGCCGGGCAGATGATCTTCTTTGCCTTCTTCACCGGAGCCTATTCCATGATGTCGATTCTGCGTGAAGACGAAGAGGGGACCCTGGCGCGCCTCTTCACCACACCGACCCGTCGTACTTCCATCTTGACAGGCAAGTTCGTGGCAGTATTTTTCACCGTTCTCCTCCAGGGACTGGTGTTGATGGTTGCCGGACGTTATGCCTTTGGAATCACGTGGGGCGACCCGGCGAGTGTCGGCTTGGCGCTGGTTGGACAGGTTATCGCCGCGACGGGACTGGGCGTGCTGTTGATCTCCTTTGTGAAAAGCACGCGCCAGGGGGGACCTGTGCTGGGTGGCGCCCTCACCGGGCTGGGCATGCTTGGCGGCCTGTTCACCGCCAATATCCCGGCCGGGATGCCTGCGGCTATGGATATGATCGCAAATTTCACACCCCAGGGCTGGGTGCTCAAATTGTGGCGGATCGTGATGGACGGTCAAGCTTTTGGCGATGTGCTGATGCCGTTTCTGATCCTGGTTGGGATGGGACTTATCATGTTCACAATCGGCGCTCGGATGTTCCAGAGACGATTTGCTTAAGGCAGCCGGCTTGTGCATTCATCGTTCGCCCATTGAGTACACAAGAGACAAGCCGAGGAGAAGATCAGCAGATCCGGAGACTATTCATGAGAATTTTAGATCTTGCCATCAAAGACCTTTCCCAGATGTTCCGCGACAAACGGTCGTTGTTGTTCCTGGTTGTCATGCCGATCGTGTTTACATTCTTCATGGGGTTTGCCCTGGGGCGCGGCGGCGATGACGAAGATGCGGACAAGCGCATTCCGTTGGCGGTTGTTGATCCGGAACCGGATGCGATCCTGAATAAGCTGCTTATCGCGCGGCTGGACCTTTCGAATGACATCCGCATCCAGCTGCTGGAGGAGTCTGCCGCCATGAAGGCCCTTTACCAGGGTGATGTGGGTGGAGTGCTGGTCATCCCGCAGGGATTCAGCAAGCAGGCCTCGATGGGCGAGACCGTAGGCCACCAACTCCGGCTGATTTCGGAACCCACATCTGCGGAAGGACACTCACTCTATCAGCTGCTGAGGGGGCCGGTCTCACAGTTAATGAGTGCCGTGGAGATTGCTCGTCTCTCCGCCGAGGTGCAGGAGGACCCATCCGAATATATGCCTGCCTTCGAGCTGGCTTGGAGGAAATGGGACGTGAACTCGCGCCTGTCGATGGTACGCGTGGAACAGGCTATCGCCGTTTCGCCTGAATCAGAAGATTTGAACGCCGGCAACCCATACAACCAGGCTTCACCGGGGATCCTGGTCCAGTTTGCCATCTTCGGCATGGTGACTTCAGCCCAGGTCCTGGTGCAGGAACGCAAGAGCCGCACCGTGCAGAGACTGATCACGACCGCCATGAAAACATGGGAGATCATCGCCGGGCACATGCTGGCAATGTTCATTGTTGTCTTCTTACAAACGGCGATGCTTGTGCTCTTCGGGCAGTGGGTGCTCAACGTAGACTATCTGCGTGAGCCTTTGGCTGTATTGTTTGTAGCAGTGACACTGGGCCTGTGGGTGGCTTCCATGGGACTGTTGATTGGCGTCATCGCGAAGGCGGAAGACCAGGTCATCCTGTACTCTATGATCGCCATGTTCCTGTTCTCGGCGCTGGGCGGCACCTGGTTCCCGCTAGAGGTCACCGGTGGTGCCTTTGCAGCTATCGGAAAGCTGATGCCCTCTGCCTGGGCAATGAACGGTTTTCAGAACATATTGATCCGGGGACTGGATCTGAGTTCGATTGTCATCCCCACCATGATCTTGTCAGCGTATGCGGGGTTCTTCTTTGCTCTTGCAGTCTGGAGGTTCAGAAAGATCGAGATGTAATTGCCGTGAAGCTGTAACGGTTGGGGAGCCGCTGTCCACCTGGACAGGGAAAGACCCTTCTCCCGGACGAGGCATTTCCGCTCTGGATGTGTATACTAAGCATAGAAATCAAAGGAGGATTTCCCATGAAAATCAATCGCTCGGGTCTCTTCTGGGGACTTCTGTTAATCGCGGCAGGCGGAGTAGCGCTGGCGCAGCAAATGGGCTACATCGACCAATTCTCAGACCCTCAATTCTGGATCTGGACTTTTGCCTTTGTCAGCCTTCTGGCGGTCATCGAATTTGCCATGAGCGGCTGGAAGCAATGGGGCTGGCTCTTTCCCGCAGGTGTCTTTGGCGGACTGGCTATGACCATCACGCTGGCCACCAACAATGTGGATAGCGCGGCGGTGGCGACACCGCTCTTCGTTGGTCTCGTCATCCCGTTCGCGGTTGCCTATCTCAGGGACCGTACCCACAACTGGTGGGCGCTGATTCCCGGCGGGGTGATGCTCTTCCTGGCGCTGGTGACCCTGCTGGTGGACTCGACCGGCGGCGAATGGATCGGCGCGTTGTTCCTATTCATGATCGCAGGCAGCTTCCTGCTGGTCTATCTCAACAACCGGAATCGAACATGGGCATTGCTGGTTGCCTATATCACCGGCGTATTAGGGATCGCTCCTCTCATGTCCACTGGCGGGCGCGATGCGGCGTATTTCGGTCCCATCTTCCTGTTCGCGGTTGCTCTGCCTTTCTTCGTCTTATATCTTCGCAGCGAGGAGAACTGGTGGGCGATCATCCCGGCTGGCTCCATTGCCGTGATTGCCGTCATCGCCGTATTAGCGATCGCCGGCTGGATCCGCGACGAGAACGAGGATGGGTATGCCAACGCCTTGCTGATGGGCGGTCTGGCTGCGACGTTTGCCATCGTCTGGCTGCGGCATGCCAAGCCCTGGGCAAGGATCGTGACCATCGTTCTGGCGGCGCTCGCGGTTGCTTCCGTATTCTTTGCCAACAGTTCACAGCTCTTCTGGCCGGTGGCGATCATCCTGGTGGGTGTGTACCTGTTCTATACGGCGCTGCGCCCGAGAACCGCTTGATCCGATTAGGAAATGATTAGAATACTCCCCCGCGACGGGGGAGTATTGATTCCTTTATCGTTATAATGTTCATAAGGTGGAAGGGCATGGATATAGATATCCGCTCGGCGCAGCAGGATGTACGAACTGCCTATCTACGCGGCTCGGTCGCTCAGGGGATTATGGGTGGTTTCTGGCTGAGCTCTGCGGCTCTGGGCACCTGGGTGAGTGCCTCAGCCGCGATGGTCACCCTGGTGCTTGCCGTCGCGCTGACGTTTCCCTTAACCCTGCTGACGGTACATATTCTCGGGCGCCCCATGGGCCTGGACGGCGCGCACCCAATGAACCAGTTGATTTTTCAGATCGCCATCCTGACCCCTCTCAGCCTGTTCCTGATCGGTCCGGTCGCCCTGTACAAGCTGAACTGGTTTTTCCCGGCATTCATGTTTGCACTGGGCACGCACTACATTCTGTTCATATTTTATATTGGATGTGGGAATTTGCGGTATTAACCCTCGTACTACTGACCGGAGGGGTTGCCATTGCTTTGTTGATACCGGACAGCTTCACACCTGGCGGCTGGTTCACCGGGGTGGTCCTGATGTTGTTTGCGCTTTGGGTGAAACTGAAAAAATAAATCAAAACCATCCAGCCGACCAAACCAGACTTTTGGACAGTGAAGACTCCCCTGTTGACAGGGGAGTCCCTTTTTTTCCGTTGTGTAGAATAATTCCGGTGTTAAATGACCGAGGCAGAATCTTCCATTCCAGATATGTGGAGGCAACAATGAAACCAAGGATGCGAAACTACCAAACAGAAGAAGACTACTGGTGTATTCGACAATTCCTGCGCGATGTATCGCTGCTGAACAACCGGCATGATTTTTCCTGGTCGCTTCTGCGCTGGGATTACTGGCGCTGGCATGTCAACGAAAACATCTTCCAATTCGAGCTGCAGGATGTGGTCACGCTCTGGGAAGCAGATGGAAAGATCGTAGCCATGTTAAACCCAGATAGCCCGGGTGAAGCTTTTTTTCAGATCCATCCCGTGTTTTGTGAGGAGGTTTCGATAGCGGAGATGCTTGAGGTTGCCGAGCAGGGGCTGTCCAGTACAACGGCCAACGGCAAGCAGCAATTGATCGTATGGGTCAATGGCAACGATCGTTCAGCCAAAGAACTCTTTACGCATCGCGGCTACAAGCGCTCTGAATTTTCCGCTGAGCACATGCGACGGCGCCACTTAATTCAGCCGATTCCCGAGGTCGCGCCTCAAGAGGGGTATACCGTCCGGGCCCTGGGCGAGGAGAGCGAGCACCCTGCTCGCAGCTGGCTCTCCTGGAAGGTTTTTCACCCCGACGAGCCGGACCAGAAATACCAGGGCTTCGAGTGGTATAAAAACGTCCAGCGTGTTCCCCTCTACCGGCGCGATCTCGATCTGGTCGCCGTGGCTCCTGATGGGGAACTGGCTGCATTTTGTACCGTCTGGTTCGATGATGTTACTCGCACGGCTGTCTTCGAGCCGGTGGGTACACATCCTGACCATCAAAAGCGGGGACTCGGCAAAGCGGTTATGAGCGAGGGCTTGCGTCGTGCCCGGCAGCTTGGTGCAACGCTTGCGACGGTCAGCTCGTATTCAACCGGCGCCCACGCTTTGTATCACTCGATGGGCTTCGTCGAATTCGATCTGCTTGAGCCGTGGGTCAAAGCCTGGTGAGCAAAAAATCTTGCATAAATCCGAATGGAGCCTGATGAGGAGTCTTCGTACTATCTGCTCCCATAGAGACTATCAAATGAATCCACAACATGAGATCCGTGCACTTCTGCAATCTTTCCAGGAGGGGTATACCCGCCGCGATCTGACCCGAATCGATGCGTTTATGAAACTTTTTACCGCCGACGCAGAAGTCATCGGCACGAACGGTGCGCGACCGGGTGTCGAGGAATGGTATGTGGGGCGCGCCTCTGCCCAACAGCTGGTGGAAGGTGATTGGCAGGATTGGGGCGATCTCCGCCTTGACTTGGATGAGGTATCCATACACAGCCAAGGGATTGTCGGCTGGGTCGCCGCGAGTGCCAACGTGACGCAAACGATTGGACCAGAGAACTACGCATCCTACCTGGACTTTGTTAGAAAGTTTCTCGATGAGTCACAGCTGGGCGCAGAAGAAAAATTGCTCTACATCCTGCGCGGCGGCACGAGCACTCTCTACGAGCTACGCCGTGGGGACAAGTTCATCTGGCCCCTTCGCTTCACCGCCGTTGTCCTCTGTGAGGCTGATGGTTGGAAATTTGCACAGATGACGTTCTCCTTCCCTACCATTTATTTCCCCGATGTCCGCTGGATGGATCAAACAAATGACGACAAAAGTTAATAGCCACAGGTTTAGCCCAGGAGTGCTCGAGACGGAACGCCTGATCCTGCGCCCGATGCAGGCGTCGGATTTTGATGCACTACATTTGATCTTTGCCGATGCAAAAGTGATGGCTGCATTCGATCATGATCCCTTTACTCATGAGCAGATGGAGCGCTGGTTGCAGCGAAATCTCGACCATCAAGAGCAATTCGGGTATGGGCTGTTCTCTGTGCTTCACAAGGATACCGGTGAGCTCATCGGCGATTGCGGCCTGGAACAAATGGAAGTGGATGAAATGCAGATCGCTGAATTGGGTTATGACTTCCGCAGTGACGTCTGGAACAGGGGCTATGCCACCGAAGCGGCAGCGGCTGTGCGTGATTATGCCTTCGACGTTTTGCATCTGCCGCAACTGATCAGCCTGATCCGGGCAGGCAACCTGGCTTCCCGGCGCGTGGCGGAAAAAATCGGAATGACACTTGCTGAAGAGTTCACCCGGTACGGGATCCGGTACTGGAGGTACTCATTGCAGAACACAGATGCCTGACATCCTCGATATCCTTCTCAGCCGCAGAAGCATCCGGCATTACAGTCGCCAGCCTGTCGATCGTGAGACTCTCATTCTCCTGCTGAAAGCTGCCATGTCGGCGCCGACAGCCTGTAACAGTCAGCCCTGGGAATTCATCGTGGTAACGGAAGAGGAGGTGCTCGATCATATCCGTGATAAATTCCTGTTTGCCAGATACAATGCGCCGGCTGCCATTATGGTCTGTGGCAATATCCGCATTGCGAACAATTCAGCCGCCCGTGACCACTGGGTGATGGATTGCAGCGCTGCCACAGAGAATATTCTCATCGCTGCGGCGGGCTTGGGGCTGGGAGCCGTCTGGATTGGTGTGTATCCGTACCCCAGCCGGATCAAAACCCTCAGGGAAACCCTTGGAATACCGGAAGATGTGACGCCTCTCAGCATGATCTATGTCGGTCATCCCGCAGAAACGAAGGAAGCCCGCACCCAGTATGACGAGCACAGGGTCTACTGGCAGTGTTACAAGCCACGCACGCGAAAGGCAAAGCTCAAGAACGCGAAACACCTCGCCTGATGAAGAAAGTAGCATCATTACATTTGTCCACTCGGACAGTCAAAAACTCCCCCTGTGGCAGGGGAGTTTTTTGTTTGAGAGACATATCCTCTAAAAAACAGAGAAAAGGAGAAAACATGAAAATCTACGTGGTCTGCGATCTGGAAGGTACCGCCGGGGTGGTGGATCAAATCCACCAGTGCAGTTTCACGCATGACAGCTACGACAGGGAATATATACCGGGTAAGTATGGACCGTTCTATCTGCAAGCCCGAAAACTGGCAACCCTGGAATTGAATGCTCTGGTTGAGGGCGTCCTGGAGGCAGGCGCGACAGAAGTGTGGGCATGGGATGGACATTGCGGTTTTCCGGGCGGGCTGGATGTGGAGCTCCTGCATCCGGACTGCAAGCTCGTGATGGGCGCCGGGGATGGAGGACCTGCCGGCATGGATCCATCCTTCGATGCGCTGATGATGGTCGGGCTGCATGCAAAGCAGGGCACTCCGGCTGCGCCCCAGGCTCATATGCTTTTTCCGGGCCTGGTGTGGAATGGTGAGGATATTGGAGAGATCGGCATGACAACTGCCGCCGCCGCCGCTCTGGACATCCCTTTTATATTCATCAGTGGCGATCGGGCAGCAGTCCGCGAAGCGCAGGCATTCGTGCCGAACATCGAAGCGGTGATCACGAAGGAGCCTTTGTTCGCGCATGTGGCGGGAGTTTTCGACAAGGTGCCGGTTCTTTCTCTTTCCCCACAAAAATCCCGTGAGCTGATCCGTGCCGGGGCGCGGTGCGCCGTCGAGCGCATCGCGGAAATCCCTGTGCCGCCGAAACCGACTTTCGATCCCCTGAAAGCATAAACTGATCATTTGCCTCCACTATCCACTCGGACAGTGAAGACTCCCCTCACGGTGGGGGAGTCTTTTATTTCCAGCAACTATGATGGAAACAGGAAAATCTCAATCCAGGAGATCAGAATGAAAAGATTTCTCAAGACTGTTGGTGTTTTAACCGTTCTCGGCATTCTCGCCATTATCGTCATGTTTGCCCTGCTGCCGTGGATGGACCGCTGGGGCGCCAGCACGAATGAGGTCGCGGTCTCACTGCCAGGGGATGAGCTGGTTCCCTCTCCGCGCATCTCTTACACGCGGGCAATAACCATCCATGCCATACCCGAAGAGATCTACCCGTGGATCGTGCAGATCGGGGCAGAACGCGGCGGATGGTACAGCTACGAGTGGTTCGAGACGAATATTCTGCGTTGTGAAATAAGCAACGCCGACCGCATCCATGCAAAGTGGCAAAACCTGAAAGTAGGTGATTCAGTCAAGATGTGCCCGGGAACATCAGGTCCGCCGCCTTACGAGGTAGCACTCCTGGAGTCTGATCGCGCCATGATCCTGGGACACCAGGAAAACGGCGAATGGATCGAGGTCTGGCAATTTGTGCTCCTGCCACAGGCAGACGGTTCAACACGCCTGATCGTGCGCTCGCGCAACGCCGCGCAGGGCTGGTTCTGGGATGTGATCCGTCCGGGTGAATTCATTATGGCGCGCGGCATGCTGCTCGGCATCCGGGAGCGTGCAGAAGGCATGCTACAAGGCCGTTGAATATGTTGGTGAGCCCTCGAAGAAGGGAATGTCTGTAGCCGTGAGTTGTACGGAGGAGTTCCTATGTTTCTCAAACGATCTTCGCAAATTTCGATAGCCAGGTCCATCTGCCTCGGGATGATCATAATCAGCGCCTGTGTACCGCTTAAAGCAGAAGCGCCGCAGACGGTCGTTGATCTCGCCACGCCGACGCCTGAGATATTTAGTGCGCTGGCCCCTTCGCCGACGCCCTCAGACAGCGCCCTTCCCCTGACCTGC
This sequence comes from Anaerolineales bacterium, assembly GCA_035463495.1. GTDB lineage: Bacteria > Chloroflexota > Anaerolineae > Anaerolineales > Villigracilaceae > Defluviilinea. The sequence goes on along the minus strand of DATHTH010000137.1, from coordinate 6,408 downwards.
CAGGTGACCGACCTGGGTGTTTATGTAGATGAGAAATGGGGCTACTGCTTCGCCTATCCCGGAACGTTCATTCTCGATGAAAGCCGGGCAGCCGAAGGGATCATCGATCTTTCGGGTCCCGGCCTGGAGGATAGCGCCAACCCTGTGCGAGTCAGCCTGGAAATCACTGCACAGGTGGCGCCCCAGGAAAGCGGGCTTACTCCGCTGGTGGAAGCATATCTACGCTCCCTCGGCGATACGCAAGTCCCGATCGAGCGTGAGGTCGGGATGCTTGGCGGGAATCCTGCGGAAATCCTGGATCCGGTGCCGGGTTTGTTAAGTTCGCGGGTGCTGATGGCTTTGAATGAGAATATCCTCTTCACGCTGCGTTTTCATCCGTCCGATCTCGACCTCGCCAGACCTGACCTGGAGGCTCTGAGCCAGACGGTGACAGGCTCCTTTGCCTTCTTACCGCTGACAGCTCAACCTGCTTCAAAATTCAAAACGATAAGCTGGTTCGAATTTGACAAAACCATCTACCTTTCCTATGATCCTGCCCTGGCACCCTGGGTCGAAGCGCGGATGGTTCCCGCCGTCCCCGTGAACGAGCAGGCACTGTTTGCCGAAGCACAGCCCAGTTTTGTCCAGATCCGCTTCTGGGGATTCCACGCTGGGCGCCCCTATGATCTACCTTTGCTGCCTATCGAGGACCGCGTCGCGCAGGTGCGGGTCTTCCAAACCGCCGAGTTTCGCGGCTTTGGGGATGACAGCCCCGCGGGCTTCGTCAACCAGATGCAGGCGCTGAGCGAGTTGCTCGAGACGGGCATTGACCCTGCCCGCTGCACGCAACCCATCACGGGAGAACCGGTGCTGCCATTCCTGCCCTGGATCAACATGAAACAAGCCTTTTGCGCCCAGCCGCGGATCATCGAGTTTGCGGGCGGACGTGGGGTTCGTTACCTGAGCTACTACACACAGGGCCTCGACCCTGTGCTGGACCAGCAGGTCTTTTATACCTTCCAGGGCCTGACCAACGATGAGCAGTTTTATATCGCCGCGTTCTTCCCTGTTCAAACAGGCCTCTTTCCGACCGAGCCACCGGCATGCGCCGCATGCAGTGATCCGGGCTACGATCCGGTTGCAGAATGGGCGACTCTACTCGGTGAACAATTAATCCAATTGAACGTTCAGCCAGAGTCTGATTTTGTGCCCTCCCTGAGGGTCCTGGACGATCTAATTCGAACTATTCAAATTGGACACTAGTCAAATCGAGGATTGTTATGAAGAGTGCGATCCGGTGATTTGTGGCCCGCTGGTACCTTCTGGGATGGACTACGCATGTCTATCTCGCGATCGCAAATCCGCAAATGTATCGTAACTTTGGAAGCACGGCTCTCTTTCCGTTTATACGTGATCTCTGGCATTCGCTACTCATGCCTAACATTCTCTTCCTTGCGCTAGGACTGGCGGTGTTGAGTTGTTGTTTTCCACATTTGAGCATTCCTTGATGGAAAGCGCTGCTTCCTCTTTAAGGAGATTTGCCCATGCATAGAATATATATGCCATTCCTAACACTTTGCTTAGCCTTCAGCCTGTCGGTTGGCGGCATGTTTGCTCAGGCCGGTCCCAGCCTGGATACGCGGATCGACTCAGAAGCCCTGGATGCGTTCATCACCGGACAAATGTCCAAGCACGGAATTCAGGGGATTTCACTCGCGGTTACATCGAAGACGGATATCGTCTATCTGAAAGGGTATGGCACAGCCGGTCAGAACCGCCCGATGACGCCGCAGACTCCGATGTACATTGGCTCGCAGAGCAAATCGTTTACCGGCCTGGCAATTGCCCAGTTGATTGAGCAAGGCAAGATCAGCCCAGACGACCCGGTCCGCAGGTATATTCCGTGGTTCCGGGTGGCGGACGAGGATGCCTCCCTAAAAATTACGGTCAATCATCTCCTGCATCATACCAGCGGGCTTTCCGAAGCTGGCTTCACTGCGATCCTTGCTGAAGATGCATCGAAGGAAGATGCCGTTCGCGCACTTGCGTCCGCGCGGCTGACGGCGCCGGTTGGCGCGAAACATCAGTACTTTAATGTTGGCTACGATGTGCTGGCATTGATCGTCCAGAACGTCACCGGCGTGTCGTACGAGCAATACATCCAGGAGAACATATTCGATCCTCTGGAGATGACTCGCACATACACCGATCCTGTCATTGCGCGTGCCAACGGGCTCTCGCAGGGCCATAGTCGCTTCTTTGGTTTCACGGTCCCGCAGCGCCAGCCGCACCGCGTGTATGAGGTGAGCGCAGGCTTTATTATCTCGACAGCAGAAGACATGGCGCACTATGCCATCGCGATGGACAGCGGCGGTATCTATGAAGGGAATCGGGTATTGTCGATCCAGGGAATGGATATGCTTTTTGCGCCCGTACAGGGATATGGAATGGGCTGGATGGTTGAGCCTGGACACGTCTTCCACGGCGGCGCGAACGAAACCTTTAAGACCTTCGTGGACATCTACCCTTTGCGCGACATGAGCATCGTGCTGCTCATTAACCAGGGTTACATGCTGGACCATTTCATCTCGGCTCCACAAATTTTTAAGGGCGTGGAGGCAATTGTGCTCGGACGGCCTGTGCCTTCCGTTTCTACAGGTTGGTCTGTAAAACAGATCGGATGGATATTGCTGCTTTTTGTCCTTCTGCTGGCGGCATATCAGGCGCGAAACTTGCTCTCTTTACGTGGCTGGGCAGAGCGCGCCCGAGGATGGTCAACGGCGCGGCGAGTCATGGACATTGGAATCAGTTTTCTCATCCCTACATTGATTCTGTTTATCGTTTTTCATCAGGTCAAGGCTTTTATGGGATACAGGTTTAACTTTACCTATCAACTGATCACGATGTTTCGGACTCTTCCCGACATCGCCATCCTGATGATCGTCGGCTCCTTACCGGACTATATACAGGGGCTCGTAAAGCTGTACTGGATCGCAGATGCTCGCAGAAGACAGGTATACTTGACCGCAACCACGGAGGATAAAAAATGGATACAAGCGTAGTGGATTGGAGACGCGTTCGAATCTTCATCGCGTTCGCTTTTGGCATTGCCTGGCTTGCGGCGCTGGCAATCTATTTGACCGGCGGTCTGGCGGGGAACCCGTATGCTCTTCCGCTGCTTGCTGTCGGCTATATGGGCGCGCCTGCCCTGGCGAACATCCTCACGCGCCTCGTCACAAGGGAAGGATGGCAGGATCTCTACCTGCAACCGAAATTCCGGCAGGGCTGGCCTTACTGGATCATAACCTGGATCGCGCCTGCTTTGTTTACGTTTGCAGGGATGGCTGTTTTCTTTGCCTTATTTCCCCAGTTTTATGACACATCCCTCTCAGCGATCCAGACGATGCTGGAGAGTTCTGCTGAGGCGACAGGTCAAGCCGTCCCGACGCTGAGCCCCTGGGTGGTCGTCATCACGCAGACGATCACGGCTGTGCTCATCGCTCCGCTCTTGAACGCCATTCCTATTCTGGGCGAAGAGTTTGGCTGGCGTGCTTATCTTCAGCCTAAGCTGTTACCACTCGGGGGGCGAACGACCATGGTCTGGATGGGAGTGATCTGGGGATTGTGGCATGCACCGGTCATCGCGATGGGACATAACTATGGTCTAGAGTATCCGGGCGCCCCCTGGCTTGGCATCCTCGCCATGACCTGGTTTACGTTTGTGTTGGGAACGTTCCTGGGCTGGGCGACGTTGCGCGCCGGCAGTGTCTGGCCGGCGGTCATTGGTCATGGAGCGATCAATGGCATTGCCGCGATCTCCCTGTTTTTCGTCCAAGGAGAACCAAACCTGTTGCTCGGTCCCACGATCGTGGGTTTTATTGGTTCCTTGCCGATCGCTCTCGTCGCGCTGGCAATCCTGTTGAGCCGGAAGGCCCTTAAGTCGCCTCCTGTCGACTCTCGGGAGCAGGTACAAGGGATTGTCGCAGAAAACGCAGCGTAGATTTTCTCGCGGGTATGCCACTGAGCTTGAAAAGAATAGAGAAACGGAAAGCAATTCACCGGATGAGATTGAGGATCAACTGTCCACTCGGACAGTAAAAGACTCCCCCGAAGGCGGGGGAGTCTTTATTTCGGCGGGAAGATAATAGCAATAACACATCGCACAACAGGAGTCCGTTATGAGAAAGTGGATCCGGAAACATCAACTACTCTCGTTCTTCGTTTTGTCTTACGCTATACAGTTTGGGGCACTTTATGGGTCTATGTGGTTCGATATTCCATTCTATGGATTTATCTGGTTTTTGTCTGTCGCAAACCCGACGATCAGTGCGCTGTTGTTATCCGCGGTCATCGGTGGGCTGCCGGAGGTCAAAAAGCTTTTGCTGGGATTCACGCGCTGGAATGTTGGGCTTCGCTGGTACGTTGCCGCGCTGATGCTGCTGTGGCTGCCTTTGATCGTCGCTCTTATCTATCAGGCGTCTGGTGGTAACGCACCTGGCCTGGCGGCGGGAGCGACGGTTTCCACACTATTCAACCAGTTTATCTTCACATTCTTCTCCGGTCCATTTTTCGAGGAGGCAGGCTGGCGCGGCTTTGCACTTCCGAGATTGCAGAGCAGGTACAACGCTCTGGTCTCCAGCCTCATCCTGGGTGTTATCTGGGCTTGCTGGCACATCCCGCTCTGGTTCCACCCCGAGACCAGTAACCGAATCCCCTTTGTGCCTTTTCTTTTGCTCAACGTAACCCTGACGACGTTCATGACCTGGTTGTACAACAATACCAGGGGCAGTCTGGTCATTGCTGTCCTGGCGCACTTCTCGTTCAATCTGGTGGGAGCCTTCGTCACCGGCAGCCTGGGGTTGATGCCCATGAACACCTTCCTGATCTTCGGCGTTCCGGGTCTCACCGTCGTGTTTATCTGGGTGCTGGTCTACTTTGGACCTCGCTATTTATCCAGGAAGCCCATCTCTGAGCTGCCCTTCCGTCCCGAGTATGGGGCTGTCGAGTAAGTCGGATAGGAGAATTTCATGAAAATAGCTCAGTCGAATCCCATTTCTCTGAATGCAGCCTCATTTACCGACTCCCGTCCGTGGCTGATGCTGGTCTCACGCTCCGCCCTGTTCCTCTTCTTTCAGGTGCTGATCGCCCTTGTTCTCGCGGCAGCAGGCACACAGGCTGCGTGGACAGAGTCTGCACGCTGGTGGACCTTCATCGCCTTTCTCGCCAACTTCGTCTCCATCTATCTCCTTGTGCGTGTATTCAACGCCGAGGGCCTGCGATATTTTGATGCGATCCGTTTTTCACGCCAGACAGTAAAAACGGACCTGCTCTGGTTCTTTGGATCGGGCCTGATCGGCATGCCCCTCGCCGCGGCACCCATGAACATGCTGGGCGCAGCCATCTTTGGCGATCCCATGATCCCCACGCACATGATGTTCAAGCCGCTGCCAGCCTGGGCATTTGTGTTGAGCTTTCTGTTCCCCCTTACGATTGCATTTGCCGAACTGCCGACCTATTTCGGGTATGTCATGCCGCGCCTGGCTAGCCAGTTGAAAAACAGCTGGCTCGCCTGGCTGATCGCATCCCTCGCCCTTGCAGCCCAGCACATGTTCCTGCCTCTCATCCTGGATAGTGGCTTTATCCTCTGGCGGCTGGGTATGTATCTGCCTTTTGCGCTCTTTGCCGGATTTATGATTAAGCTACGGCCCACTCTTCTGCCATACTATATGATCGTGCATGCACTGATCGACATCTCGGCGGTTGCGGTATACCTGATGATCTAGCCGGCTGTCGCTTTATCGAAGCGTTGCGAGCTGTCACCAGTCTTTCGTCAGCCACTTTAGATACATCTCGAAATTGCTCATCCAGTAGGCGTAGTTATGTCCTCCCTGGCCGCTGTGCAGCACGTTTTCGATGCCGGCTTCGTCGAGGATCGACTGCATCACCCGGGCGCGATCGAGCATGAAGATATCTTCATCGCCGCAGTCCATGAAGACGCGCGTCTGGTTTTCTTCAGTCATATCTGTCAGCCATTCCTTGATCTGCGCCTCCTCGCCTGAGATAGCGCCTGCGCCGAAGATCCCTGCACTGGAGAACTCGTCGGGATACCTGAAGGCCAGCCGGTATGCGGCGATCCCACCCAGCGAGGCGCCTGCCACAGCGCGGTAGCGCCGATCATCCAGAATGGGGTACTGGCTTTCAATGTAGGGGATCAACTCCTTATAGATGGTCTCTGCCTGGGGGTCAGACTCGATGCTTTCCGTGGTCACGAGCACCAGGGGTGGTATTTTCTCATGGAGAATCAACTCATCCAGGCCCTCGGCAAGCCGCGCAGCAAACCAGGCGTCCGGTGAGCTGCTGCGTCCAGGAACGAGATAGAGCACAGGATATCGCGCTGCAGCCTCTGACGAAAAGCAGGGCGGCAAATAG
>DATHTH010000136.1:0-6499 GCA_035463495.1 Anaerolineales bacterium | reverse complement strand
GCCATGATGCGCCATGATTGCCGCGGGATTGGCTCCGTTGACAAAGGCAAATGGAAAGGGGATCGGTCCGCTCCCGGCGACTTCCCAGTAGCGGGCAAGCCCTTCCACGAGATCGGGGGCGGTGTCGCGCCCCGATCCAATGAGTGTAACTGCCGCAGAGACCCTGTTCAACACCGTTCCGGGAAGCAGCAACAACAGCCAGCGGGCCCCGCTTGCCAGCGCATAGAAGCCGGCGGAAATGGCGGCAACTGCTTTGCTGCGTGTAAGACGCCACGCCAGCAAGCCGACGAGAAAAATAGACAGCGCCAGCGTCAGCCCGCGCGCCAGATCGAGAGCCGTCCAGGGCGGCGCATCTGCCACACGCATGAATTGAACACCGAGCAGGATCAGAAAATAATGATAGCCATAGCGCAGGTCAGGATCGCCTGGAAGATGCGGTGGGATATCGCCGGTCGCCATCAGGGAAACGGTCGGGAGATTTTGAAAATCGTCCAGCATACCCAGCCCACGTCCGATCCAGGTGAAAATCAAGGCCGCAGGAATAAAGGCAAGCCAGATATACCAGTATGTCTTCGGCTCACCGGGAAATATCGTCCGGTCGAGCGGACGTGCCGCGTACATGCCCACTCCCAGAACCAGAAGCGCCGAGAGCCAGAAGGCGAGAGGCAATGCCAGGAAACGCGCCAGAAAATTCGCCCCCAAGTTGGCAAGCACCAATCCCAGCCCAAAGCCGATCAGGAGGCGCTCATGCGTCTCCAGTTCGAACCAGCGCAGCGTCAACAACCATCCGCCCAGGCCCCATAGCAAAAACAGGATGAGCAGCGGTATGAGTTGAAGCTCGCTGAAAAGATACATGCTAAGCTCGTGGCTGCGCTGCGATCACGCGGATCAGGGTGACGGAGTCTTCCTCGGCGTTGCCGCTCAGGAATTCCGGGCGGATGTGGGACCGCACTTTGCGAAATGCTTCCTCTTCGCGTGCCAGAATGTCGATCTCCACCTGCTGAAAGCAATTCTTGAACGCACTGCGGTAATTCCACAGGCGATATCGGTTGTGATGGCTGGATGGATTCAACCAGTTGCGCCAGGTATGTTCGGAGAAGCGCAACATCTCGAAGGGATATTTGAAGAAATGATCGCGCAAATCAATGAAATGGATGTGGAGCCCATCGGGCTTTGTCAGCCCGGCTAAGGCTCGTGTGATACCCTCGACGTCGTCCACATGCTCGTACACGGAGCTGCTGAGGACGATGTCCACGGGCCCGATCCCGCTGGCAGCCCCGACATCCCGGATATCTTCCTCCAGGAGCGTCATCCATTCCGGGCGTGGGCGGAGGCCATGTTTCTCCACATGAAAATACTTCTCCTCGGCTCCAAACAGCTGGCGGTTATGAGCCTCGTCCGGCGGCGCGTATCTGTCACACAGGATGACAAGCGCGGCGCCCTCCTTGAGCAATCCGAAACCGATGTCAAAGCGCCCGCCATACCCGAAGACCAGGACGCGTTTCCCGCTGAGGGAAATGCCGCGCTCCGAGAGCACATCGGCATAGCGCTGCACGGCGGCAAACGGATTGCTGGTCTCGAGCCCGGGACGGATGATGATATTCCGCAGGAGCAGGCTTCGCACGAGCTTTTCCGGCAAAAAGTGGCGGATGAGGCGGGGAAGCAGATAGGGAAGGTTCAAGTACAGTGAGCTCATGCTGAATCATTCGGTGATGTGGATGGGAAGGACTTGATCGCATTCCGACGTTTCCTGGCGCGGCACCAGCAGTTCCACATCGACGCGCTTTAATCGATCGAGAGGCTCGTAGTAGCAAAGCAGGGGGATGGAGACCCATTGTACCCAGGCATTGTTTTCCTCGCCGAAGTGCCCTTCACTTCTATCCAGCCGCCTGTTCACCGGATTGGTAACGATCAGAGAAAAACGTTGTGAAGCCAGATCGTCATAAAAACTCTGGAAGTACTTTGCGTTGGCGCTCATTGCCTCATTGATCAGCACTTTTTTATCATAGTCGGGGACGAGGGGGATGTCCTCAATGTATCCAAACGTGAGCAGCTGGCGCTGGTCCATAAAGAGCACCTCCCCTCTCTGGCTGGCATCCGCGACGGCCTGCTGGAGCTGCTGCAGCGCTTTTGTCGTATCGGCTTCGGAGGGGATCGTATCGGGCAGCGGATTGGGCAGAGGGTCCTCATGGATATCGGCAAGTCTGGCAACCGTTTGCAGGTTCTCCCGGATCACAAGGGGCGACATGAGCATCAGCGGCTTATACCCCGGGATGACGATCAGCGCCACCATCATGAGCTGGACCCAGACCGGCGCAGCACCGATCCTGCTGATCCACTGATTTGCGCCGTTGCGCCAGGCGATGGCAGCGGCAAACATGAGACCGATGATGAACATATCCAGGTTATGCAGGTCCCCGCCGCCGCCGATCTTTACGCTGACGATCAAGCCAACGACCAGAAAGGCAAGTAGCGGCAGGACGATAGCCAGCTTTTGCCACAGATCGAGCTGCCAGCGACCTGTCCTTGAAAGATGAATCAAGATCAGGATCAGAGGCAGCGTCGCCAACGCCAATCCCAGCAGGATTCCTTCTCCATAGGTTGCATTCGGCAGAAGTCGGCTCCAGATAAGAGGCTGCGCAGAGATACTTGCGTTAATGGCAGCAACCGTCACGCCCGAGCCGGCGATCGCTTCCCCGGTAGCGCCGGGGACGGCCACCACGTGCGCTTCCCCGATTGAGAGTGCCCATCGCAAAATACCGGGAATCCAGAAAGGGGCGATATACCCGCCGAAGATGCCCGCCAGCCCGACGGATATAGCCCGCCCCCAGGCGTGTTTGTTCAATTGCAGTGTCTGGCCATTCGCCCGATTCAGCTCTAGCATTGCCGCCCACAGGCCGGGCGCGAACAGCCAGGTAAACCGCGTGGTTTCGGCGAAGAAGCTTGTAACGGCAATCACCGGGACCGCCAGCCAGAGCGGGCGGCCCCACACCAACGCCACCGCGATAGCACATAACAACAGCGGCGGATGGATCGGACCCTGTCGTACAAAGGTGAACGCCCAGAGGCCCGCCAGGAGCCACGGCCAGAGATCCCTCCTCGAAAGCCGGAAGGCAATCCATCCAAGTATTAAGTAAGGAACGATATCTACCAGGGCAAGCCACAACCGGACCTGCCAGATACTCACGTCTGAAATCAGAAATGGAATGCCGCCGACAAACTGCCTGCCTGTCTCCAGGAAAACCGGGATGGGCTGCTCAGCCGGATAGTTATAAACGTCGCGGCCGAAGAGGACAGAGTAGTCCCAAAGCCGGTTGCCTTCCGACCAGCCCAGCGAAAATGGATAATTTGTCACGTCGAGCAAAGGCACAAAGAACATATATGCCCCGGATACCAGTACCAGCGCTGTGAGGCCGGCGGACCAGCCGATCGGGTTCTTCTGATTCCTTGTGAGGAGCCATCCAAGCACAAGGCTGGAGAGTCCCGCCAGCAATAAACGTAGAAACGGCCCGTGCAAGACGATGCCCCAGAAGGAATACTGCAGGAGAAAAACCGGTAGCAGCAGAGCCATGGCAGCCAGTACCCAGCGGAAAAGACCCAGCCGATCTCGCAAGGAGGCAGCCAGCTGGAAAGCTCTCTCAAGCCTTTGCGGAGCCCAGAGCGCCACCCCGACGAGAACCAGACACAGGGCGCAGAAGGAAGTGAAGAGAAGGAGAGCCAGCGCCCAGGAAACTGAAAGCTGCCCGAGCCAGACCCCGGTACCCCAGGCAATTCGCGTGAATTCCAGGATGGAGCCGATTAAGATGCAGGCGGAAAGGACAAAGAAAAAAAATCGCTTGAAGGCGAGACTACGCTGGGACATTCCTTCATCCTGTTTCATGAGTCAATCAAGCCGGCCCGTGGAGCAGCTTTTCAAAAAAAGCCAGCCGGGCGGCTTCTTTCTGACGGGCATCGATCAAGGGACGGAGCGAGTCACGATCCGCCCGGCAGCCTCGCATGCGATACGCAAACTCGCGGATGGCGTGCGCGTGAGCTTGAATGTTATCTTCTTTATTTGGAATTTTCAATAGAAAGTCAAAGTCAACCCGGTCAAGGTCGGTGTCTGTATAGGCGATAACGGTCGGTAGTCCATACGCCAGGCACTCGCGCGTCTTCAAGGGTGAGGCTTCCTGCATCGCCTTCCGGTGCAGTGCCAGGGTACTAATCGCCACGTCCGATTTCCCCAGCAGGCTCACATAGGCATCCGAATTCAAGTATCCATGGAAGTACACATTCGGCGGCAGCGACGTGGCCTGCTCTGGGATGTCATAACCGACTACGTGGATTGTCAGGTCCCCATGCAAACGCGCCAGGGTCAACAACTTATCCACCCCGTGCCAGAAGTATCCAGGTGTGGCAATAAAGACCAGGTGCGGAGTCTCATTACGGGGCGCAGGCAGCGGCTGGATCGCATCCAGCTCGATCCCGTTGGCAATGACTTCCGTCGGTTTTCGGAAGGATGCGAACGCCTTCGAAGCAGCCAGCTCGTGCGAAACCACCACTAATCCATGCACACGCCGCAGAAATATTCCGCGCGTAAAGCGGTTGTACAGACTGTAAACCAGTCCAAGTTCCTCGTGTTGCGACAGGTCATTGGTGTTGATCTCTTCGACCACCGGGGCAATTTCCGCCAGGCGATGGGCGGGATAGACATACATTCCATAGCGCAAAAAAATGATGTCAGGCTGGAAGCTCCGCACGGCATGTAACATCTGTTTTGCGGCGCGGACGCGGTGGATCTCTGTCCCTACTCTACCTGACCCTGCGTAAAAGAAATAGTCTGCCTCGATCAGCTCAGACGACGGCTCAGAAGCGGAGGTGTGCATGAACAGGCGCGTCTCATGCCCCATCCTCTGCCAGGTGGAAATGTGAGACTGGATCTTTTTTCCGACGCCGCTGTGACGCGTGCGCGGCCAATGCAGGCTGACATAAGCGATGCGCATGCTGCTTAATGTCTTTGCACCACGACCGGTCCGGGTGAGATCTCGAGAGCAGGGACCGTGCCTGACTGTATGGATTTTTTTTCCCGGAACAGCTTCATCAGAGTCATCGCTTGAACGTAGATCCAGGCGCGATGCAGGCTGCGGGTGTCGCCACGGTTTTCTGCTGCCGCCAGATCCGCTGCAATCTTCCTGCCGTTCCAGATCGGCGAGTGCTGAAAGTTCGCGCTGGCGACCGAATCACGGATGAGTTTCCGACCTTGCGGAGATAAGGAGGCATCCGGAGGACTGATGAAGCCTAACTTCTGGGTACGGGTGCGAACCGGCTCAGGCAGGAGGCCCTTCATCGCATCGCGCAGAATTCGCTTGGTAAACCCGCCGCCAATCTTGGAGGCCGAGGGGAGTGAAAACAGAAAACAGACCAGACGCCAGTCCAGGAAAGGCGAACGGACCTCCACGCCATGCGCCATGGACAGCCGGTCGAAATTGCGCAGCACGGAGGGCAGCTGGGTAAAGTGGAAATCGATATACAGGCTCCGGAAGAGCACATCGCGGCCGCGCAAGCGCGGCAGATCCGCTTCGAGGGCGGGAGATTGAAAATCTGCCTTTTGCTGCCGGAGCCAGGAAGACTCGCGGCGGCTTGTCTTTTTTTCAAGCAGGGACGAGGCGCTTTTGAGGTAAAAATTCTGGCCGGGGAAGAGATCGAGGCCCTTCATCACGTCTAGCAGGTCCCATGTGCGCCGGGGCGACAATGTAGACAGTGAAGCCCTTATCGCCGCGGTGACATGCCAGGGATACCCACCCAGCGCCTCATCGCCGCCATGTCCATCGATGGTGACGACGACGCCATTGGCACGCTGGGCTCGATACACCAGCCAGGGACCGAGGTGGATATCCGAGATATCTTCCAGCTGGAACAGGATTTTATCGAAATACTCAAGGTAGGTACTTGAATCCGCAGTACAGTAGATCGGCGTGACACCCGTATGCTTCACGACCTCGTCGGCATAGCGTCTCTCGTCCAGCACCGCGCCCGGATAGGTCATGATAAACGCCTTTTGCCACTCCCTGGCCATTCGCTCCGTGGGCCCGCCCGCGTCGCGAATGTAGTGCATCCCACACAGAATGGAGCTCGAGTCCAGCCCTCCGCTGAGCGCAGTACCCACGGGTACATCGCTTCGCATGCGGATACGGCAGGCATCCAGAAATAGCTCGCGAAAACGGACCACCTGGTCACCGTAATGCAAAGGAGCAGCTTCCAGATGATCCAGCGTGTTCCACCAGCGCCGGACCCTGGGCTCTTCACCCTCTCGCAGGATAAGACAATGCCCGCCGGGCAAATGCCTCAAGCCGCGGATCAGACAGCGCTCATCGCCTTCGATTAAGCGCTCATTCGATAAGGCCGCCGCCACCATGGCGGGATCGAACTCCGGCTCGAACCAGTCCAGCGCCAGAAAGGCTTTCGTTTCCGAAGCAAAAGCAAAATGATTACGGTCAGAATAATAGATCAGCGGCTTGAC
>DATHTH010000135.1:0-30374 GCA_035463495.1 Anaerolineales bacterium | reverse complement strand
CGCCCATTATAAACTGTCCGGATGGCAGCCCCACTCCCTACGAGCACTTCAACCTGGGTCTCTGCCTCGAACGGATAGGCATTCCCGGGGATCACGCGCCCGTCGAACATTACTTCGCCATCCACGGTCACACGCATATATGTGCGCTCCACGGCGATGAGGTTGAGCTGCACCGGAGCATTGACATTCAGGGTCGGGATCTCCAAAGTCACGGTCGGCTCGCCGGGAAAGGCTTCCACAGGCAGGAAGGTCGGCGTGGCGGTGAACGAAGCCGGGTCTGGCGACGCCAGCAGCACATCGGAAATCGAAGGGGCGGTCGGCTGCACCTCTTCATCCTGCTGGCTCTGGATGGTCATCACGCGACTGACTCCCCAGATGGCGAAACCTACCAGCAGAACCGCCATGCCCACCCCGAAGATCATATCGCCCGCAATAAAACTGCGAACGGACGGTATGTTCGCGATGATCGGCTGCCCGGGCTTGCGCGGCGGCTTCTGCGGATTACGCTCCCGGTGGCGCGCCTGGAGTGCGTCCGCAAAGCGCAGAAGCAGCGCGTCCACGTCCAGGTCGAGGAACGTGGCATAGTTCGAGAGCATACCGCGTGTCTGAACCGTGGAAGGCAGCTCGTCCAGCGCGCCGCGTTCGAGGGCGTCCAGATAATGCGCCTTAACATGGGTGTTGCGTTCGACCTCGTCAAAGTGCAGGCTGAGAAGCTCACGCCGGCTGCGCAGCTCGCGACCAATCTCTTTAAAAATAGAATTCCAGCTCTCGATCGGGGGATCGTCCGGGACCGTTCCAGCGAGGCTAACCGGCTCCGGAGAAAGCAGCCTCGCCTCACTTTCAGCAGGCGGCAGTTCTTTGGGGACCAGCGTCCGCCGCTTCATCTGCCCCGATAAGACAGACCCCAACCGGTTCAACCATGCCTGCCAGAGGGTATCGCTGCGATCAGACGGGGATGCATCCGGCTCGGAACCAAGCGGCTCACCTGCAACCGGTTCAAATATCGGTTCCACCGACGCGAGCTGTTCCTGCTGTGGCGCAGGGTCAGCCTGTGGCGGGATTTCCACCTGGGCTGGCGAGTCGGGCAACGGGATGACCTGCACCATCTCCGGTTCTGCTTTTTTTCGCGCGCGCTTTCGAGTCACCGGTTCCGGCGTATCCGGTGCAAGCTGCTCTGCGGTGCCAGATTTCTTTTTGCGGCGGGCGGGCTTTCTGGGAACGGTGAGTCCGTCGTATTCTGTATGCAGTGGGATAATGCTCTCTTCGATCGCTGGCGGCGGGGCTTCGAACGCTTGAGCGACCTCAGGAGTCGGGGTGGCTGACTGAGCTTTCACCTCTTCCGGTTCAGGGTTGGGCAATAGACCATCTGCCGGCCCCATCACCGGGCCAGACGGCGGAAGCGTGCTCATGACACGCAACTCATTGAGCATCTGGTCAGCATCGAAACCCAGGAATTCCGCGTAATTGCGCAGATACCCTCGTGCCTGGACCGGTGAGGGCATAACGGAAAGATCGTCTGCCTCCAGCGCCTCCAGATATTGCACGCGGATCCGGGTAGCTTCGAATACTTTTTCGAGCGTGAGACGCTGCTCCTCACGCTCTGTTTTAAGTCGCTGACCGATGGTGGGCATCATGAAAAAACATCACCAGCACCCCAGCCCTACGGCGGGAATGGACTGGTGATGCAATATACGGATGGGGAGGGAGGGTTAGGCTTCTGTTGCTTCCACTTCGGGCGCAGGCGTCTCTGCCTCAGCCTGAGGAGCTTCCTCAGATTCAGTAGCGGCCTCCGGCGCTGCTTCTTCAATCGCTTCACCTTCACGGTGGACCAAGACCTTCACCTCCGGAACCAGGTCCATGGTGAGGCGGACATACGCCGTGAACTCGCCCAGGTTGCGGATGGGCTGCATATCGATCTGCTGCTTTTTGACCTCGAAGCGGATTTTTTCCTGAATGGCGTTCGCCACATCCTGGGTGGTGATGGAGCCATAGAGCTTGCCAGTTTCACCAGCCTTGGCGGGGAAAACGACTGTGATGCCATTGATCTGGTCAGCCAGCTCCTTCAGCTCTGAATTGAGCTCGGTGCGCCGGACCTCCGCCTGGGAGCGGATCTTTTCGACCTGCTTGAGCGCCCCGGAGGTAGCCAGCACAGCCAGTTTCTGCGGGAGCAGGAAGTTGCGGCCATAGCCATCGGCGACCTTTTTGATATCGCCAGCCCGGCCCAGTTTATACACGTCCTTGAGTAACAAAACTTTCATAGTCTAAGCCCTTTCGTGAGCATTTTTCTCGGGCGAAGGGTACAACGCCCGGCGGAGAATTTTATCACACTATACCCCGGTAATGAGGAACTGCTCTGAAAATCAGGAGAAAACACGCTTAGCGACCCTCGAGCAAGTCCATGTATGCCCCTTCGAGAAGGTCGCTTTTCTCCACACCGAGGCTTGCCATCAGCTCTTCGGCGATCCTTTGACCCTCCGCATCGCTTTGCCCCTCCTCCAGGACGACTTCCAGCTCCAGGAACTGACCGAGTCCTGCCACGTCGTCCAGGTGCACGCGCGTCTGGCCAACCAGATACAGATATCGCGTCTTGCGGACCACGCCGCGAGCCTCATAAGCCAGCGTCAGGACGCGCTTCAGCGCTTCCGGATCGGAGGTGCGATAGAGCTGATAATCTGAACGCTTGGGTCCTTCCTGATCCGGCCGGGTGTAATAAATCAGCTGGCCATGGCTCTCGGACAGCACGCGCAGCTTCAAGCGCCCCCGGGGAGTGACGAAGAAAGTATCCTCCTGCGGAATGATTTCGACGGGGACATTGCTGAGTCTCTCGGCGCGCAACTGGATCTGTGCAAAATCCCGTACGCGGGCTTTGATTTCTATATTGGCAGGCATAAGTGATCTGTAAGGCGGATCTAGGTTGGTTGAGGAAACGGTTTCTCTGGCCACGGGGCATACGTCGTCGCGCCCTGGCCTGCGCTTTCTGCCAGTTCCTCGAAAAGCTGGCTCGTGTGTCGATCGAGGGGCAGGTATTGGACAAAGATCAGCTCACCAAAAGAAGTAATCGAAACCACAGAGGAAGAGATGTATTTGATCTCGCCTAACGCCCTGTGATGGTACGAATATAAATCCGAATTGACTTCTTTATCCTGTTCGATAGAGGAGACCATCTTCCAGTAGCGGTCGAATAGCGGATACTCATTCTGGTTGCGGAAAACTTTCATCAGGTATTTGAAGTAAGGCTGGGCGCGGTAGCGCAGGCTGTTTTCACGAAAGGCACGCATCGAATTCAAGGCAAACTGGTCCCAGTTTTCGATGATAAGACTACGCGCCGCCAACTCCTTGCCAAAATTAAAGCGACAGACGTTGTAGCCTGCCGGGATCTGACCCGCATTCTGGATGAACTCAGGCGGCAACCTAAAAAACGACAGGATGATATTATTCGCTGCAATCACATCGCCGTACACATCCCAGAGAAACGCAGGGAGCCGGACCTGGCCTGTCATCTCGATCATTTTATTGAGTGTTTTCTTCACATCGAACACATCGGTTACCGTGGCTGCCGAGGGCTGACGAACCATCTCTTTTTGGTCGAGCCCGCTCGCCGCGAGCAAAAACTCACGTCGTTCCAGCGTGGTGAGCTGAAATGCATTTGCCAGTTGAAATAGTAGCTTTGGCTCAAAGAACTTTTTCACCCCACGCTCGATCTGACTGATGACTGCGTCGTCCAGTTCCGCGTACTCAGCCAGTTGGGATTGGGTCCAGTTCAGGTCCTGGCGGAGCGCTGCAACAAGCTCTCCGAAATCTTTGCGGTTCATAACAAAGACCAACTCCTAAGGACTCAAAATTTTTTTTGAATCCATTTTAAGGCAA
Source organism: Anaerolineales bacterium (assembly GCA_035463495.1). Lineage (GTDB taxonomy): Bacteria > Chloroflexota > Anaerolineae > Anaerolineales > Villigracilaceae > Defluviilinea. The sequence continues at coordinate 26,507 of DATHTH010000135.1, read as the reverse complement.
ATTGCTGGACTTGCAAGGAATAATTAGTAGAATTGTATTAACAATTAATGAGAATCGCTCCCGGTACGTCCGGTACGATTAAGGGTGGACACTAGGAGGGAAGCAGCTAGCAGATAGACCCCAACGTGAGTTGGGGTCTATCTGCTTTCCCGGCACATTCAATTCATATTCGTAAACCCCAGAATGCGCCACATCCTGTGCATGAGCGCGTGACCAAAATCCGGCTTGAGGAACTGGTTCGGACACGAGCCAGGAATCACTGCGATCCCATTAGCCTTGCATAACTCCACCGCAGATTGGGAAACGCTGGTCATGCTTGCCGCCAGGCCAGGCTTCGTCCCCATCATGCAGTGCATCCAGACGTGCTTGATACCCAGCTCGACGCACTGCTGGACGATTTGTTCAGTCACTTTGGGACTGGCAAGGATAAACACGGCGTCCACTTTCTCAGGAATGGACTTCAAATCCGGGTAACAGGGTCTGCCTTCATAGGTGGGGATCCGAGGGTTGACGCCGTAAACTTGATAGCCATTTTCCATCAATTTCTTGTAAGCCAGATTGCAGCCTGTATCACGTTTATCCGAAACGCCGACCACAGCAATTCTCTTCTGAGCGAGGAAATCCTGGACGAGAATGTCGAGTTTTTGCATGAGATTTCTCCTTATTTAATGAAAAATCGGAGCCAGCGGGCTCCGATCGTTCTTGTGGAAACACATGGTTCGATGCACGGTTTTCTCTCCGATATTATACACGACATCCTTGGTATAATTCGCAGGCTATGAAGTACTATATTTGGACAGAAGGATGCCAGATGAACGTTGCCGACTCTCAGCGGGTCGGCTCATCGCTCGAACATCTTGGATATACATTTACCGATAAAGCCGATGAAGCGGATGTGATCGTTTTAAACACCTGCGTTGTCCGCCAGTCCGCAGAGGAAAAGGCGCTGGGGCGTCTCTCGTCGCTGCTGCCTCTTAAGAGGCAGAACCCGAATCTCGTCATCAATCTCATGGGCTGCCTGGTAGGCGTGCGCGGCGCGGAGAAGCTGCGCGAAAAACTTCCGTATGTCGATGTGTTCTCGCCGCCCTCCGATCCGGGACCGCTGGTCTCATTCCTGACTCAGGGACAGATCCGCGCCATTGAATCGACCGAGACTGCTCGCCGTTTTGCATATATGGACGGCGACCTGATGTTGCCCCAGCATGAACAGGGGCTGCTCATAAGCGCGCATGTGCCGGTGGTCTACGGCTGCTCGCACGCCTGCACTTTCTGTATCATCCCTTACCGCCGCGGCAGCGAGCGCAGCCGTCCGGTGGGAGATATCGTCGCAGAGATCCGCTCGCTTGCCGCGCAGGGCGTCAAGGAAGTAACGCTGCTCGGACAGATCGTGGATCGCTACGGTAAAGACGTGTCGGATGGGCCGAACCTGGCGGGATTGCTGAGGGTTGTTCATGAGGTGCAGGGCATCGAGCGCATCCGCTTCCTCACCTCGCATCCCAACTACTTCGGTGAAGATCTCATGGACGCCGTGGCAGAACTTCCAAAGGTCATGCCGCACATCGAAGTCCCCATCCAGGCGGGCGATGACGAGGTGCTGGCGAATATGAAGCGCGGCTACAACCAACAGGACTATCGCGACCTCGTGGCAAAGATTCGGGAGCGGATTCCGGGCTGTTCCATCGCAACGGATATTATTGTCGGGTTTCCGGGCGAGACGGAAGAACAATTCATGGAAACATACCGCGTTCTCGCAGACCTCAAACTGGATGTAGCGCACCTGGCGCGTTATTCCTCACGCGAGGGCACTGTCGCCACGCGCCGCATGGAAGACAACGTCTCCAATGAAGAGAAGATGCGTCGCTTCCGCATGCTGGAGCAGCTCCAGGAGGAAATCGTAGCCGAGATCAACAAGAAGTATCTCGGTGAAACCGTGGAAGTCCTCTTCGAAGAGAAGGTCAAGAACCGCTGGAAAGGCCGGACACCGACCAATAAGCTGGTCTTTGTCGAATCGGAGGCAGATCTGAAGGGCAGGATCCTGCCGGTCACGGTGACCTGGACCGGACCCTGGTCCATGCAGGCGAACCTCATCGGGGTACACTCGCTGCCAAAGCCGGAATTGATCACAATCTAAACAAGGGCGACCTCCCACAGGGGTCGCCCTTTTAGAGGGACTATGAAACAGATCCGCCCCATTGCCATTTGTGTTTTCAGGAAAGGCAACCGCATCCTAGTGTCGGAGGGATATAACCGCGTGAAGGATGAGTATTTCTATCGGCCGCTTGGCGGAGGGATCGAATTTGGTGAACACAGCGCAGATACTATCTGTCGCGAAGTGTTGGAAGAGGTCAATCTTCAGGCTAAACGGGAGAGCCTGAAATATCTTGGCACCCTGGAGAACATTTTCCAATTCAATGGTGAAACCGGTCATGAGATCGTGTTTGTGTACGATGGCATATTGGAAGAACCGTCAGTCTACGAGCAGAGACTGGTGCCGGGCAGGGAAGCAAACGGGGAGGAGATCCGCGCGGTGTGGAAGAGTCTGGACGAGTTTGAAAACCAGGGATTGATCCTGTATCCAACCGGCTTGTTGGAATTGCTGCGATAACCGTTCTGCAGGGGCGCTGCTTCTGCGCGGAAAGCGGCTACAATTGCGTGACATGAACAGGCAATCGACCATGAAGACAAAACCACCATCCCTCCTGCCCGCGCTCCTAGCCTATATCATCGGAGCCACCCTCGGATTATTGCTGCTGGGCATTTCCGCATGGGCCGATATGGAAGCCACATTCTATGGCTTTGACCGCCTCGCCAACGCAGGACTCGGCGGCTTTCAATGTCCCATCCTGATGACCCGGCAGGAAACACGAAGCATCTCTCTGGATATCTCCAACCCTACAGACAGACGTATTTCTCCATCCGTGCGGACCCAGATCAGCACACCTGCGCTGCCGGAACAGGTGACCGAAACGTTCATGCTGGAACCCGGTGAGTCGCAACGGCTCGAATGGGCTGTGGGCCCTGGCAACATAGATCTGGAGCGCTTCATCTTCGCAAAAACTCTGCTCTATTCCTCCCACCCGCTTCCCAGCCAGGAGGCAACCTGCGGCATCTTTGTTCTCGACCTGCCGGGCAGTGGACAGGTAATCCTGCCCGTTCTGGTGGCTCTCAGTATCCTGGGCATGGGCTGGGGACTCTACAGGCTAAACCGTTTGCGCTTCGCCATTGACCTGCTGGCGAGGCATCTGGGCTCGATGATCTTTATGGCATTCATGATCGTTGCCGGTCTGATTGTCAGCTTCCGGGGCGGATGGGTGCCCAGCCTGCTCATCTTGGCGGTAGTGATCCTCATTATTGTCATCATGCTGGGCTCCCTACTGCTCGGCGGACGCAGAGATCGTCACTAAATCAGCCCGGGCGATCAGACAAAAGAACCCGGTGCTCAACACAATACCGAAAGGAGAATGAGATATGCGTTGGGATGAATTGACCGGGGATCTGTTCGAAGAAGCAGTGCAAAAAGCGGAGGGGGTCTGTTTGCTGCCGCTCTCGTGCATCGAGCGGCACGGACACCATCTACCGCTGGCAACGGATATGTACATTGGACGCGAAGTCTGTAACCGTGCCGCGGCGCTGGAACCTGCCATCGTGTTTCCCGATTACATCTTTACCCAGATCCTGGAGGCGCGCCATTACCCCGGCTGTATTGGCATCGATCCGGAGCTGACCATTCGCCTGCTGGAGAATACATGTCGCGAGATCGCACGCAATGGCTTGAAGAAGATCGTCATTGTCAACGCCCACGGGGGCAACGATCATCTGATCCATTATTTTGCACAGATCCAGCTGGCGAGCCCGCGTGATTACGTGATCTACATTGCAGAGCCGTACTTCAGCCCTGAGGAGGAAGAGGCTATTCGCGCCCAGTGGGAGACGACCGTCGATGGTCATGCGGGTGAAAAAGAGACGAGCGCGATCATGGCGGTCCGCCCGGAGCTCGTGCAACGCGATGCCATGCCAGCCGATGGAGAAGGCATGCCGTTGGGCCGTTTACAGAGTCTACGGGATATGAATATCGATGTGGGAGTATGGTGGTATGCGGACTATCCCAGCCACTATTGCGGCGATGGAATTCCGGCAACGCCGGAGAAAGGCAATCGCTGGCTGGACGCGCGGGCGCGTGGGCTGGCAAGCTCCATTCGTGCGATCAAGGACGATACGGAAACGAAGCGGTTACAGGATGAGTTCTTCGAGAACGTCCACAGCAGTCAATGAAATACAAGATCGTTGTCCCCATCTTCGCTTACTTACTCAGCATGGGCAGCATTGCAGCCTCGTCTGAAGGAGAGCATGTCCGCGCAGCCCCATGGACACAACCGGGCACACTGGTTCTTTATGACGCGTCTTCCGGGGCGATTCCCACCCCGCCGCTGATCGCCTTTACGGATTTCCCACCGGGCGCAGCCACGCCATCTTATGCAGATGGGGTAACTATTTTGGATACCACCTCAACGGGAAGCGATACCTATGCCGGCTGGGTTTCGAATGGCGCGACCGTACCCGGGTTCCCCATCCTGGACCGGACAGTCGGCTTTCAAGTCAATCTCACCATGCAGGTGGAGGCTGAGTCCCATGACAACAATCACCGCGCCGGATTCAACGTGATCGTCCTCAGCCAGGACGCACGTGGCGTGGAGCTGGCATTCTGGGAGAATGAGATCTGGGCGCAGGGCGATGACTCCACGGGCGGGCTGTTCAGGCATGCAGAAGGGATCGCCTTCAACACCACGGCAGGGCTGACGGAGTATCAGGTGACCATTTCCGGAGACACCTACACGTTAAGCGCGAATGCACAGCCCATCCTGAGCGGACCCGTGCGTGATTACAGCAGCTTCGATGGCTTCCCCGATCCGTATGAAACGCCAAACTTTCTCTTCCTCGGGGATGACACGACATCCGCCCAGGCACGAGTCCGGCTACGCCTTATTTCCGTGATGGGAACGCAACCCGTCATTTCCACGCCCACCACCATTGCCACCAGCACAAGCATCCCCCTGCCGACGGCTTCCTTTACCCCGCCGCCCAGCGCCACACCGTTCCCCGCACCAACTCCATCCACAGCGCCCACTGGTCTTTGTCCTTCGGGTTGGCTTCTTCTGGCGATGATGATCCCCACCCTAAAATTCATAAAGAAAAACCGGGCGGGTCATTAGCCCGCCCGGTTTTGGCTATTGCAGAAGATTACGCAGCACCGTATGGAGAATGCCTCCATTGCGGTAATAATTTACCTCTACCTGGGTGTTCAACAGAGCGATCGCATTGACCTCCACCACCGAGCCATCGGGTTTGGTGGCGCGCACCTTGACGGTGGACCTGGGCGCCAGCGTATCGCTCAAGCCTTCGATATCGAAGACTTCCTGACCCGTTAGCCCGAGCGATTCGGCGTTCTGCTCGCCGACAAACCGTAAAGGAAGGATACCCATGCCTACGAGATTGGAGCGGTGGATGCGCTCGAACGACTCGGCAATCACTGCCCTCACGCCTTGTAGCATGGGACCTTTCGCAGCCCAGTCGCGGCTGGAGCCGGTGCCATACTCGGCGCCAGCCAACACAATGGTCGGCACACCTTCCGACTTATAGCGCATCGCCGCATCGAAGATCGTCATCTCCTCTCCTGAGGGATAATGCTTGGTCCAGTTGCCTTCCTTTGGCGCGACCATCAGATTCTTCAGGCGGATGTTGGCAAAGGTGCCGCGCGCCATCACCAGGTCATTGCCGCGCCGCGTGCCATACTGGTTGAAGTCCTTGGGCGGCACGCCGCGCTCCTGGAGGAACTTGCCGGCGGGAGAATCGGTGGCGATGTTGCCAGCCGGGGAAATGTGATCTGTGGTGATCGAGTCGCCAAATAAACCGAGGACACGCGCGCCTCGGATGTCCTGAACAGCAGGCAGGTCCAGTGTGAGCGTCTGGAAGTAGGGCGGGTGGTGGATATAGGTCGACTCCTCGCTCCACTCGAACAGGTCGCCCTCCTCAACCTTGATCTCATTCCACATATCGGAGCCGCTAAAGACATCCGAGTACTTCTCCTTGAACATTTCCGCCCGGACGCTCGAAGCAATTGCCTCATTGATCTCCTGCTGTGAAGGCCAGAGATCCTTTAGATATACTGGCTTGCCATCCGAGCCAACCCCGAGAGGCTCCTTGCTCATGTCAATGTCCACGGTGCCAGCCAGGGCATAAGCAACCACGAGGGGCGGAGATGCCAGATAATTGGCTTTCACCAACGGATGGACGCGGCCTTCGAAGTTGCGGTTGCCGGAAAGGACTGCCGCCGCGACCAGGTCTGAGCCGGTTACAGCCTTGGCGACTTCCCCCGGCAACGGACCCGAGTTCCCAATACAGGTGGTACATCCGTAGGCAATGACGTTGAAGCCCAGCTTGGAAAGCGGGTCGATCAGGTTTGCCTGCTGGAGATATTCCGTCACCACGCGCGAGCCGGGAGCAAGCGATGTCTTGACATATGGCTTGACGTTGAGCCCTTTTTCGACAGCCTTCTTGGCGAGCAGGCCCGCTGCCAGCAGCACGGACGGATTGGACGTATTGGTACACGAGGTGATCGCGGCGATAACCACCGCACCATGGCGCATCTTCTGTGTGCCGCCGTTGGTGCCGAAGATCGCCTCTCGGGTCAGCGCATCCGGGGACAATTCATAGCCGCGTTCCCTTACCGGCGCAGTGAGGGCGCTCTGGAACGCAGATTTCATGTCCGAGAGAGCGACGCGGTCCTGCGGCCGCTTGGGTCCCGCCAGGGAAGGCACCACAGAGCTCAGATTCAGCTCGAGGGTGTCAGTGAATTCGGGATCGGGGGTCGAGGGCTCCCGGAAAAGGCCCTGCTCGCGCATGTATGCCTCGGTCCGCGCCACAAGCTCTTCGGAGCGGCCCGTCAGGCGCATATAGCGCAGCGTTTCGTTATCTACGGGGAAGTATCCGATGGTCGCTCCGTATTCGGGCGCCATGTTTCCGATCGTAGCGCGGTCTGGTAGGGACATAGAGTCCAGGCCGGGACCGAAGAACTCGACAAATTTATCTACTACACCCTTATTACGCAGCATCTGTGTTACGGTCAGTACCAGGTCGGTCGCCGTGACGCCTTCTTTGAGTTTGCCGTATAGCTTGAAGCCGATCACATCGGGCAGCAGCATATCCATCGGCTGCCCGAGCATCACTGCCTCGGCTTCGATGCCGCCCACGCCCCAGCCAACAACGCCCAGACCGTTAATCATCGTAGTGTGCGAGTCTGTGCCGACGAGCGTATCTGGAAACGCGACGATCTCTCCCGAGTCCAGGCGACGCGCTCCGACGACGTCCGCTAAATATTCGAGATTGACCTGGTGGACGATGCCTGTCATCGGTGGAACGACACGGAAGCTGCTGAATGCCTGTTGTCCCCATTTGAGAAATTCGTAGCGCTCCCGGTTGCGCTGGAACTCCATCTCCGTGTTGCGCCGCAAGGCATCCGTGGTAGCGAAGAAATCCACCTGGATGGAATGGTCGATGACCAGATCCACAGGCACCAGCGGGTTGATCTTCTTTGGATCGCCTCCCAGCCGCGCCACCGCGGAACGCATCGCCGCCAGGTCCACGATAGCCGGTACGCCCGTAAAATCTTGCATGACCACGCGCGCCGGCAGGAATGGGATCCCCGGGCGCATGCCCTTGGGCCGCCACATGGCTATATTTTTGACATCAGACTGTTCGATCTCCCGGTCGTTGCATTGCCGGAGAGCTGCCTCGAGCACGATCCGGATGGAAAACGGGAGCTTGCTGAGCGTTGTCAGGCCCGCCTTTTCCAGGGCGTCGAGGCGATAGAAGACATACTCCTGGTCCCCCACTCGCAGCACATCGCGTGCGTTGAAAAAATCGTTATTCATACTGTCTCCTTTGGTGTGTGAATTTTCGTCACACCACAATTGACTTAAGAACACAAAGGAGCGCCTTTGATATCCTTGCGTGCTCTGGGAAACCCAGAGTTGGGTGTGGTGATGTCTACAGTTTTAGATCCTTTGTCAGTTGCTGGACCAGTGGTTCCTTTTCCTTCTCAGACAGGAAACAAGCATGCGCCGCCGCAACAATGCGCTGCCTGAGTGTGTTTTGCGACATGCGCAGGTCTTCGCAGGCCGTGTAATACTCATGACTCAGCGTAATGCGCGAGATACTCGGGTCATCGGTGTTGATGGTGACGTTCAATCCGGCATCGCACATTCTCATCAAAGGATGAGTCTCCAAAGAGGAGACAACCCCCGATTGATAATTGCTGGTTACGCAGACTTCAAATGCCGTGCCGCGCTCACGCGCCAGCGCCATGATATGCTCATCTTCCAGTACCCGTACCCCGTGACCGATCCGCTCGGCGCCCAGTCTTTCGATAGCTTCCTTCACGTTGGTGGCGGGTCCCCATTCACCGGCGTGAATGGTCACGTGCAAGCCAGCCTGCCTGGCTTCCTTGATGACACCATAGAACGGCTCGGTCGGGAATTCGGCTTCATTGCCTGCCAGGTCGATCGCCACCATCCCGTGGTCGAGATGCTCCGCTGCCAGCCAGGCTACCTGCTCCGCCAGCTCCGTGCTTTCATGGCGGTTCATCGAGGCGATCAATCGGACGATCACGCCGTGGTTTTTTCCAGCCTCGGCGGCGCTGCTGATCACCCAGTCCATCACATCATGCAGTGGGAAGCGCTCGGCGCGGCTGAGAGCGACCGGGGTGAAACGCAGCTCCATGTATCTGACATTATCCCTGGCAGCATCCTCGACGGCTTCTTTCGTGATGCGGTGGATGGCGTCCGGTGAACGATAGAACAGGCGCAGCGTGTTGAATTTGGCAAGGAAGTTTTGAAAGGTGAACTTGTCTTCTTCCTGTACCTGGACCAGGTTGCTCAATCGCAGCACGTCCGCCGGAATGGTAATCCCATGCTGGCGTGCGATATCCACCATGGTATCCAGCCGCAGCGAGCCCTCGAGGTGCCTGTGTAGTTCCACCTTTGGGAAGGCCCGGTAGGTGTTGAGAGAAGCTGTCACGCGTTCTGTGGATGCCATACTTCTAAGAAGGGTAGAAAATCTGCGTTACACCCGTACGGGCCCCTGCGAGCGTGTCAGGGGAGAACGCGTTGTTCCGCTATATCTTTAGTGTCGTCGCCTTTTCTTTTTCTTACCGCTTTCTGTTTGTACAGATTGTGATGCCGGGGTTGAAATACTTGCAGTTTCAACCGGTGTGATCTGAACCGGCCGGGGCTGATACGCAAAGACTCGGCTGATCACCAGACCACGAATGTCTTCCACCAGCTGCGCGAACATTTCAGACGCCTTCGATTTATATTGTACCAGCGGGTCACGCTGTGCGTAAGCCTCCAGGCCGATTGAAACTCTCAACGCTTCGATGCGCGTTAGATAATCCACCCACAGTTCTGTGGTGGCGCTCAATAAGAGCTGACGATGGACTTCATTCAGCGCATATCTGCCAATGGACTCGACAAGAGCTTCCCGATCTGATTCGCCCAGGCTCGTCGCAGGCTCATTGAGCCTTTCCTCGCCGAACGCCAATTTCGCCGCCACGCCGAAATCGGCGAGCCTCTGCGCGTTCGCCGAGAGACGGGCATACTCGCGCTCGCCCCAGGCATAGCGCAGGGCCTCCTCAGCCTCATCCAGGTGAGTCAGGACGTCCTCGATGACCTGCTCTGCCGGTTGACCTTCCAGCAACTGTGCGATCAGAAAAACATAGCTGAAGCGGCTAAAAACCCGTTTGATCTGCCGATGGGTCTTTTGATCGAAGTCGGTGCGAGAGCCCTGCGAGAGCGAGAGCAGCAATTGGAGCTTGGTCGTGTCGTTGATCTCACGCGGCATGAGGTTGTGGATGTCGTTCTTGATCTGCCCATCGCGCTCAGCAACTCCAACCAGTCGCTCCTGGCGGCGCTTCAAGGCATGTTCTGCCGCTTCCATGATCTTATCGCCGGCGTCCTCCCAGTTAGAGATTTCGAAGCGATCTGCCAGCGGTTCGCCAAAGCGGTTCTGGACGGCCGCGATCACCCGCGAAGCATAGGCGACCGTCAGGTTGGCGGAGACCAGATTTTTCAAGTCCTCTTTGACCTCCGCCGGATCTTCTCCCAAGGTGCGCAGCTGTTCGCCATTCAGTTTCAGCTGCATGCCAAGCAGGCTGTTGATCTCTTCGAGCATCTTCTGCGGACGGAGAATTTCAGCGTCGTCCCGGTCACGCAGACCCTCGAAGTAGGCATCGAGCGTATCGGCGCGCGCCGCAATCTGCGCGTCGAGTCCCTCTTCGGTCCGGTCGATGAGATTATCGATCGCCCGCAGGTGATGTGCGTTCTCTGCGTCGATTGCGCGGGTGATCAGCTCGACTACCGACTGCTGTAGATCATCAGACCGGTTTAGCTCTTTCAGAAGGAGAGATAAACCGAAGCTTGGAAACAGCCGGTCGCCGCTCATGAAGGGCGGCTGGACCTGCTCGAGCCAGGCGATCAGCTTCCAGGGGCCCTCTTCGTCCGCCAGGCCTGTTTCCACGCGCTGGGTCACTTCCTGCTCCAGCATCTCGGCGACATTCTCGCTGAGATCCCCTTTGACAAAGGTCCGGTCGCGCTGGCCGTAGATCTGGGCGCGCTGCTTGTTGAGCACATCGTCGTATTCGAGCAAATGCTTGCGTACGTCGAAGTTGGCTCCCTCGATGCGGTGCTGGGACTGCTCGATAATATTGCCGACCAGGCGGACCTCGAGAGGCAGCGAGTCGTCAACACGCAGTCGCTCCATCAGGCTACTGACCTGCGACCCGCCCTGCAGGCGCATCAAGTCGTCTTGAAGGGACAGATAAAAACGCGAGGAGCCAGGGTCGCCCTGACGTGCAGCGCGGCCGCGCAGCTGGTTGTCGATACGCCGGGCTTCGTGCCGCTCCGAGCCGATCACATGCAGCCCGCCAAGCTCCTTGACGCGCTCCATATCTTTGAAGTATTGCAGGAAAAGCCTGACCTCAGCATCGTAGATGCCATAATTCGAAGGGTCTACCTTCTTCAGCGCCTCGCGCCGCTCTTCCTGGGTCATGTCATACGGATTCTCATAGCCAGACCTGCCCAGCACGCGGTTGACAGCGGCGATCACTTCCTCCGCCAGCTCGCCGCCAAGCTTGATGTCCACACCGCGGCCCGCCATATTCGTGGCGATGGTCACCGCGCCGAACGCACCCGCGCCGGCGATGATCTGGGACTCTTCGGTATGCTTGCGGGCATTCAGCACCTCATGAGGCACGCCGCCATGTAGCACCGACTTCAGTCGGGGCACGTCTGACTCCTCCAGCCGCAGGATGTCCAGGACAATGTGCAGGTTGGATGGATCTTCAGGATTAATGTTAGTGAGGCCGTACGGCTGGATGAACTTGCGCAGCGAGTCGGGCGTCACTTTTTCGAGCGGCTCATTGAACGGCTGCAGCTCCGGGATGAGACGGCCGTCCTCCTCACGCTTGTTCGCCTGCATCCAGACGTGCCGGACGAGAGCGATCTGCATCAAACGGCGAATCGGCTCCGCCTTGAGACGGTTCGAAAGCAGATCCGACGATTCGACAGAGGTGGTCCCGACCAACAGCGGACGTCCGCGCACATGCTCTCGAACGATCTCCAGGACGATCGCCCGGAGTTTGGCTTCCACCGTTTTATAGATCACATCCGGATAATCTTTGCGACGGTAGAACAGCGGTGATTGCGCCTTATCTTCGCGCTTGGCAAAATATGAAAACGAATAGCCATCCTCGTCTTTGGTCTTGACTTCGGTCAATAACGCATTGTTGCCAAACGCCTGATACTCGAGGTTGGGCGGCACGGGTACCACTTCCAGAGTGTAGATCTTGCTGAACTCTTCCGCCTCGGTGAGGGCTGTGCCGGTCATGCCGGCGAGCTTTTTGTACATGCGGAAGTAATTCTGCAGTGTAATGGTCGCGTACGTCACGTTCTCCGGCTCGATCTTTGCGCCCTCCTTGGCTTCCACAGCCTGGTGCAGACCATCGCTCCAGCGCCGGCCCGGCATCAGGCGGCCCGTGAACTCATCCACGATGACGACCTTGCCACCCTGCACTAGATAATCTTTATTGCGATGGAAAACGAATTGAGCGCGCAGCGCCTGCTCGAGGTAGCCGCGCAGTCGCGCCTGTTCCGGGGAGACATCCTCGGGCCGGTCGGGATCCATAAGTGGCTGACCGAGCAGCTGCTCAACGTGCGCCAGACCGATCTCGGTGATCGCGACGTTGCGATCTTTTTCATTGACCTCGTAATCCTCGGGGCGGAGCTGTTTGACCACTTGCGCCATTTTCCCGTACCACTCCAGGTCCCCCGAGGCAGGACCTGAAATGATCAGCGGCGTGCGGGCTTCATCGATCAGTACGTTATCCACCTCATCTACGATCGCATAATGATGTGCGCGCTGCACGCGGTCGCTGAGGCGCATGGTCATATTGTCGCGCAGATAATCGAAGCCAAACTCGGCGTTGGTGCCATAGGTCACATCGGCTTCGTACGCCAGCCGCCGGTCCACCATACGCATGTGGCGCTGGTCCTCGTGGGGAGAGTCGCGCTCGAAATCCACGAGAAAGGCTTTCTTGCCGTTCTCTGTCACTGCCGCCATTTGCAGAACCCCCACAGATAAACCGAGCATGTGATAAACCGGCGCCATCCAGCGCGCATCACGCCGCGCCAGGTAATCGTTGACCGTGACCAGATGGATGCCCCTGCCCAGCAAAGCGTTGAGATAAATGGGCAAAGTCGCCACCAGGGTCTTGCCTTCGCCCGTACGCATTTCGGCGATCGAGCCGCGGTGCAGAGCGATCCCACCTATCATCTGCACGTCGAAGTGACGCATGCCGAGCGTCCGTTTGGAGGCTTCGCGGACGACAGCAAACGCCTCGGGCAGGATCTCGTCTAAGGCATCCTGATAAGCTCTGAACTGCTGCTTTTCATCCAACCCCTCGACGTTCCCGACCGATTCAGCTATCCGTGCCTGGAACTCCTCTGTTTTCGCGCGCAGCGCCTCATCACTAAGCCCCTCCATCGTGGGCTCGAAAGAATTGATTTGCTCGGCGATACCACGGAATTGCTCAATGGTCTTTTTGTTGGGGTCACCACCGAATATTTTTACGAAGTTTTTCAGCATGTTGTACCTTTTCAGGAAAAGATTATACTGCCTCTTCCAGGAATATCAATTTATAATGGTTTTGCAGAGAAGCCATGAGTCTAACATGGGAGTATTAGCAAAACGTAAAAAAGCGCAGGGACTACGGGGTTGAGAGCCATGTTATGGTAAAATCGCCTCCGCCCATGTAAAACAAGTGGGCCCTTGTGGAGGGATGGCCGAGCGGCTGAAGGCGCATGTCTTGAAAACATGTTTGGGTCACACCAACGTGGGTTCGAATCCCACTCCCTCCGCCACGCGATTTACGATTTCAGATTGACGATTTTCGAGTGGAAATCGCAAATCCAAAATCGTCAATCGAAAGTCGAATGGGGAGGTGCCAGAGTGGTCGATTGGGGCCGCCTGCTAAGCGGTTACCGGGGCGAAATCCTCGGTCGCAGGTTCGAATCCTGTCCTCCCCGCCACGAAAAACACGTCTGGAAAGGCGTGTTTTTCTTTTAACACAAAGGACACGACACTTGCCCCGGGCGCACGTGCCGGGGAGAGCACCAAGGAAATAAGGGAAAGGTAAAAGGTCTTACAGGCTTAACTTCATCCCCAGATGTGAGCTTTCAAAACCCAGCTTTCTGTAGAAGCGATGGGCGTCGAGGCGGGTCTTGTGGGTTGTCAGCTGCATGACATGTGCCCCACGCCGCCGGGCGCGCTCGATAGTCCATCTCATCATCGCACTGCCCATGCCCTGACTCTGAAAACGCTTATCCACCCGTACGGATTCCACCTGGGCACGTAGCCCTCCCTGGAAACTGAGCGATGGCAAAAACATCAGGTGTAGCGTGCCGATAAGTTCTCCATCCCGCTCGGCGACGATCAACTCGTGATTCGCATCACTCTCGATCTGCTCGAAGGCTACATTGTATGTTTCCGGCAAGGGATGCCGGTACTGCTCGCGCCGGCTGCCCAGATCGTCGTCTGCCAGCATGCGCACGATAGACGGTAGGTCAGCGTGTCTCGCCACACGGAAGGTCACCTGCGACGCCGTCACTCGCTTCGTTCCTGGTTGGTCAGCTCCCTATGCCGGGGATTTCTGCGAATATACGCCGCCGCATACGAGCACATCGGAATCACCCGCAGTGAATTTTGTCGGGCATATTCCAGTCCTGCCTCCACGATCTTTGCTGCCACCCCCTGCCCTCTGTGCAAGGGATAGACGCCCACATGCGTAATGACGAAATTCTTCCCCTCCTGAATGTAATCCAGCTTGGACCGGTAGCCGTCGATCCGCACTTCAAAAGCATTGTCTGCTTCGTTATGGGTCACTTCCAGTTTTTCCAGATCCACACTCATTGCAATTTCCTCTATTATTTCTGTTTCTCACGGGCGATCACCGCAATGTATTCCATGATGATCTTCAACGCCGCAAAGACTGTTGCTTCTGAGGGGTCGATGGGCGGCGAGACCTCCACAACATCGAGCCCCACCAGCGGTAAGCCCTGCATGGATTTGATCAACGTGATCACTTCTCGCGAGGTCAATCCGCCCGATTCAGGGATTCCCGTACCGGGTGCAAATGCCGGGTCCAGGCAATCGATGTCGAGTGAAATGTGGACAGCATCACATAACCTTAACTTGCTATGGACGCTGGTAGCCACGCTTCGAATACCACGCTCTGCCACGTGCGCGGCAGTATATACATTCAGCCCGCCGTTCTCGATCAGATCGATCTCCTGGTCCTCCCAGGAACGCAATCCCACCAGACAGACATCCTGGGGATCGATGCCAAACTCGAGGGCGCGCCGTAGCACACAGGCGTGAGATAGCCTGGAGCCGGTGAATACATCGCACAGGTCGGGATGCGCGTCGACCCACAGCACGCCGAGACGCTGACCCTGGAATCGTTTTCGTTGCGCCTCGAAGACCGGGATGCTGATCGAATGATCTCCGCCCAGCACGATCGGCACGTTGGGCAGTGCCGCCACTCTGCGGCAGATCTGCTCGAAGTCCCGCTGCTGGTCAGTGACCGGGATATCGCCGATATCCGCAATACGGATGCCGCTGAGCCGGGTGCGGTCTTCGCTGAACGGCGTGAGGTGCGTGGACCAGAACCGCAGCCGCTCGGGTGCCTGTGCCGCCCCTTTTCGGGAACAGGCGGCCCCATCGTACGGGACTCCCAGCATCGTGAAATCCGAGCTCTCGGGAGTGTACTCCGGTTTGTGCAGGTCAGCCCAGCGTCCGTGCGTGGAAGCGGGATCGGTCATTGATTCTCCATGACCATGATTGTATCGTTAAATAAAAACGGACAGCCATGGCTGTCCGTTCCTTGTAAAAGCGTTTCCGCCTCATTTCGAATTGATGAAGGCGATGAGCGCTTCGATCTCCGTTTCCTTCAAGCCCAGGTTCGGCATCTTGGTATCCGACTTTGCCGCGGCGGGATCTTTCAGACGGATGAACAAAATCTCGGGAGCGGAGGAATAATTTGACAGGTTCGGTGCACCCATGTCAATCGTCCAATAGGACGAGGCACGCTCGACGCGATTGTTGACGTGACAGGTGATGCAGCCTTTTGCCACAAAGAGCTGCTGCCCCATTTCAACTTGCGAAATAGATGACTCAGCAGCGACTTCAAAAGCATTCTCGTTTTGCGCCTCTACCTTTGGTACGGCGGATCCCATGGCAAGGGAAGTCAACACTATAACAATGCCTGCCAGGGTCAACCCCAGAGCCAGGCGGCTTCTGCGCCAGTATGCCAGGACCAGTCCCACAAGTGCCATGGCGGATGCCAGCACGCGCAGGAACACCAGCGGTGGGACGGCAGCCGTGATAGCTTCGTCTTGCAGCGGCTGATTGGCTGCGGCAACAGCGCCTGGCGCGGCTACATTCAGCCTTGGCATCGGTTGATCCATCGTAAACGCCTGAATGGACCAGCGCCACTCGCCTTCCTTGGGGAAGGTCAATGTTGCCGTATAGTGTCCGGGCTTGCTGCCGGGTTCGGCCGCAGCAATAAACCGCGTATCTTGGTGGAAAGCGGTGACCGTTGGAGCCAGCCCATCCATCGGCGTATGGCCATGCTGCAGGACTGTGAAGCCGATAGTCAACGGCTCACCTGCCACGACGTTT
The DNA here is from genome assembly GCA_035463495.1 of Anaerolineales bacterium. Classification (GTDB taxonomy): domain Bacteria; phylum Chloroflexota; class Anaerolineae; order Anaerolineales; family Villigracilaceae; genus Defluviilinea. The sequence continues at coordinate 10,220 of DATHTH010000135.1, read as the reverse complement.
GCCGGTAATTCATCCAGGCTGATCACCGCCCAGCCGCCGGCAAAAGCGGGCGCCGCGAAAACCAGGGCAATCAGCAGTGTGAGACCAAGGGCAATCCGGGTGCGTGAGAACATATCCACCTCCATTTATTGCTGCGTGGCAAGTCTACGCCGCCGCAAAGCGAGCGCAGCCAGCGTAACCGATGCGACGAGACTGCTGACTACCAGGATGGAAATCAGCGGCAGGGATGGAATTCCGGTCCCGGCGGGTTGAGACGAGGCAGCCTGACCGGTCTTGATACCAATAGCAGATTCAAAAAGTGGCTTGATCGTGGAATTGGCTGTGTACCATCCGCCATCATATTCAGACTCGCCGTTTTCGATCCCATCGTAGAAGACGAAGCCGCTTTCGGGATAGTAATGCAGCCGGTCGAAGGCGCGAGCGCCGATACCTTCTGTGTAGTAACGCAGAATCTCATATCCCGTGCCGGGATCGGCTGGCGGCCTGGTCCGGTCTTCGTAGAAATTTGCAAACGTGAAGAAGTCCACGGTCAATGCGGTATCGGTCACAAGCACGGCTTCTTTGAGACCCGGGCCGCTGATCGTAATGTAGTCAAAGCCTCCCTTGGCTGATACCATCACGGAGATCAGCAGGCTGCAAATCAGAGCCAGACCGAGCGCGATGCGAACACGACTTAACATGGGTACCTCCTTGGAAAAAGGTTATTCTGTACCCATACACCGCGCAGGCAGGTGCGGTTCCTTCCGATTAGCGGATAGGCTCGAGCGACTCAGCTACCTGGATGGCTTCCTCTAGGCTCAGGTCCGACTCGAGGCGGTAGGTGATCTCCCCCTCCGTCCAGATCAGCACGCGGCCGTCCACCATGCGGATGAAATCGATATTTCCGTTCGAATACCGGATCGGGTAAGGACCGATCGTCCAGAAGGCGCGCTGGCCGTTGACGGTGGTCTCCTGAATCAATGCCGGCTCCATCTTCTTGATCGCCCAGCTATCCGGCGGCAGGAAATGCAAGCTCATGGAGATTTCATCCGGTTGTTCTGCATCTCGCCAGACTAGGATAGTCATGTCCCCATCCGCATCCTGGACAAAAACATGATGAGGGTGCCCAAGATCTGGAGGATAGGAAGGCAACCGGATGGAATAATCAACAGTCTGCTGTGCTTCTTCCAGAGTCATCTCGCCAGCCAGTCTTTGCAGTAGGGGAATTAATGGCTGTGAAGTTGAGCCAGGTGTGGCTGTGACCGGACTCATCGTGGAGGGAAACTCCTGTTGCGGCGGCACCAGGGGGGTTGGCTCTGCCCGGAAAATCCGCACCACCCCGATCTGGATGAACTCGACGACCGCGGCGCGCACGGGCGGGATGAGCATCAGGCTGGCGACAAGAATAACGAGAACAGTCAGTGACCATGCTAGCTGCCTGCTCAGGAAACCACGCCGTTCTGGAAGGCGCAAGCGCCTCGTTACGACCCTGGCGATATCCGGTGTGCGTGGATACTCCATTGTTTTGGAAATGGAAAGAATCTGTCGTTCAAAGAGTTCCTGTTGCAACTCGTTCATGCATCATGTCCTTCGGCAAGAACCGGGAAGTCTTGCTTAATAATCCCGCGCAGCTTTTCCAGGGCGCGGCTTAACCGCGATTTGACCGTCCCATCCGGGACATTGAGAGCCTGCGCGGTCTCGGCAACCGAAAGCTCCAGGAAGTAACGCAGATACACAATCTGCTGATCGGGCAGGCTCAGGCTCTGGACCGCCTTCCACAGCTCTCCGGCTTCCATATTCTGGGCGCTCCGCTCTTCTATGCCGGCCCTGGAGGAAGCGGAAGGTTCATCTCGAAACGCCCGCATCAGCGCCGCAATATATCTGCCCGCCGAGCGGCGCCGGTTGCTCGCCAGGTTCGAGGCAATGCTCAGCAGCCAGGGACGCAGCGGGCGCGCCGGGTCAAAGCGCTTCAGGTGGTTCCAGGCGCGTAGAAAGGATTCCTGGGCGACATCTTCCGCTTCATCGGGGTCGCCGAGGAGCAGGTAGCATAGCCGGAAGACCGCCTCCTGGTGCGCCAGCACCAGCGGCTCCCAGGCCTCCGCCTCGCCATCCGCGGCGCGGCGCACTAACGTGGATTCGTCCACACAGCCTCTCCGGAGAGGTTCTTCATTCTTGTGAATATACACCCGTTGGGGAGAAATGGTTCCCAAAACCTCAACCTTGCAAAGGTTGTAACAGGCAAATATCAAGTCTCTATCAGAAACCTTTTCGCCCTAGTCTTCTGATTGGCGATGCCCGTTAGGGAGGTGAAGCGGTTGGATTGCATCCTTATTCTGGCTCCGGGAGCCATCCCCACTCATATACGCATTGACCCCCCTTTTGTTTGCTCTTACAATACCGCAGACAATGCCTACCTTCGCCGGCTTTTTTCGACCCGATCACGATCCTCCGAAACGTGTCTTTTTGCGTTTGCTGTTTTAGAGTTGGAGTTCTACCGCTTTACGGATGATGCCTGTTAAACACAAAGGACACGACACCTGCCCTGGCGGACGGTGCCAGGGAGTGCACAAAGGGAAAATCGCTCCACCTCAGGCAGTTTTGTCTTCGTGACCTTTGTGCCCGTGTTGTTTGGCTTCTTTCTGTCAGGCACGGGAGAACCTGAGTTGTTTAATTTCTAGAATTCCGGAGGAAAATTTACATGCCTACCCCGTTTGTCTCCAAACGTGCCCCCATCTATGCAGACGTTCCCGATGAAAAGTGGAACGATTGGCGCTGGCAGCTGAGCCACCGCCTGAATAGCACAGAAGATTTCGAGAAAGTGCTCCCCTTAAACGAGTCGGAGCGGAAGGCGCTTAACACGAGCGGCTTGTTCCGCGTGGATATTACGCCCTACTTCATCTCCCTAATCGACCCAAACGACCCCGACGACCCCATCCGCAAGCAGGTCATTCCGCTTGCAGAAGAGATGCAGTCCTTCACCGCCATGATGGAGGATTCCCTGGCGGAGGACCGTCACTCCCCCGTGCCGGGACTGGTCCACCGCTATCCGGACCGGGTGCTGATGCTGGTCACGACCCAGTGCGCCTCGTACTGCCGTTATTGCACGCGCTCGCGCATCGTGGGCGACCCCGGGCAGACCTTTAACCGCCAGGAATTCGAGATGCAGATCGAGTATCTTAAGCGCACGCCGCAGGTCCGCGACGTGCTCCTCTCCGGCGGCGATCCGCTTGTGCTGGCACCGAAAGTCCTGGAGGAGCTACTCTCACGCTTACGCGCAATTCCGCACATTGAGATCATCCGCCTTGGGACGCGCGTGCCGGTCTTTATGCCTATGCGTGTCACCCAGGAATTGTGCGATACGCTGGCAAAATACCATCCGCTGTGGGTCAACATCCATGTCAACCACTCAAACGAAATTTCCCTGGAACTCGAACAAGCCTGCGACCGTCTTAGTAGGGCAGGCATCCCGCTCGGGAACCAGTCGGTGCTGCTGGCGGGCGTGAACGATAACGTTCACATCCAGCGCCAGCTCGTCCAGGACCTTGTCCGCATCCGGGTGCGCCCGTACTATCTCTACCAGTGCGACCTGGTCGAGGGCGCCGGTCACTTCCGCACGCCGGTGGCAAAAGGCATCGAGATCATGGAAGGCTTGCGCGGACACACCTCCGGATACGCGGTCCCACAATACATCGTGGACGCGCCAGGCGGCGGCGGCAAAATTCCTGTTACGCCCAACTACCTTCTGAGCATGTCAGACCACAAGGTGATCCTGCGCAACTACGAAGGCTTCGTGACAACCTACGAGGAGCCGACCGATTATATGCCGTCCGATGCCGCCAAATTCAAGGGCGAGAAAAGGCCCGAGCCGGGTCAGAGCGGCATCTCTGGCTTGCTGGAAGGCGAACAGATGTTCATCAAGCCCGAAGGCTTCGACGAAGTCCATGACCGTCACGGCATACAGCACCGCCTCAAGGACGAGAAGAAATGGCAGCCGCTGGGCATTGGCTCCGGAACCACCACCGAGGAGCCCCGAACTGTGAGTGAAACCGCCCCGGATGGGCAGGTCTCGCAGCTCTCTGACACGAAGGAATAAGATCCGCAATACCAAGGAGAAATGTATGAGTCCATCGCTGAAAAATATCCTGTTCTCCGCCGTGGCAACCACCTTTCTGCTCTCTGCCTGCATGGCGCCTCCTCAGCCCACGCAGAGTCCGGTGGATGTTGAGAACGAGATCGCAACTTCCGTCGCATTGACCGTTGCGGCGCAGAATGCGCAAACGCAGGCTGCCGGGTCCGCGGTCCCACAGCCGACCAACACCACCCTTCCCACCCAGACGCCGGATGCCCCTCCATCTCCTACTCCGATCACCCTCCCAACGGATACCGCAACGGCCCTGCCCGCGCCGACGGTTGCGCCGAGCACAGGCGGGGGCGGTGGTGGGTCATCGGTCCGGCCTGAATATGCCTGCAATCCTTTCCCGCGCCTGCCGCGCGATAATACTGTTTTCAGCCCGAACGATACCTTTGACATCAAATGGACGATCGTCAACACCGGCACCAAGACCATGCGCGCCGGGTTGGACGTTAAGTTCAACAGCGGCACACGCCTGACCCAAACACAATTCGTGGAGCTTCCCGAACTGAAGCCGGGCGAACAGGCTGTCGTTGACTTTGATGCGGTCGCTCCGGAGAAGGAAGGCACCTACGTCATGACGTTCATTGTCGAAGGCGGCTTGTGCTATCCGTATACGGCGATCATCGTGGAGAAGTAAACCGGCGCTAGCGGATTGGGTAAGAGGCAGATATGGCAAGGATACGCAGAACCACGGTATTGATCGGGGTCGTTGCGCTGGCACTCGTCATGGCTTGTGTGCCGACGGTGGCTACTCCCACCGTTCCCACCGTGGACTCCGATGTGGTCAGCACGTTCATCGCCGAAACTGTGAACGCTGCCGTCACGCGGACCGCTGCGGCCCTGCCCTCAGCCACACCTTCGCCTACCCTCACGCCCATTCAGAACACGGACACACCCTCCCCCATGCCGACCCCCACGGTGCTCATCGTGCTCCCAACCCTGACACCCATCGTCATTCCTACCTTCACCAGCGTACCGAGCCTGGGCGGCGGTGGATCGAGCTCGGATAACTATGCCTGCCAGGTGACCCGGGTCACACCGCCGAACGGCAGCGTCTATGAACCGCGCGCCGATTTCGACGTCTTTTGGACCGTGCGAAATATCGGCCGCAGGAACTGGGATCGAAATGAGGTGGACTACATCTATTTCAGCGGCGATAAGTTTCACAAGGTCTCTGGCTACGACCTGCCTGAAAATGTCCCCACAGGCAATTCTGCCCAGTTAGGCGCGGATTTGCAGGCACCCAAAGACCCGGGTACCTACAACACAACCTGGATGCTGCGCGTCGGTAACAACGAATTCTGCCCGCTGCGGTTCACCATTGTAGTGAGATAACAGCGAATCGTGAAAAAGAGCGGTGGCGCCATGGTGCCACCGCTCTTTTTATTATGTCCGGATGCCAGGCTGATCTAGTCAGTGGCAGGGGGAACGTCTTCTCTCTGAATTTCCCTTTCAATCGAGGCAATCGTTCCTTTTCTCCGGGTGACAAACCAGATAATCACTGGCATCGCAATAGCGATCAGGCTCAGACACAGGGCTAAAAAGCCCATCGAGGTCGCCGATGCCTGATCGGTCCTGCCAAAAATATCTATCTGCGCGCCGGGCATATTACCGGCCAGCAACGTTGTGGCTCCAAAACATAAGCCAAACAGCCCCGGACATCCGCACAGGACCGTTGCTACGAGGGTCGCTACCATGTTTGTATTTCTAGAAAAGTTCACGGCTCATTTCTCCTCACAAATGGATTATGTGCCAATGATACCGCTAACTTCTCAACTTCGCGCCCACTTCATGCTCAAGGCGCTTGACGATTTTATTGCGGATGGCAGCCACCTCGGCATCGGTCAGGGTCTTATCGGTTTGATAGGTGAGGCTGTACGCCAGCGACTTCTTCCCGGCGCCAAGCTTTTCGTCTCTGTAGACGTCGAACAGCCGGACGTTCGTCACCGTCTTGCCGCCTGTCTGACGGATCAGCGCTTCGACCCGCCCGGCAGGCACTGCCTCGTCCACGATGACTGCGATATCCTCATAGACTGGTGGATACTCTGAAACAGGCACGAGGCTATAGGCTGGCTTCTGCGCGCGCAGTCTCTCGAGATCGAACTCTGCCACGATGACAGGGGCATCACCCACCTCATACTTCTCTTTCACCAGCGGGTGCAGCTCTCCAAAATTCCCAACAGCCTGGCCTGCCACTGTGACCTGCGCGGCTTTACCCGGGTGTAGATACTGGACAGAGTCGATTGGCGTGTACGAAACATCCGTGTACTGGAGTTCGTCGAGGAGCAGCTCGATACGGCCCTTCATGTCGAAGAAATCGAACAGGGGTGAATTTTTCACATCCCAGGCTGTGGGCGTACGCATCCCGGTCAGGACAAGCGCAAGCCTGCCGGGCTCAGACGGCAGATCATCCTTCGAGGGCTCGAAAATCGGACCGAGCTCGAACATCGCAATCGAGTCCGCTCGCGCATTCTTCTCCACCGACTCGAGTAAGGAGGCGAGCAGGCTCCGGCGCAAGACCCTCCGGTCCGGAGTTATCGAATTCGCAAGCGTCACATACTCCTCGTGTGGAGCCAGGCGGCTTTCACGCTCGGGCGAAGTCAGGCGATAACTGACAATTTCCTGCAAGCCCAGCTTGACGAGGATATCCCGGACGCGCTCCTCCCATTCGAACCTCGGGTTGCCAACCTGCGGCGGGAGCGCATCTGCCATACGCGTCTCAGGGATGTTGTCGTAACCGTAGCTGCGCGCCACTTCTTCGATCACATCAGCAAGCCCGACAATGCCTTCACCGATATCCAGGCGGTGTGGAGGGGTCCGGGCATCTACGCAATTGTTCTCGATTGTGCATTCGAAGTCCAGGCGCGTGAGCAGCTCGGCGATTTTTTCTACCGTCAGATCGATGCCGATCCAGCGTTTGACATCTTTGGGCGTCACCGTAATGATCGGATCTCGCGGCTGGAGGGGATACGCATCCACCAGACCCGGCGCGACCTTGCCGCCCGACCACTGCGCCATGAGCTGCAAGCCACGCCGTACGCCCTGTTCGGCGAGCGCAGGATGCACTCCGCGCGAGAAGCGGAACGAGGCCTCGGATGGCAGGTTATGCTGCCTGGCAGTTTTGCGGATGTTGATGAAATTCCATGCCGCGCCTTCGAGCAGGATATTGGTGGTGCTTGCGCCCCGTGCGCTGGCTTTGCCGCGCGGCATGCCAGCCGGTTCGTTCCCGGGACCCGTTGCGTCCAGCACCTCTTCCGAGGCATCGTACACTTCCGTCTCCGCGCCGCCCATCACCCCCGCCAGGGAAATCGGTCCTCTCTCATCGCAGACCAGCACGTTGGTGGATGTAAGCTGGCGCTCGACGCCGTCCAGCGTCCTCAGTCTTTCACCGTCCGTTGCCGTCCGCGTGATGATCTTGACATTTTTGTCTCCAGCCCGCTCCTTGAGGACATCGTAGTCGAAGGCATGCAGAGGCTCGCCGATGTCAAGCATGGCATAGTTAGTGGCATCCACAATGTTATTGATCGGGCGGATTCCCGCCAACCTCAGCCGCCGCTGGATCTGGTACGGACTCGGCTTGATCTCCACATCCCGGATCAAGCCAAGCACAAAGCGCGGGTTGTATTCCGGCTCGGTGATCTCGATGGAAACCAGTTCGGTCACGGGTTGTCCTTCCGTCTCATACTGGATCTCAGGCTTCCGCAGCTCCTGTCCGGTCAGCGCGGAGAGCTCGCGGGCGATCCCCAGCACGTTGGCGTTGCGCGCCATGTTAGGCGCGATGGCAATATCCAGCACCGCGTCGCCCATATACTCCACGAGCGGCGTCCCCACCGGTGCATCTTCGTCAAGAATGATGATCCCGCTGTGCTCTTCCGAGATGCCGAGCTCCTTCTCCGAAGCCACCATCGAATACGACTCTACCCCGCGAATCTTTGCCCGCTTGAGGGTCGTGAGCACCAGACCGTCCACGTGGCCATCATAGATGGTCGAGCCTTCCTTGGCATAGGCAACCTTGATCGGCTGGGATAGCTTACCGGTGCCCTTCAGGTGAAAGATGTTCGGCGCGCCGGTCAGAACAACGTGGCTCTGCTGCCCATCGTACAGGTCGAGCAGCGTCAACCGGTCCGCGTTGGGATGCGGCATCACCTCCCGGATCTCCGCCACCACAATCTTCTCGGAATCCCACGAGATGCCGCTAGTCTTGAACTCATGGCGCTCGCTCGCCTCATTCGCCATAGGCAGCCCGACATATTTGATCTCTTCCACCTCAAGCCCTGCCAGCGTCAGCTTGCGGGCGATCTCCTCGATGGAGAGGCCGTCGATGTTAATGTAGTCTTTTAACCAAGAGATGGGCAGTTTCATAAGCGTGCTCCTTGTGGGAGAGAGTAGAGTAACAGATGATTAGAGAGAAGTGTCTTCAAGTACTGTGGAGTTATCAACAGGCTCAGCAAGATACTTTTCAGAGCCTTCATGAATGTTGTGATTTGCTCCAGGCTCGCTCGCACCTTGTTTGCTTTTCTTTAGATACGAAATATATCCGTTGAGCATTTTATCGATTTCGTCACCTTCGGCTGCAAGTTGTTGATAGAGCTCGTGAGAGATGAAATTCATTTCATGCGCAAAGGTCAGGTGACTGAGAACTTCTTCCAGAGAACCGCGAGCGTTGTAACAAAAACGCACGTTATCCTGATAATAGAACCGACCATAGCCCTCGGCAATATTCGCCGAAATACTTAAAGAAGATCGTCTAATCTGTTGGTTCAATTTCCACCTCTCGTCAGAAGGCAGCATAGGCAAGACTCTTCTGTAAATTGAGACAGCAAAGTCCTTTGCCCTTACCCAAACCTTCAATCGATTCAAACCTTCCACACTCATACCATCCTCCAAACACGACCATCTACTCTCTAGTCTCTATTCTCTTCCCTAAAACTGCTCTAGGAACCTGAGGTCATTGCCCCAGAAATAACGGATATCGTTGATCTTGTAGCGCAGCATTAGCTGGCGCTCGGGTCCCATACCCCAGGCAAACCCGGTGTAACGAGCGGGGTCATATCCGCCGTTCTGAAGCACCACCGGGTGCACCATGCCGCAGCCCAGGATCTCCAGCCAGCCGGAGTTCTTGCAGACCGGGCAGCCTTTCCCGCCGCATACGAAACATTCGACGTCCATCTCGGCGGATGGCTCTGTGAACGGGAAGTAGGAGGCGCGGAAGCGTGTCCGCACGTTCTGACCGAACATGCGCCTGGCAAAGTCGATTAGCGTCCCTTTCAGGTCGGCAAAGGTGATGGTCTCGCCGACTACGAGTCCTTCCACCTGGTTGAATTGGATCTCCGAGCGCGCCGTGATCTGCTCATAGCGGAAGCACATCCCCGGCAGCGCGATGCGGATCGGCGGCGGATTCTGGGGGTCCATCGACGCGAATTCGCGCATCGCATGGATCTGTCCGGGCGAGGTATGCGTACGCAGCAAGATAGGGTTATCGCCACGATCGCCAGCTTCGATGAAGAAGGTATCCTGCATATCCCGCGCCGGATGGTTGGGCGGGAAGTTCAGCAGCTGGAAGTTGACATCGTCCGTTTCCACCTCGCGGGAGGTGTAGACCTGAAAGCCCATCTCCGCCAGGATATCCAGCACGCGGCGCAGCTGCTGCGTAGAGGGATGCAGGCGCCCCATGTGAACCCCACGCCCGGGGAGGGTGACGTCGAGCTCTTCCTCCTCGAGCGATTTCGCCAGCGCAGCCGCTTTGATCGCCTCGCTACGTTCCGTTAGAGCCGTCTCCAGTGCCATCTTAACGCGGTTCGCCGCCGCGCCGACCGCGGGTCGCTCCTCCTTCGAGAGCTTCCCCAGCCCGGCGAAGACCTGCATCAACGGCGAGCTGCGCCCAACGTGCGCCACGCGCCAGGCTTCGAGCGCGTCTGGATCGTTAATTGTATGCAGGGCCTCTATTGCACGTTTCTCGATCTCATCTAATTTTTCCAACATGACAACCTCCGTGATCTTTCCTTCCATGTCCCTGCGAGGAGATTGCCACGTCGCGGCGCTCAGCGCCACTCCTCGCAATGACAGAGCTGCAAAACAAAAACCTCTCGTCCACTATGGGACGAGA
>DATHTH010000134.1:0-20616 GCA_035463495.1 Anaerolineales bacterium | reverse complement strand
GGACCGCAGGTCTGGTTCCATGATCTTTTATGTGCAGATGGCACGCCGTACGATCGCACAGAGATTGAGATATTCAGGAGACTAACCGGTGTTCGACGCCACTCGTCTTCAGGAATGACTGCCCCCCAACCCGCCCCAGGCTAGTACGCCTGCAGAGTAGAGACAATACAAAGCACAACAGCCCCGGGATGTCCCGGGGCTGTTGTTTGTTAATCGGCGCTGCTAAGCGTCAATACGGGTTCAGTTTGCGGAGCTTGCACAAGTCTGACAAGCTCTGCGAACAGGCACATTGCCAGAGGATTCATTTCGAGATTCTTGGAGAGCCGGAAGGTGGACACCAGCACTTCTCCCTGTCCCGCCCGCCTGCGGGCAATCGTCGGCACAGGCTTGTGCAGCCAGCCTACGAACATCCCGGCATATACATTGAACGCAAATTCACGGGAAGAAAAGTTGCGGATGACAAGCTCAGGTGTGAGCCCGGCGAATGCAAAATTGACGATCCCGCCGGTTGGCAAGTTGTCGAAGCGGTGCCAGCCAAAGCTGTTCGCCCAGTCTCCCTGCCAGACCGTCTCCTCACGCTCTTTGATGTCAAGGTGGGGGATATGCATTTGGAGGGCATCTTCGCTCTCGGCGAGCAGGAGCACTCTCCCTCCTCGCAGGGTGAATTCACGCAGGGAATCATCCAACACAGTGACGACTGCCATGGCAGCCCGGGATAAATCGTCCGTGATGGCATATCCCAGCTTTTCAAGAGATGTTTTCAATTCGGGTGCGTACACTTGCTGACCCGCACCCGATGGGACAAGTTGGGGAAACAGGTAAATTTCCTGGTCGGTCGAAGCGATCAGATCCTCTCCCTGGAAGAGTTTGATTTCCACCCGCGCTGTAGAAGGCGACTCGGCCCGGGGAGTCTCAAAGTGGAGGATGCCCAGGTCAGTGACATCGAACGATGAACACGCACCCACAGAGCGCTGTCCGCTGCTGACGATGCCATCCTCACCGAGGACCTCCCAATGAAGAACTGCATCTTCGATCTCCAGCGGAGAGTAATGCGAGAAGGATATTTTCATCGCACCGGCCTCGCCAGCCCAGTAGTTGACCCGGTCAGGTAGAGGGATGAGCACATCATCTGCATTCAACCGGTTTAACAGGGGATAATAGGTCTTCGGATTGCGATACATGTCCAGCAAGCCATTGCTTTCCCAGTGGACGTCGGTGAGCTCCGTGATGACGTAACCCTGGAGGCTCGCATGGGAGCGCAGGTTCTCGATCTGGAATTTGAGTGCTTCATATTGAAGACGCTGACTGGCTTCGGTGAGCGCCGAAAGTGAGGGAAAGACCAGGTTCAGATGGTACTCGCGGAAACGTTGCTCGATTCCGCGCGGGTAGACTACGCCTCCGCTCCAATCCAGTCCGCTGTCGAACCACCAGGGCGCTGCCCCTCCATTTCCCTCATAGAGTTTTTGCACGTCTGGTAGACCCCAGTTGCCAAATTCGGACACGACAAGTGGTTCATCGCCTTTTGCCATCACCTCAGCGGCAGTGGGTCTCTGACTCGCAGACCAGGGGTCGAGCACGAACTCGCGCCACCGGGCATGCTCGGTGTACTCGTGTGCAAACAGCCACCACGGGCGACGCGCATAGGTTTCTGTCCACTTCATCCACTTATCGTAGTTGTCGGGCAGGTCGTAGTACATGTGGAAATCGGCAATGTCGGTGACGACATGGAAATTGCTCCAGCAGGCTGAGTTACCCACGACCAGGCGGGTCGGGTCCAGCTGCTTAAACCACAGATAGGTTTCGGACAACCAGGCACGCTGGGCAGGGTCGGTCAGATCAATGCCCCAGCTCTCGTTCATGATGGTCCAGATGCCGATGCTGGGGTGGTTGCCATCGCGTTCCAGCATACCAGCCAGCGTTTCACGAGCCCGGCGTTTGGCGTTTTCGGTCAACAACGTGTGGTTGGGGAGTTCCGTCCAGATCAGCAGACCTATTTTGTCGGCGGCCGCGTAATAGCGCGGGTCGGCAACTTTGATGTGCACGCGCAGAGAGTTTAGCCCCATCTCCTTGGCTTTGCGGAACTGATCTTCGATATATTCTTGGGACGGCGGTGTGCAGATCAACTCAGGGTAGTAGTCCTGGTCGAGAGCGCTGCGCATATAGAACGGGCGGCCGTTCAGCAGAATGCGTCCATCGCGTGTTTCAATTGTGCGGAAGCCGAACGTCTCGGTGACCTCGTCCAGGAGCTCCATTGCCGGCGTGGCGGGCGTTGAGCTGCCTGCAATGGGGGCTGTCAGCTTCACCTGCAGCCTATACAAATTTGGTTGCTCAGGCGACCAGGTCAGGGGACTTCCCACGTGCATGGTGAAGTTGTCCATGCGGGACATGGTCTGTCCGACGATCCCCCCGTCCGGCGCCAGGATTTGCACGTCCACCAGCCGGTTCTCCATTCCGGAAGAGGTAAAAACGTGGATTTCCACCTGGTCCCCTGAGCTCGAGATCTTGACCCGTTGGATGTGACTGACAGACCGCGATTCGACCCAGACCGACTGCCAGATACCAGACAGCATTCCATACCAGGATTGCTTGCCGTGCGGAACTTCCGGGAAGGTCTCGAGCGGATCCTGAACCCGGACCTTAAGAACATTCTTCCCGGTGCGCGCAGCTGCAGTGATATCCAGTTCGAAGGGCAGGTATCCGCCCTCATGGGCCCCCACTTTGATCCCATTCAACCAGACGTCGGCAAAATAGTCCACGGCGCCAAAACCGAGCACCAGGGCGCGCCCTTGCGCCAGCCAGTCGGCGGGAACTTCAAACTCGCGCATGTACCAGGCCTCGCCAATATGGTCACGGAAGCGCGCATCTGCTTGCCACGGAGCAGGGACAGTGATCTGCAGGCAATCGGCTGTGCTCAGGATTTCCGTTAGTGAGAAGTACCATTGACCGTCCAGCGAGAGACGTGAACGCGGGGAGACACGGGAAGTCTCGAGCACGGGTCTGGCTACCGGTGGCATCGGTGTTGCCATATGGTTCTGGAAGCGCTTGACCAGAGGGGTCTCGTGCCGGCGAAGCACCCCTTCCGTATCCAGGGCTGAGTCATACAAGCCGAGATGAATGAGGTACTTATCCAGAGTCAGCCGGCCCTTGCGATACGACCAGTCGACCATGGTGAAGAGGGGGAACCAGGTGTACCCGATGATCGGGATGCCTTCCTCGCGCAGCGAGCAGACTGTTTCGAGCGTTTCATCCATCCAGCGCGCGCGGGCTTTGACATCCCCATTGGAGGATGTCTCCGTGATCATGAGCGGCATGTGGTAGCGTTCCCAGGCATCCCGCAGGACAATCTCGATTTTGTGCCCTGAGGTCCTGCGGACAACGGTACCGGGCTTGCCGTCGGCGCGCATTCTCAATTCCGCATGAGACCACGGGTAATAGTTCGCGCCAAATATATCGAAAGATACGTAGTTCCTGCGGAACCAATCGAGCTCGGAGGCTGCGGCACCATGCTCATGGAGATATTCCGCGAGCGCATGCTTATCGTCCACGCGTCCGGTGGTGAGATCGAAGCATAGGAATTGTCTGGCATTCGCTCGGGCGGCGCGTTCCTTGAGTGATTCGTCGCGCGTGAAGGTGTGCCACAGAGCCTCCACCTGCACGGTAACAGCATCCGGCTGCTCGTCCTTGATGGCTTGTGTCGTGAGCACGATGCCTTTAGAGAGAGCCAGTGCCATCTTGACATAGCCATCGTCGCCGCTCAAATAGGGAGGCCATTCTCCTTTAAAGCCCGACATGCTGGCATTGACCATCGGCTCATTGAGCGGCGTGTAATAACGCACCAGCGACTTATAGCGGGCGACCACCGCAGCGGCATAGTCTGCGACGCGCTGGGGATAACTCGAATTAATAAAGCTGTTGTCCAGCCATATCGGCGTACCGTAGTGCATCAGATCGAGGATCGGTGTGATGCCTTTTACGGTGACCAAGTGCTCGAGTGCTCGGTCTGTCCACTCCCAGTCCCACTGGTCGGGTGCGGGTTGGACGATGTGCCAGGGGATCCCCCAGCGCACAGCCTGGACACCGGTCTCGGCGACGAGATCGATATCGCTCTTCCACAGCTTGTAGTGCTGGGTTAACTCATATTCGTCAAGGGCACGCAGACGCGGACGCGCGTGCTGAATGAAGGTATCTTCGATACCTGTAGCCCATGTAAAGGGCGCTGCGAGGAGGTTGTGTTTCATTGATTGTTGTTAGGGTAAGAGTTGGGGAGTATAGGTTGGTCCGTTGGTAACAGGTTTACCGTCTTCAAAAGTCACCAGGTCGATATGCAGGCTGCGCTTTCCGCCGGCTGAGTATCCCACCTGGGCGCCTGTCCAGGCATGATAAGCCATCCACAGGTTGCCTTCTTCATCAGTGAAGAATGTCTGACCACCGGGGCCCATGACAGGGGCTTCGTATTCGAACCAGGGTTCGTCGAGGGGCTTCTCACACGGGCCGGTGACGGTTTCGCAGACAGCATAGCCAATGGCGTACTGGTGAGATTCCCACCAGTTGCCTGAATAGAACAAATAATACGTATCGTCGTGCTTGACCATCGCCGGGTTCTCGATCAGCGGTCTTTCCCACGGCTGGTCTCTCTCGATTAGTTTGACTGGCTCTCCCACCAGGTTCCTGCCATCCGGGCTGAGCTCCTGGATCCAGAGGGCGACCTCGAGACCGCAGCAATTGCCATCGTTTTTCCACAGCAGATAGAGCTTGCCATCTTCATCCTGGAAGGGATGCGCGTCGATGGAGCCTCCCAGCTCTGTCTGGCAGATAAACGCCTCATCGTTTGGGTCCCTGAACGGTCCATCAGGGTCATCGCTGACGGCAATCCCGATACACTGACGGTCGATATCCTCCTCACGCGCCACGTAGTACATCAGGAATTCGTCATCATCGACCTGGAGGACGCCGGGCGCCCAGGTATAACCGGCGTTGAGTACCGACCATTCCGGCAGGGCAGGCAGTGCGTCGCCCCGCTGTTCCCAATTTACCAGGTCTGTTGAGCTAATCACCCGGATGTTGGTCGTGCTGCCATTGGTCGTCGCATAGCCATAATAGGTATCGCCAACGCGCAGAATATACGGATCGGGAAAATCTGATTTATAGACAGGGTTCGTAAAGCCAGGCCCCGAAAGCGTTGCCGTCGGGGTCGGTCCTGGAGTTCCGGTTGGCGGGGCGGGTGTAGTGGGAGCACAGGCGCCAAGCAGCAGAAAGAGAATTATCCCCAGTTTCCACAGGTCGGAAACAGGTCGGTTCGAATGCAGTGCTGTCATGGTAGGTTTGCGGTTGTTACCTCAGATTTGCAGTTTGTTATCGTTTAAGAACGTGCAGATTGTCTACACTACTAGACGCTGTGAGCAGCGATAAAGTTTCACTCGAATATCGAGTTACCAGCGCACGACATTTTATCCAGTTTCCGGCTACCCCTTGATGCCTGTCATGGAAATGGAACGGATGATGTAGCGCTGGAAGATGGCATATAAGACTAGCACCGGCAGGGTGAGCACGAGGGCGCCAGCCATCAGCTTACCGTAGTCGAAGTTGTATTGACCCTGAAGTGTAGCCAGTCCCACCGGCAGCGTCAGGGCCGCCCGGTTACCACCCAGGATGAGCAGGGGCCACAGGAAATCATTCCAAGAGGTGAGAAATGTGATGATCCCCAGCGTAATCAGGGGGCCCTTCGACAGAGGCAATATGACCGATACGAAGGTTCGCCACACGCTCGCCCCATCGATGTATGCAGCTTCCTCTAATTCCCTGGGGAGACTCTGGAAAAACTGGCGCATGAAAAACACGCCAAAAACGCCCGATAACCCAGGAGCGATCACGCCCTGGATCGAGCCGATCCAGCCGAGCCTGGCGACGGTGAGATAGTTAGGAATCAAGAACATGATGCCGGGCATCACTAGCGTTGCCAGCATCAGTCCAAACAGAAAATTCTTTCCGGGGAATTCCAGGCGGGCGTAGGCATACCCGGCCAGTGAATCGATGATCAGTATCAACGCCGTAAATAACGCGGCAATGAGCAGGCTGTTAAAGAACCAGTTTCCGATAGGCAAGGTCCTGTCATTGAAAATAGACCGGAAATTCTCCAAGGTTGGGTTCACGGGAATCCAGCTTGCGCTCAGCCATTCTGCGAAGGGTTTAAAAGCCGTCGAAACCATCCATAGTAACGGCAACAGAAAGAAAAGCGCGAATAAGGTCATCACCAGGTAAAAGCCGAGCTTGCTTAGCCTTGACTCGCCGATCTCGACATCGGTTTCCTGAATTCCGCGGGCGGGTTGTAAAGTTGTCATAACAGCTCTCCTATTGCTCCTCGGTTTGCCCGAAAAACTTAAAATTGAGATAGGTTAAGACAAGCAGCATCAGCGCGACGAGAATGGACATGGCTGCGGCCCTACCCATTTGACTTCGAAGAATACCTTCGATAAAGATACGATAGATTACCGTCTGGGTACCCTCTGCCGGACCACCTCCTGTCATTAAGTAGGGTTGCCCGAAAAGGTTGGCGGAAGCAATGAGTGTAATTGTCAGAACGAAGACCAACACAGGACGCAGATTAGGGATCGTGATGAGAAAGAATTGCTGCTGCGAATTGGCTCCATCCAGCGAAGCCGCTTCATACAGACTCTTGGGAATTTCCTGTAGCGCTGTCAGGAAGATAATCGTGTTGAACCCGATCGTCCACCAGATGGTTGCGATGGTGATGGCGATCCATGCCCCGGGCAGGTCGCCCAGCCAGTTGGGAGGAGTCAATCCAATCCCTCTCAGGACATTATTGACCAGGCCGCCCTGTCCCTGGAAGATCCACCACCACAAGACCGAGGCGACGGTTACAGAAAGCGTGTACGGCGCGAAGAAGATCGTGCGAAACAGGCCCCTTCCCGGATAATTACGATTGAGCAGCACTGCCAGCACGAGAGCAATCCCCACCAATGGCAGCACGGACCAGAGCATAAACTCGACCGTGTTGCTTACCCCGTTCCAGAAACCCTTGAACGGGACGCTTTCCGGGTTAAACAGGTCTGCATAATTCTTGAGCCCAACGAATGGTCTATTATTTGGCTGCAAAAAGTCAAACCGGAAGAGGCTGATATAGATGCCATAGATAAACGGCCAGGCTAAGAATGCCGTAAAGAAAATCAGGTGAGGCGCGATGAAAAGATAAGGGACGATGGAAACTTTTTTCTTGCGCGCCGCCGTGCCAGCCGAGACATTTACCGATTCGACATTGGTTGCCATAGCGGGATCTCCTTTCTAACATGAGAGCTCATCCAAAAGAGCCGAGGAGGCATTGTCCGGCCTCCTCGGCTCAGGTTCAAGATTGACTATTCCCCAAACGTTTCGAGATTTTCTTCCATCACCTGCTGAGATGTGGCGGCGGCTTGATCCAGGGCAGTCTGGGCATCTGCTACATCCCCGGCGAGAAAGGCGTCAATCGCAGGTCCAAACTGATCCCACAGGGCGCCCTCAAGTCCAGCCACCGGCGCCGGGAGCGCTACCATATTGGCAGACTCGGCAACGGATGCGATCGGGGCGGCCACACTGGCTAGGTCGGGATCGTCGCGGACACTCTGGCGGGCTGGAACCTGGCCGGCTGCCGCCCATTCTGCGGAGTTGTCGGAGAGCCACTTGATCCACACCGCAGCAGCAGCCTGGGTGGTGGGATCCTCGGTGGTCAGGGCGAGATGGTGTGACCCACCCCAGGTCGCGGGCTGGTCGCCGATGGTGGGCAGCGGTGCAAAGCCGACGAAGTCCAATTGCGAAAGATCAGAGATCCACCAGGGACCGTGGAATACCATTCCGACATTGCCTTCTTTGAAGAAATTCACCTCGGGATCACCCGTGCCCGCGATGTCGGGTGTGTATTTATCCCTGAGCTCCTTGATTTTTTCGAGGGCTCGTACGCCGGCTTCGGAATTATAGGTAGCAGTAGCGCCTGATTCATCCGTCAGAGAACCACCGTATTGACGGATGAGTGCCTGAAAGAGAGCAGCTGCCTGGAAGGCGTTCCCGAGGGAAATCGGGGTCACATCAATGGCCTCAAGCTTTGCCAGGGCATCTTCGAATTGCTCACTGGTCCAGGGTTCGGCGCCGGGCGGTTCAATTCCTGCCTGCTCGAACAGGTCCTTGTTGTAGAACATAATCAGCGGATGGACATCCAATGGAATGGAATAGCGCTGGCCTCTAAATTCGCCTCGGCTCCAGAGGTCCTCCGGGAAGTTGGAGGTAAGCTCGTCACCCAAGACAGCCATGGCTTCTGGTCCGAACGGTTTGAGCACATTGCGGGATGCCAGTGCCGCCACGCGGGTCGCGTGGACAGCGGTCATCGCCGGCAATCCTCCAGCGGCAGCCGCGGCTTCCAGCTTTTGCTGATACTCAGGCTGGGCAACGTGAGTGACGGTGATGCCACAGGGATTCTCGCTGCTGAAGCGTTCCGCCAGCGCGGTCATCTCATCTCCATCACCACCGGTGAACGGGCTCCACATCTCAATGGACATGCCTTCCACACCGGCCGGGCATTCGCCGGTCGCTGCGCCGCCAGGCGGCTGGGTTGCGGGCGCGTCCGTCGGGGCCGCAGGCGCGCCACAGGCAGCCAGCACCATAGACAGGACGACTAGCACAGGAATCAGAAAGCGATTCAGGTTTTTCATCTTTTCTCCTCTTAAAATTAGTTGGTTCTAACAAGCTTCAAACCGGTCCTTGTGCCCTGCACAAGGGAACTACCAACAAGGTGTGGTAGCAGCGAGGGAGTTGATGAGACAGTTTCTGATGAGACGGAACCACCTCCTCTCTGCGGCGCTGCGCCACCAGATGCACAGCGCTTTTATAGGATTATCGGGACATGCGCTTGTAGTGTTGTCTCAGCACGATGTCCTGGGGATAATTGCCAAACCTGCTGCCGAATAAATTCATGCCGCCGATGTTCGCGGCGCCATTCTTGATGCCGATCCGCACCGGGATTGGGGACCCCGGCTCTAGCCACAGATCGTTAAGGCTGATTTTAGAGACTTGCATCCCGTCTACAAAGCTTCCGTTGTTGGTAACTTTCCAGACTTTGAGCAGCCCATACTGTGAATTCTGGGTGTCCCACCAGTCAGGCGTCAGTGCGCCGCGTTCGCCCCCAAAATCAGCCGGGCTGGTCCAGGTGCCGATCTCGACATCGCCAATCCAGACAGTCACATCTGAAGGCCAGTTGGCATGATGCAGGGGCGCCTCCGAACAAACTTCGAAGCTCACCTCAATGTCGTCACGGGTAACGTTCGGGGGCAAGCGGTTCGGGAAACGATATTCCACGTATCCACGGCGGAACCAGATCAGCTGGGCGTGGATGCGTTCCGGTTCATAGAACGCGCTCGGGTCATCGAGGTGACCGATGATGCCCAGGTCTCCCAGAAGCCCGCAGGTGGGGATGATGTTCACATCCACGAATGCGCCAATTGGCATCGAGACCTCGACTGCGGTATCCTCGCGCTCGGCGACCGCAGGCAGCTGGATCACGATGCGGTCATAGACGCGAGCACAGACTTTTTGCAGACCGCGGGTTGCCGGGCGCAGATCCGTCTCGATCAGACCGGCTTTCTCGAGAACGTTGATATGGAGCGTAGCGGTGGAAGGGGGGAGGTCGAGCGCTTCCGCGATTTCAAGTAGTGTACAGGTATGCGCACTCAAGAAACGCAAAATCTCCAGCCGTGTCTCAGAACCAAGTGCCTTGGTCACGGCCTCCAGGTTGTGGAGGTTGTGATCATCGGCAAGGAGTTCCAGCACACGGGCATAGGGAATGGGGGGAGAGCTGGGCGACGTAAAGGTCATGCCAGTTGCAAACATAAAATTATGTTTTGCTACATAAAATTATATTTCGTTTGGGGGAAAAGTCAAGGGAAATACAGAAAGTCATGATATTCAGTTTCCATCCATACAACTGAAAACGCGAACCCAGAGCATGTAATCATCTCGTGGTTCCATAGGGATTTCTGCTCCACCATATGCGTAGTGATTCGTGAGGGAAAATATCAACCCCCGTACCTTTCGATCGACGGGGGTTGCAGTGTCGGCAGATGAGCTTTCTAAAGCTCGAGTATTGCGGCGATGACCGTCTCATGATTGACGGGCTGGATGGTAAACCCCAGTTTCTGGAATATATGCAGCATCACCTGGTTGTCCTGGGTCAGGATGGCGCTCAGACGGTTCATCCGCTCGTTCCTGGCAACCTCGATCGCCCGGCTAATCAGCTCACCTCCCAGACCAACTCCCTGGTACGGGTCGCCGATCAATATGCTCAGCCGTGCTTCCTTTGTCCCATGGATGCGGCTCAGGCGCGCAATGCCCATGATCGACGGCTCGCCGCTTTCCTCCAACTTTTCGGCGACCAGGGCGATCTCGCGATCATAATCCACGTGGCAAATCCGGGCGAGGCGCTCATGCATTACGCGTTCCTGGAGCATGATGGGCTTGAGGTAGCGCATGTACACCGTGCGGTCTGAGAGGACCGTATGGAACTTGGCTAGCAGCGCCTCATCTTCAGGAAGGATCGGGCGGATGGTCACCTTGGTCCGGTCCTTGGCTGTCCAGGTGCTTACATACTGGATCGGGTAGGGACGAATAGCAAGCTTAGGGAGTTCCTCCTCTTTGGTAGCCCTATCGAAGAGGACAACGCGAGCGTCCAGAGCAATGAGCCTCTCCGGCGAGGCAAGCAGAGGGTTGATATCCAGCTCCTTGATCCAACGCTGCTCGGTGACCAGCTGTGCGAAGCGCACCAGCATTCGCTCGAGCGCCGCCAGGTCTACGGGATCGCGGCCTCGCACGCCCTGGAGTGCTGTGTATATTTTTGTGCGCTCCATCATGCGGCGCGCTCGCGTCGTGGTCAGGGGCGGCAAGCCCAGGGCACGATCTTTGAATACCTCCACCAGCTGACCGCCCAGTCCAAACAAGAGGACGGGACCAAACTGCGGGTCAATGCTGCTGCCCAGGATGAGCTCGTAACCTTCCAGTTTCGCCATGGGCTGGACGGTCACGCCCAGGAAGTCTTCTGCGCTGGCTTTTTCGGCGACGGATTTTTGAATCCTGTCGAACGCCTGGCGCACTGCCTCTGCGTCCGCCAGGTTCAGCTGCACGCCGCCCACGTCGGTCTTATGCGTGATCGTCTCCGAATGGAGCTTGAGCACCACAGGGTAGCCGATCGAGTCGGCTGCTTTAACGCCATCCTCCTGAGTGGTTGCGATGTGCGTCTCCACGGTAGGAATGCCATAGCAGCTCAACAACTGCTTTGATTCGTACTCGGTGAGAATTGTACGACCTGCGCTGCGCGCATTCTGTATAATGCTTTCCGCTTGTTCCCGGTTGATGGCATCCTGCCCGATCCCACCGACAGGCATGGGCGTCTCGTACAGCAGTCGTAAATTCTCCGAGTAGTGCGCCATGTAATCGAAGACGCGCGCCGCTGTGTCGGGGTAGGGGAAGGTGGGCACCTTGGCTTTGTTGAGAATTGCCTCTCCGGGCGCGACCTCGTCGCCGCCCATCCACGTAGCAATCACCGGCTTGCCGAGCGACCCGGCATACGGCTCCAGGACCTCGGCGGTCTTTGTCGGATCAGTCATAGCTTGCGGGGTGAGGATGACCAGGATACCGTCGCTGTTTGGATCCTTGGCTGCGATCTCGAGCGCCTTCGCGTAGCGCTCCGGGCTGGCGTCGCCCAGGATATCGACAGGGTTGTTATGGCTCCAGGCGGCCGGCAGCAGTTGGTCAAAGGCTTCCATCGTCTCATCGGAAAGCTTTGCGAGCTCGCCGCCGTTTGTGATCAAGGCATCGGTGGCGAGCACGCCCGGGCCACCGGCGTTCGTGAGGATGGTCAGGCGGCGGCCCTGCGGACGCGGCTGCTTTCCTAGCACCTCTGCCATGTAGAACAGTTCGGCAATACTGTTGACTCTTAACACACCGCTGCGGCGGAAAGCCACTTCCAGCACTTCATCGCTTCCGGTGAGCGAGCCGGTGTGAGAAGCCGCAGCTTTCGCTGCGCCTTCCGTGCGGCCCGGCTTGATGACGATGATCGGCTTGGTCAAGGCCACTTCACGCGCCGCGGATAGAAAGGCTCGCGCGTTGCCAATGGTCTCCATATAGATGACGATGCTCTTGGTGTGCGGGTCGTCGCCGAGGTAATAGATCAGGTCGCTCCAGTCCACGTCGAGCATGGAGCCGATCGAGACGAAGGAGCTGAAACCTACATTCTCGCGCAGGCTCCAATCCAGAATCGCTGTCAACAGCGCGCCGCTCTGGCTGATAAAACCGACGCTGCCGGGTCGAGCGATCGTCGTGGCAAACGTGGCATTCAAGCCTGAAATGGGGTTCATCACTCCGAGGCAGTTGGGACCGATGATGCGCATATTACCGCGCCGGGCGTGTTCCAGGATCTGGCGCTCGAGCTCCACACCTGCTGGTCCCGTTTCCTTGAAACCTGCTGAGATGATAATGGCGCCCTTGACGCCGATATCCACAGCTTCTTTGATGATGTCCGGGACCGTGGGCGCAGGGGTGACGACCACAATCAGATCCACGACCTCAGGCACCGCGCGCAGGCTCGGATACGCTTTGATTCCCAGAATGCTGGGACGTTTTGGATTCACGGGATAGATGGTCCCGCCGAAGGTGCTGCTAAGCAAATTCCAGAGGATTGTCCGCCCGACACTTCCGGGTGTTTCGCTTGCGCCGATCACAGCGACGCTTTTGGGGGCAAAGATGGCATCCAGCGGCTGGCGCCCGTAATGCAGGACGTCGTGCGCGGGATCCAGTCCGGGTGTCACAACAATATCCATATGGGTTTTCCTTTCTCCTCATCATAAACTCTCTCACTACCCCCGTGAAGTGAAGTTTGTCACTTCACGGGGAGGGTACAGAGAGCCAGCAGTTTCTCAAATGCTACATTGACAGGCGTTCGCCGCATCGCAACAGCCGGTATCTCTGGCCGATCCGTGTTGCAGCTTCGATGAAGACCTCCGGTGAGGCTGTGTTGAATTCAAACATTTCATAATGGCAGGGAATGACAATGTCCGCATCGATTTGTCTTGCAAGCTGGGCGGCTTCTTCCCCGGTGAAGTTACCGGCGACACCGCGCGCCGGATCGCGGCCGTTGATGGGCAGCAATGCGATATCGATTTGCCAGTTCGACAGCCGTTCGACCAATCCCTCATACGGGACACAATCGCCGCTGTGATAGATTGTCCATGGACCGGCTTGAACGATCAAGCCGATATAGCGGTGGTCGCCGTTTTCATCCTGCTCCAGGGTCTCGTGCGCGGCGGGGATTGCAGATACGGTGAAGGGTTCCAAGATGATCGGAGGCGCATCGACCGTGATGGGAGTGAGCCGGTCCACGGGCAATTGCAGCCGCTCGGCGGCAAATGGAAGATTGAAGCGGGAAACGATGATGTTCAGATCCGGGTTCGATCTCAACAGGGGAATCAGCGTCTCGGCATCGAGATGATCGGTATGGTTATGGCTGGAGGTGACGACGTCCACAAAGTCCAACCGCTCCGGCGCGATCACGCGTTCCGTCATCCGGACATGAGGCTTTCCCGTTCCCGCGTATTTCTTCGTCAGAGAATCCGACAGGTAGGGATCGAGCAGAAGATGGCGGCCCTGCCACTGGATCAGGAATCCGCTCTGACCCAGCCACCAGAGATGCAGCTGACCGGGATGTTCCTTTGCCCGCACTACATCTTCGAGAAATGCATCGTCCTGTAAATCAGGCTTAATCATTGCGAATATGAGTCGACGTCTCCCGACGTTGTCTCTGCAAGTCCTAATTCTTCTCG
The DNA here is from genome assembly GCA_035463495.1 of Anaerolineales bacterium. GTDB lineage: Bacteria > Chloroflexota > Anaerolineae > Anaerolineales > Villigracilaceae > Defluviilinea. The sequence goes on along the minus strand of DATHTH010000134.1, from coordinate 6,766 downwards.
TACCGTTTTCACGCCCCTGACCATATTCTGCAGCTTTAGCCGGGCAGCCCAGCGCGCAGTCTGGCTCAAGCCACAGTCTGGAGCGAAGGAAAGCCGTTCGGGAGGAGCAAACCTCAGGCAGTGACGCACGCGGCTGGCGATGTCTTCGGGCGTCTCGATATAGTAGGATTTTACATCCACGATGCCTACTGCCACATCTTTGCTTTTGGCGATCTCCTCGATGATCTCGATCTCGGAGAATTCCCGGCTTGCCATTTCGAGGTGAATCTCATCCACTTTCATATTGAGGAAATCCGGGAACATCGGTGCGTAACGGCGGGGTCCCACGGCCCGGCCTTTGTAATTTCCAAAGCACAAATGTGTGGAAAGATGCGTACTGCCAGATACGCTTTCCACGGTGCGGTTGAAAATCTCCACAAAGCGCCGTGTATCCTCCCTATAAGCATAACAGCTCATAGACGGCTCGTCCACGGTAATTTCTTCACAGCCGGCCCGGACCAGCGCTTCCAGTTCCGCACGCACAATGGGAATCAGGGCTTCGGTGATCGCATACCGATCGGGATATTGCTCGTTCGGGTTCAATCTGCCGCTAAGCGTATAGGGACCCGGCACGCTCGCCTTGAGGGTAAAGCCCTGCGGAGCAAGCCGTTTCAACCGCTCGTATTCCTCCACCACACCTAACCCGCGAAGTGCGGTGATTTGGTCCACAATATTGTGTTTGCCACGCTGGTCATGCGCGGGTGGACCAAAGGTGCGCAGCGGCCGCTCATTTGCCTGAATGCCCTGTAGGTAGCCATAGAACGACAGATTGAAATCCAGGCGGGATTGCTCCCCGTCGGTGATCACATCCAGACCAGCTTCCACCTGATCATGGATCGCGACAATGACGGCATCTTCTTGCAGCTCGGCGATCTCGTTCGTTCCGAACCTATCGAGCTGCTGGGTTGCCAGTTCCAGCCAGGAAGGAAATGGATAGCTTCCGATCACTGTTGTACGCAGAGGTTGTTCGTTCACGTTTTTCCTTTTCCAAAATTAAACACGAAGGACACAAAGGGTCACGAAGGCTCAAGAAGGCGTCCTGATTTGCTTCACAATATAGCTGGCTTCCTTTGCCAGGCGCTCAATCTCATTGAATTTTCCTTCGGCGATCATCTGTCGCTTCGCCATCCACGAGCCGCCGACCGCATGGATTTTTTCGTGCTGTAAGTATTGACCTGCATTTTCGGGGCGAATACCGCCTGTGGGAATGAAGCGCAGCTGAGGGAAGGGATCAGACATGGACTGGATGGCTTTGAGTCCGCCCATGGTTTCGGCAGGAAAGAACTTCAAAATATCCAGTCCAAGTCGAATACCATGCATCATCTCGGTGGGCGTCACGGCGCCGGCGATCAAGGGAATCCGACTTTCCTGCGCCCAGGTGACGACCTCTTCAACTATACCCGGCGAAACCAGGAACTGGGCGCCCGCAGCGCGCGCCGCCTCTGCCTGCTCGCGGCTGAGCACCGTCCCCGCCCCGACGATGACCTGTGGCACTGCATTAGCGACGACCTGTATCGACTCGAGTGCCGCCTCGGTGCGCATGGTAATCTCGGCAACCGGCAATCCTCCGGCGAGCAGCGCTTCCGCCAGCGGGATGGCACGCTGTACCGAGTCGATTTCCAGCACGGGGATGATACCGATCTTATAAAACTGGTCAAAAATGGATTGGGTCATCGGAACATAGAGTGTAGCAGGCTGAGCTTATCGTACCGTCCAGCCGCCATCGACCGTGAGCACGGAGCCGGTGACGAAGGAGGATTCATCAGACGCCAGATACAGGGCAGCGTATGCCACATCGTCAGGGGAGCCGAAATCGCTCGTCAGCGGCTGGAGCTGCGATAGCCGCTTGCGGATTGGCTCGCTCTCCCGGGCGCGCTGGCTCATGGGGGTTGCGATCAGGCTCGGGCAGATGACATTCGCGCGGACCCCGCGCGGGGCGTAGTAAGCGGCGATCGAACGCGTCAGGCTGATGACCGCGCCTTTGCTGGAGGCATACGCGTGCGTGGCAAAGTCCTCATCGCCGCCGACCATGCCCAGCACCGAAGCGACATTGACGATCGCCCCGTGGTCTTGTCTGAGCATGGCTTGCAGCGCATATTTGCAGCAGTAGAAGACGCTGTCGAGATTCAAGGCGAGCGTTTTCTCCCAGCCTTCGATGCTGCAGGCGTCTGCCGGACCGTCGCCCCAGCGCCGTCCGCTGCCACCGGCGACATTGACCAGAATGTCGAGCCGGCCATGTCTGTCCACCACATTCTTGATAGCGGACTCTACCTCGAGCGGGGAAGTCACGTCGACCGGAGAGGAATCCTGACTTGAGCCCCTGATGTCGAACACAACGACCTGTGCGCCTTCCTCTGCAAACAACCGTGAGGTAGCGAGCCCGATCCCGCTCGCCCCACCTGTCACGATGGCGACCTTACCCACAAGTCGGTTCATCGGCTGCCGTACACTTTCTGGACGCGAGCACGATAGTCGTCGTAGCACTCGTCGAAGCGTTGTTTGCTGGCTTCGCTGCCAATGAAGTAGCCACTCGTCAACACGATGGGTGGTTTGCCGCGCTCGGTCAATTTCTCGGCGATCCGGCATTTGAGGGCGTTGGTGACAGTCGCCGCGCCGATTGTGGAGCCTGGTCCCACAGGGTCAGCCAGATCGGGGATGCTTACCAGCGCGTCCCCGGCAGGTGTGCAATTGTCGATCACGATATCGGCAATGTCGATCAGCTTCTTGCCGCTGGAGTGATTGGCTGGCGAGGCTGTGCAATGCTCCACCGAGATCACGGCAATAACGGGCATGCCTAGTCGTTTGGCTTCGAGCGCCACGTCCACGACGACTTCATTGACGCCGCTATTGGAGAAAATCAAAAAACAGTCCGGTGGGCTGAAGACGAAGTTGCGCAGGATGACCTGGCCGAATCCTTCCACGTGCTCGAGGAACATTGCCTGGCGCTGTCCATTGGAGCCAACCACCAGGTTGTGAAAGGTAAGCGACAGCTCGACAATAGGATGGAAGCCCGGGAAGCTCCCGTGACGGGGAAACATTTCCTCCACAAAGATGCGCGAGTGGCCCGTGCCGAAGAGGTGCACGAGCCCATTGCCTGCGATCGCCTGTGCGCAGATCTCCGCGGCGCGCTCAATCTTCTCCAGTTGGGTAGACTCGATACGGTCGAGGATCGCTCTGGCTTGCGTTATGTATTCAAGTGCTGCTTCTGACATATCTGGTTTCCTTATTCAAAATATTCTATCTCCTCCTGAGATTGCCTGCAAGAATTGACTCGCTTCGCACGCTGCCATATAATTTTTATAACTTGATCACCAGGAGAAGACCATGCACAAGATCGCTATGTTGGGAACGGGCCTGATCGGTCGCTTCTACACGATGAGCCTGCAGAATTTCCGGGGGAAGGATGAGGTCACGGTCGTTTGTTCAGCCAAAATGGAAAACGCAAAAAAGTTCGCCGAGGAGTTCGGCATCCCGCGCTGGACGGACGATCTGGCAGAAGCCATCCAGGATCCCGAGATTGACACCGTTGTTATAGGCATTCCAAACTACCTGCACAAAGAGGCAGTGTTGCTGGCAGCTGAGGCAGGCAAAGCCGTGCTGTGCACCAAGCCGCTCGCTGTCAGCGGGCCGGAGGCGCTGGAGATGCTCGAGGCTGTTGAGAAAGCCGGCGTGTTTCACGGTTACCTGGAAGACCTGGCCTACACGCCTAAAACGTTGAAGGCCGTGCAAGCCGCCCGGAACGGCGCGCTGGGCAAAGTCCTGTGGGCGCGCTCGCGTGAGACTCATGGCGGTCCGCATAGTGACTGGTTTTGGAATAAGGAGTACTCGGGCGGCGGGGCGATCGTGGACCTGGGCTGTCACTGTATCGAGATCGCCCGCAATTTTATCGGAAAGGGTGTGCGCCCCGTTGAGATTACTTGCTGGGCGGATACGCAGGTGCATCCGATCGAGGCAGAAGACCACGCCGTCGGACTGGTGCGCTATGAGAACGGGGCGATCGGCCAGTTCGAAGTCAGCTGGACGTTCCGGGGCGGTATGGATCTGCGCGATGAGGTCGCCGGCACCGATGGCACGATCTGGCTCAACCACTGGATGCGGACAGGCTTCGAGATGTTCACCGGGGTCGGGCAGGGCGGCTACGTGGCCGAGAAGGCGGAAGGAGACACCGGCTGGCTGTTCCCGGTCGGCGACGAGATCGGCTCGCTGGGCTATGTCGCCATGTTCATGGACATGTTTAACAGCATGGATAGGGGCCTTGCACCGATGGAGACGTTCTACGATGGATATGTGGTAAATGCCATTATGGATGCGGCGTATCGGTCGGTGGAAAGCAGGAAGTGGGAGCCGATTGACATCCGGGACTGGCGCGGCGGTCCGGTCAACCAGGAGAATGCGGGTCTCAAGGATTACGATGAGCAACACTTCCTGATCAAGGAAGAGAAGATGCCGGACGGGCAGCTGAAGGTAATTTTGAAGGATAAACAAACAGGCAAGATCTCGCAAGTGATTCAGTAGATCACGCTTGCAGCCTGTTGCACTATTACGTGATCGCCGCGTTCGCTATGCGCGGCGGTGTGAGCGATCATGAAATGAGATGCAATGACAGCAAATCCGGAGGATAATCCACGAGATAAGCGGTCCGCAACATCAAGACCGCTTGTGATCGCAGCAGCGATACTCGCCGTGGTCCATGCCTGCCTGGTCATTGAGGGCCGGGGGATCGAAGGCTTCCTCCTGTGGGTGATCATCCTCTTTCTTGGGTACTGGCTTTTGTTCCAGCTTCTGATCTGGTTGTCACGCAAGATTCGCGAGCGTTCGTAACTCACGCTATCGGAGATGGAGGTTCCCATGCAAACCTGGCCGTATGCAGACTTCACGCACATAGATGTTGAGCATTTCCGCTCGAGGTCAAAGAAAGATGATCCCCTACAAAGGTGGGACTACCTCCTGGTGGAAGCAGTGCTTGTTTCAGAAAACACCGTCCAGTTTTTCGATCATTACCTACAAGAGTACAAGAGCCAGAGAAACGAGCTGGATGAGTACCTGCAAAAACTGGGTACAGATGGCTGGAAGCTAATCTTCTCCAGCAAATTTGATGGGAAGCAGTACCAGTTCCGGCGATATCAATTCAGGCGAGAACTTAAATGATCAACTGTAAAACCTGAAATATAGCAAGTCAGGCTGCTCTACATTGACTTAGCAAGAGATCTATTCTCTTTCCGAAGGCCCTGCAATTGTGAAGACGCCGATTGTCAATTTGAGATTACACCTCGACGTAATGGCATCATCCGATTCAATTCGTTGGCTACGACAGTGCAGTTCGCTTGAAATAAACAGAACGGGCCACCTCGCCCGTTCTGTTTTGCCTCGGGGCCCAAAGATCGAGTGGTGCCTGTTTATGGGCTCGAAAAATCCATGCGCTCGCTCCAGGGACCATAGCCGGCATTGTTCCAGGTCTGGATCCACCAGCCGTGTGCGCCAGGACTCAAGAGTGTCGTTGGCGTTACCGAGCAGAACGCGCCGTTGCAGTTGGCTTGCTCAGCGGTGTACCACTGCTTGATGACATTCCCTGACGGTCCATTGACCCACAGATAGTACCAGGTCGCGCTCGAGTCTTCATTCCAGGTGTAGGTCGGGCCCCTCGTGCCGATGTTCCCAGCGGGAGAGACCAGGGTGGCTTTGCCCGGTAACGGGAGAGAGACCGTAAAGTTCATATCATCACTCCACGGTCCGTACCCCGCACCGTTCCAGCTCTGGACCCACCATCGATACGTCCCGTTACTCAAGGTCACACTGGGAGCAAAAGAGCACGTGGTTCCGCCACAGACTGCCGACGATTCGTACCATTGGTTATGCATTGTCGTGAGCGAATGATCGCTGTTGACCCTGCTTATCCATAGATAGTACCAGGTGCTACCGGATACATGGTTCCAACGGTACGTTGGCGTTGTAGAGCCTATGGAGCCGGTTGGCGCTATCAGAGAAGTCTTGCCAGGCGGCGTTGTCATAAGCGTTGGTGATGGGGCGGGTGTGGATGTAAAGGTCGGCGCAGGTGTGCTGGTTGCTGGTATATGGGTGGGCGCGATCGTATTCGTGGCGGACGCAGTGGGAATAACACCGCCGCTCCCCAGCACGATCTTATTATGGAAGTAGTAATCGGATCTGTCATCGCCAGCAATGACGAGCAGATTGGTCGTGCTGTTCAATGCCTGCTTGGTTGAGGAAGCATTGTTAATATGTGTATCCGTGGAGGATACGATGAACGGCGTACCCCGTCCCTCCACAAATTGCATGCTCGGGTTATCCAGACTGACCGATTTATAGTAAATTGCTCCATCGTCCTGACTGCCATAATTCACCGTGGTAAAGGCATAAATGGTGCGGTTCTGCTGATCGAGCAACACGATCGGCCGGGTGACGTTATCGACAATCCGCCACACTGTCCGACGGCTCCAATTCCCTTGAGCATCCAGCTGGAGCAGGAGCACCAATGGCTTGGTGGATGTCGAGGATTCCACATCATTCAACGAGGTCTTGACGATCGCAAACAGTTGACCGGAAGAATCCGCTTGCAGCGACTTAATGTTGAGATGGTCATCAGCATATCTCGGACCTTGCACGGCTGGATTCGAGAACCAATTGTTGTCTGGCGTACCGTCAGGATGATAGGCGAAATAGACGGTCGAGTCATTCTGGTTGCTCCACATCACACCGATCTTCCCCCGGA
>DATHTH010000133.1:0-6972 GCA_035463495.1 Anaerolineales bacterium | reverse complement strand
GACGACCTCTCGACCCGCCGCCAGGAGATCCTTGCTCAGCTCAGCCGCGGTGAGATCAATGTGCAGGAAGCCACGAAATTACTCTCGCAACTAAAAGGAGACCGCTCATGAATGGACAGAAGGAACGCTTAATGGTTTTGGATATGATCGCCGAGGGCAAAATCACGGCGGAGGAGGCTGAACAGCTTTTCAAAGCGATGGAGGTGGTCGAAGAGGAACCCGCCTCCGACTCCCCGGAATCTGAGCTGGTCCTCCCTCTCTCGCATTTGTCCCATCTATCAACCCTGAACACCCAGTCGCCTATCACAAGCCGGCCCTCTGCGAAAGAGTTGATCGCCGCCCTGAAAGAAGCCGGCATCGACCAGGTAACCCTTAGCGATGTACAAGAATTACAAGCCCACCGGCTGACAGCTGAGTATATTCGTGAGATGCTGGCTCTGGGCGTTGGGCCCGATGATCTCAACGAATGGATCAACCTGCGAGAGCACGGCATTACTCCCCGCTACGTTCGTGAGCTGCGCAGCATGGGCGTGACCGAGCTCGCGGTGGATGAATTGGTGGAGTTGAAGGATCATGGCGTCTCGGCCAAGTATGTAGCAAGCCTGCACGCTATGGGACTCAAGGATTTCGATGTTGAGGAGCTGATCGAGCTCAGCGAGCACAATGTCTCGGCAAAGTTCATCGCAGAGCTTCGTCAGGCGGGTCTTAAAGACCTGGGCGTGGACGAACTGACGGAATTAAGCAACCATGGGGTTTCTGCAAAATACATTGTAGAGCTGCACCAGGCGGGGCTAAAGGACCTGAATATCGACGAGCTGATTGAGCTCAGCAACCATGGTGTTTCCGCCAAATACATTGCCGAGCTGCGCCAGGCAGGGCTCAAAGATCTCGATATCGATGAGCTGGTCCGGCTCAGCCAGCACGGCGTTTCGCTGCGATACATTGCGGAGTTGGGACAGCTGGGTCTGACGGGCCTCAATCTGGACGATATCGTGGCGCTCAACAATCACGGTGTTTCGCCCAAATATGTCGCAGAATTGCGGAAGCTGGGTTTCAAGGATTTCGATGCGGATGACCTCATCCGGCTGGGCACCCATGGTGTTTCCCCCCGGTTCATTGCCGAACTGCACCAGCTGGGTCTCAAGGATCTTGATATCGATGATCTTGTCGAGCTCGGGACCCATGGCATCTCGCCCGAGTATGTCGCTGAATTGTACCGGCTCGGCTTCAAGGACCTGGATGTCGATGATCTGGTCGAGCTTGGGACACATGGCGTCTCTCCGGGATTTATCGTGGACATGTATAAGCTGGGCCTCAATGACATGGATGTTGATGACTTTATCGAGCTCAGTAACCATGGGGTTTCACCGCAGTTCATTGCCGAGCTCCGCAATATGGGCTATAAGGATCTCGACACAGATGACCTGGTGGCGTTGCGGAATCACGATATCTCGGCGCACCTCATTCGTTCCCTACATGAACTGGGGCTCAAAGACATCAATGTAGATGAGTTGGTGGAGCTCCGTATCCATGATGTGACACCCAAGTTTGTGCGTGAGCTGATAGAGCTGGGGTTCAGGGACATCCCGGTGAGCGAGCTCGTCGAGCTGGGCATACACCATGTGACGCCGCGTTTTATCCGTGAGATGCGCCGCAAGTACGGAGAAGATCTAACTCTTGAGCAGCTGCTCGAGATGCGCATTCATGGGGTAGGCAACGTGAGGATCCGGGGCTAAGCGTGCCAGGCAACAGAACACTCAAAACATTCGTCTCGAAAATCCTTTGATTTTCGAGACGCTTTACTTATATCTTCCGGAAGGGAACCATCTGACCGAAACGCCTGGCTTGTTTGCCGGGTGGGAGAGGATCTCGTCGGAACGTCCTCTCAGGACGTGGTCTAAAAACGCCACAGAATATTTCTGGACTACTTCCATGACCCGGTTCGCCTGGCTCGAGCCCGGCAGAAGCGCAGATTGCAGCATAGGACCATCCGTGAAGCTATCATGAGCGGCGCCGTGCACGACAATCCAGTAACTCTCGGTCATTGCTTCGAAGCGTTCGAGCAGCCGCGGATGGAGCTGTGCCTCTTTGGTCAGGAACATGAAGGGTTGGTTCGGGGGAAGGGTGGTCTCGTCCATCGAAAATGGACCGCCCGCCTGCAGGCCATCCAGATTGAGACAGGCTTTGAAACGCTCATTTACTTTACACGCTTCTGAGGCGGTGATGCCTCCCAGGGAATGTCCGGCCACGGCGATCGCGTCCAGATCCATCGCGCCGGCAAAGGGACCGGTGGAATTCATCTCGTCGAGCCTTCCTAGCGCAAACAAGACATCCGCTGTGCGCACTTTGATCCGTTCGGCGGTGTATGCCTGGTGCGCCTGTGTGTCCAGGGCCCACTGAGCCTTATCGTAAGGCGCAACCTCCCCATCTGACAATTCCACTGCCGCGACATCATAAGGATGATTGATCCCGATCACGATATACCCGTGGCTGGCAATCTCACTTGCCAGGATCGAATAGAATTCGATGTTCGTGCCGTTCCCGGGCGAGAGGATTACGACCGGGAATGGTTCTTTCACCGGATCCGAATCGAGCAACATGGAAGAACGTAACAAACCCAGGCCGAGCACTTCCCAGAGCGTCACTTCACCGCTCCTCATCAGCTCATCCGATAGAGTGCGCAGATTCGGGAAGTAACCACCCTGCACGCCCGTCTCCGGCTCCGCCGGATACCAGGCCACGGCAACCACCTCCCGAAAATCGTCGGGATCCTCTGTGAGGACTTCAGGGCGGCTTGTATCCACCCACCGGATCATGGTCCGGCTCACGTTGTAAGGGCCGGTGGGCGCGGGCAGCTCAAGCTGCTGGTAGATCCATATACTGATAAATGCGAAGATTAGTCCAAGAATTAAGGAAATTCTGCGGGCAGGGAACGACATACTTTCTCCGGGAAAGGCGGTTTCACTCTACTTTGACCGGAGAGCTGCGATAAAGTTTCCCCCTGCCCCTCCTCCTTGAGAGGGGTTTTTGTACGTAGTTCAGGTTTCAGCTATTGACAGAAGTTCAACAGGGTAGCCAGGTAAATCTCCGCACAGGTCTTTACGCTCTCCAGATCCACCCACTCTTCGACCGCGTGTGCGCCGCTTCCAGACGGACCAAATAGTAGAGAAGGGATGCCCGCTGCCGAGAGAACCGCCGCGTCTGTCCAGAATGGAACTCCCGAAATCTGAAGCGGACGGTTCAGGACCTTGACGGAAGCCGCCTGCAATGCCTGGACGATCTCTTCCTCCTCATGGGTTTCCAGCGGGGCGCGATCGATCCCTCGACGTACCACGGCAGCGAAGGATGGATCCCTGCCTCGAATGCTCTCGACCATCTCAAGAAATTCTGCTTCCACCGACTCCGGGGTCTCCCCCGGCAGTGTACGCCGCTCAGCGGAAAGAATGCATCGCTCGGGATAGCTCGAAAGCTCCTGCCCGCCTCGGATCAGCGAGGCGTGCAGCGATCCGCTTCCCAGAAGTGGATGGCTCGGACTCGCACGCAGCCTTTGGTCTAACTTGTCCATCTCCGCCAGGATCTTACCCATTTTGACGATGGCATCCACGCCCAGGTCCGGACGTGAACCGTGCGCGGCTCTCCCGATGGTCTCCACCTCGAGCCAGACAAAGCCGCGGTGGGCAAGAATGAGCTGGAGCTCCGTAAATTCAGCGATGATCGCGCCGTCCGCGTGGAGGCGCCTGGCGAGGTCCATCGTGCCGACGCTGGCGTATTCCTCGTCGATCACAGCGGTGAAGATGACGTCGCCGCGCAGGTTATGCTTCCTCGCTTCGGCAACTGCCAGCATACAGGCCGCGAGACCGCTCTTCATGTCGTAGGCGCCGCGTCCGTACAGGCGACCGGCTTCGACGCGGGGTGTATGCCCGTCCGTCATCCCCGCGACCCCGACCGTGTCCATGTGACCGTTGAGCAGCAGCGCCTTGCCGCCGCCTGAGCCGCGCGCGATCCCGACCACGTTCGGACGCCCCGTTACAGATTCAATCAGCTCGACCTCCACCCCGGCGCCCTCCAGCCAGCGGGCGATGTAATCCGCAATCTCGCCCTCCCCCGGCGAACCCGGCACGAGGTCCGGATTGATCGAGTTGATGGAAACTAGATCGCTGAGCAATTTTTCAAGGTCTTCCATGTCGATCACCTTAATTATTCATATACCAGCGCGTCGCGTATCGTTAGCCGCGCAGCGCTGCGCGCTGGGATGAGGCTGGCAAAGATGGAAATGACAACCATAAGTCCAAGCCAGGTCAGTACCGCCGGAACTGAAAAGATGTAATCCAGGGGCCGGGCAAGCAGGGAGAGTCCCAGGGAGTCGCCCAGCCACATGGCAAGCGGAATGGAGCATGGAATGGCTATCGCCCAGCTGATCAACCCGATAACCAGGCCCTCGACAATGACCAGGCGCCTGACCACGCCGTTCTGCGCACCCAGAGAACGCAGAATACCGATCTCACGGGTGCGTTCGATCACATTCAGGCTCATCGTAATAGCCAGACCCAGGCCACCTACGATGGCGATCAACACCACCATTGCCAGCAGAAGAACGACCAGGATATCCATCTGCGCCGCGTTTGTCTCTTTGAGCTGCGTGGTGGTTTGAGAGCCCAGCACATCAAAATTCCTTTCATCGAGGCGCTCCAACGCACTCGATTGCACAGCGGATTGAAAAATGGGATCGGTCTGGGTGGTTTGGATAACGAGCCGGTTCGCAAGTCCTTCCAGTCCGGCTTCCCCGGAGAGCTCATCGTAGAACAGATAAGCCGCCGGGACGAAGCCGCGTCCGCCGGAGCCCAGGATCGTCCACTGCTCTTCACTGCCTGCGATATTCAGCGTAACAATGGAGCCAACTCGCAAGGCCGGGGAGAGATCGAGAAAATCGGCATTGACGAATATCCCACGCGGCGTGTCTTCGGACAACCACGTTCCATGGATCACGCCCGGGCGAGCCATCTGTGTTTCCTGGGGCACACCATATAAGATGATGCTGCCGCTCCAATGTTCTTCGTCGAAGACAAGCCGGCCGTTATCCACTGCCCACGTCTCCACAGCGCGGACCCCGTGCAGGTCAAGGATTTCGTGCTCGAGCTTCTGGACCGAATAGGGTATTGCCAGATCGACTCCTACGTCATAGTTCAGATCGCCCTGGAGCTCCACCAGCGCTGCGCGCATGGATTGGCGAATGCCGATGACGGCAATAAACATCGCGCCTGCGAGCAATAGAGCGACAAAGGTCAGAGCCAGCCGTCCCATGCGACGAAACGTATTCCGTACGGAAAGATTGACCATCTGGGGCAGGTCACCGAACAAACGGAGCAGCCCGAGGCGGGAGCCCGATTCGGGCTTGTAATTGCTGATCGCTTCACGGATCGTAATGCGAGACCCGGAAAGAATTGGAATAGATGAAGCCAGCAGCGGTGCCAGCAAGGCACTGATCGCCTGCAGAACGAGGGTGATCGCGGGCAGGCTGAATCTCTGCACGTTGAAATTCATGCCTGTCGCCACCCCATCTGCAAGGAAATAGCCGCCGACCAGGCCCATCGGAATGGCGAGAAGCAAGGCAAGCAAGCCAAACAACAGCACTTCCTGAAAGTACAGAGATATGGTCTGAGGGGTTCGCCCGCCCAGCGATTTCAAGATGCCGATCTGCGGAATCTGCTGCGACATGATCGCGGACATCACACTCGTCACGAGGAACGCGCTCAGGATCAGCGTCAGCAAACCCAGGGCGTTCAGAATGAACAGCACCGAAGACATATTATCGCCGAGGGCATACTTACCAGGCACAGGCACCGGGGCAGCAAAAACCTGATAGCCCTCCTGCTCCAGCTCTTTAATCAATTTCGTGGTCTGGACCTCGACCTCGCTGCGGGTCGTTGCGTCGTCAAAGACGACCAGCAATTGGTTGTAGTCATCTTCAAAGCCCAGGGCATCTGCAGTCGCCGGCGAAATGTAGCCCAGACCAGAAAGACTGATCTCTGCGGGTAAGTGAGAGAGATCATTGACAAAGCCGCTTACGGATAGCACATGCACCTCGCCATCGAGCAGCTGCAGCTCGATGGAATCTCCCACCTCCATAATATTCTTGAGTGAGCGTTCAATCAGAATCCCGTTAAGGGGTGGCGGCAAGGACGGATTAACTTCTGGCGCCAGCTTGTTGATAGAGACGGAATGGAAGTCCCGGAGAGTCTGGAGCTCGAAGCTTAACCAGGTGTTGGGGCCGGAAAGGATGCGCGCCTGGTACACGCCTCGCCCTTGCGCAGCGCGGACATATTCCAGTCTCTGCACGCGCTGGAGCAGAGACTCTTCGAACGGCGAAAGCGAAAGAACCACATGGGCAGGCTGGGTGCTGGCATAACCATCCCGTAAATTTTCTTCCAGCACCACACGTCCCGTAATCATGAGTCCGAAGGCGGCTACGCCGACGGCAATGGCAAGGACGACGAGCAGGCTACGCGACTTGTTAACAAGCAGGTCGCGCACGATTTTCGTACGTCGTACGCTCATTTTTCGTCCTTTTCCCTGAACGTGTCTTCGAGTTGTCGTTTTCTTGCCCCGGCCGCGCCATAGACGTGGGTCTTAAATTCTTCTGAAGAGTCTTCCAGCCGGTCAAACTCCCGGATACCCAGCTCGATGATCTTTGCCGTACAGCCCCTGCTGACCCGTACAGTGGCGTTTCGACGCTTGGTTCCCATCAACGCCATTTCGCCAAAATAGCTGCCGGCGGATAATTGATTGACCAACGTTTGCTCACTATGCTCATCCCGGACCAGAATATCCACTTGGCCCTCAAGCAGGAGATAGAAGGTATCGCCAACATCACCCTGTCGGACAATCTCGTGCCCCTCCGGATACACAACCGGACTCGTATCTTTTAGGATCGATTGCAGAACGCTGGCGTCCAGCGAGGAGAGTGTTTGAAGC
>DATHTH010000132.1:0-5212 GCA_035463495.1 Anaerolineales bacterium | reverse complement strand
GGAGGCGTTGGAATGGCGATATAGCCGGTTTGCTAAGGTGGGTTAGAAGCAAAACGAAGATTACGCAGAAGAGCAGGTTACTTTAAGTTAGTCCCCGTTCCCTTCCCACTTAAAACAGCTTAACTCGCGAGTTAAGCTGTTCTATTTTCCCCTTTAAGCCAGCCCCCCGTTGCACGGAATACTTGTAAAATAGTTATGCCGCGTATTTATACAAGCTTCCATCTCCAGATGGGAACCTTCTTCCCCTGAACATCGTCGTTCGAAGCAAAACAAGCCATACCTGGTCCGTCCCTGTCGATTACTAAATTCCATTTTAGAGGTGGTGTGTCATGAAACAACGCATCCTGAACTCCCGTCTGCTGCGCTCCCGCACGTTTCTGTATGCGCTCCTTGGGCTTGTGCTGGCGATCGGGATCGCCGCCGCTGTCCTCTATGTCCGCAATCCCGCGGGGATCACCACGATCGATCCGAACGACCCGCCCGAGCCGATCCTCGAAGCGGCAGAGCTCGAGAAGCTGAAGACGCTCCAGAGCACACAGGATGTCTTTCTGCTGAGCGGTGTCAGCCCGGACGACAGTACCATCCTCGTGGCGGCGGGTCCAAGCGACGACCCCGCCGCCGGGAGCGCCAGCTGGCTGGATATCCAGACCGGCGAGCTGCAGCCCGTCCCCGCCGAAATCCTGCAACTGGTTCCCCAGAGCCAGGTCGCCTGGAAGGACAACGACACCGCCGTCTATGTGTCGAACAATGCCAATGGCGACCCCGTCCTTGTGACCCTGGAGCGCGCCTCCGGCGAGATCCGCTCGGAGGCGCTGCCTCTCAATGGCAAACTGCTCAGCCTCGCCCCCGACGGTTCACGCGTCCTGATGGAAGTGGGCTCCGATGAGGGCGTGGACCTGATGGTGTCTGACATCGAAGCCGGGACCTCCGAGAAATTGATGAGCTATGTCGACGGCGGCTCGCCGCAAGCCATCAGCTGGACGGCAGATGGAAGCAAGCTTGCCGTCGTGCGGTATGAGATCAGCCCCGAGCTTGCCGCAGACCAGTCCAGGGTGGAGGAGCTCGTCATGCAGGATGCACTGGGGAAGCTTCCGCTGGCGCAGAACCCGATCTTCACCGGCAACACTGTGGACGTGTTCGACCTGGCACAGGGCACGCAGCAGCTTGCAGCCCTGCGCTCCGACCCCAACGATGGATACCTGTTCCACCAGCTGCTCTGGAGCCCGGACGGGGCGCGGCTCCTGGCGCGCATGACGCGTCCTTCACAGCCTGCCGGGCGTGAACACCCGGTGGTGGTCGTCGGCGCATTCCCGGACCGGGCGCTGTACCGCGTGTACGATGCCAACCTGGCCCTCACGAATACGCTCGACCGCCCCGAGATCGAAGCCCCTCTCTCTTCCGATGCCCTCTTCCTCTCGCCCGATGAGGTGGTGATCCCTGCCGCCTACCGCTTGAACTTCAGCCTCTTTCATTTCAACCTGCTCTCGGGGGAATTTCGTGTGCTGCAGCCCGATGTCGGTACCTTCCTGGAAGCGTCCGAGGGATATCAGATCCACGCCACGCACCAGAGCAGGCAGCTTGTCTACAACCAGTCTTCGTTCCTGAGCCCGCCAGAGATCTACCGGCTCGATCTGGATGGGGGAGCACCACAGGCACTGACGCACTTCAACACCCGGGCTGCCGATGCGAACCAGGTGCGTGTCGATCAGGTCAGCTTCCCCTTGCAGGATGGCACGACTCGCGTTGGTTATCTGCTCCAGCCCGTCGATGCGCCGTTCCCGCCTCAGGATATCCCGATCGTGCTCTACCAGCAGGGAGGTCCCGGCGGCCCCATGACCAATCGCTGGGGCGCGACCGCCGAGGAGCCGTTCAACCTCCTGCCCAACTTTGGCTTTGCTGTGCTCTTCATGCCGTTCTCCGGCAGAGAGGGCTTTGGCCCCGAGTTCTTCCGTGCGCTGGCCGATCATGACAACTTCGGTCAGCTCGACGTAGCCGAAGGCGCGCAGGTGGTGCAGCACCTGCTCGAACAGGGGTACGCAAAAGCGGGAGGCGTGGGGATCGCGGGTTGTTCCTATGGCGGTTATTTCGTTGCCCAGAGTATTACGCAGTACCCGGACCTGTATGACGCGGCGAACGTCCAGTGCGCCGTGCTCGACATGGTCAAATGGTGGGAGCCGAACCCGTACCTGGTCACGTTCATGGAAGGCTCCCTGCCTGAAGACCAGCCGGAGGAGTATCGTCGTGATTCACCGTTCTATCAGGCGTCGCAGGTGACCACGCCTCTGCTGTTGTTCCACGGCAGCGAGGATGATCTGCCCTTCGGCATCGTCCGTGATTTTCGGAACGGCATCGATGAAGAGATAACTCCGGTCGAGATGCTGGTGTTCAAGAACGAAGGGCACAGCCTGACGCTGTCATCCAGCCGCCTGGTCGCCGCACAGGAGCTGATCGCCTGGTTCCGAAAATATCTGGTGCCTTGACGCTGGGTCGGTTTACGAGGGCATAAGGACCCATCCCCCCGCCCTTCCCACTGCGAAGCGCTCCCGCAGGGGGATTGGCAAGGGGGCTTGTTGCTTGTTGAGTTAGGTGATTGTCCAAAGCAGCGCTTCGTTTGAGGATGTTCTAGCTCCTCCCCCTTGGGGGAGGCGGGGGAGGGATAAAATGAGCAAACCATGCCCGTCAAAAACATCATCCCCGGTCAACGAGTCACCAAAGAAAAACTCCAACGCGCTCGCGAATTACGCAGGGAAATGACTCCTGCAGAAAAAGTCCTGTGGCAGGAATTGAGAGCGAACAAGCTGGGTGTCCACTTCAGGAGGCAGCAGCTTATCGCAGGGCTTATTATTGATTTCTACTGTCACAAAGCAGCATTAGTCATTGAAGTGGATGGAGATATCCATGATTTAAAGCAAGAAGAAGATGCCAGGCGGGAAAAGGTTTTGAACGAGCTAGGACTGAGGATTGTCCGATTTCGGAATGATGAAGTAATAAATAAGTTGTCCCTCGTACTGGGCAAGATCAAAGAGTTAGCTTTGACGTGATACGCTAAATTTCGTATTTGTTATTTAGGAACATAGGGCGGCAAAACATGCAGTAAGATTAGCGCTGAAGATTCCTCCTAACTTCCTGGAGCTCCGATGAAAACAAAAGAAGAGATCGTCAACAACTGGCTGCCGCGCTACACCGGTACCCCTCTGAAAGAATTCGGCAAATATATCCTGCTGGTCAACTTTATCGATTACCTGCACAGGTTCTCCGCCTGGTACGACGTCCCCATCCGCGGCGCCGAGAAAGCGATGCCTACCGTCACGGCCGAGGGCATCACGCTGATCAACTTTGGGATGGGCAGTCCCAACGCCGCCACCGTGATGGACCTGCTGAGCGCGATCAAGCCCCAGGCCTGCCTGCTGCTCGGCAAATGTGGCGGGCTCAAGCAAAAGAATAAACTCGGTGATCTAATCCTGCCGATCGCGGCGATACGCGGCGAGGGGACGTCGGCCGATTACTTTCCGCCGGAAGTCCCTGCCCTGCCGGCCTTCAACCTGCAGAAAGCCGTCTCGACCACCATCCGTGACCACGGCCGGGATTACTGGACCGGCACCGTCTACACCACCAACCGCCGGGTCTGGGAGCACGACGAGAAGTTCAAGGCCTACCTGCGCCTGATCCGTGTGATGGCAATTGATATGGAAACGGCTACGCTGTTCAGTGCCGGCTTTTATAACAAAATCCCTACGGGCGCGCTGCTGCTGGTTTCAGACCAGCCGATGACCCCGGAAGGTGTCAAAACCGCCAAGAGCGATATGGGCGTGACCGAGAAATACGTGGAAATGCACCTGCGCATCGGCATCGACTCGCTCAAGCAATTAATAAACAAGGGCGCGACGGTCAAGCATTTGAAGTTTTAGCGATACACGCACGGGAAGCCTGCAAGGGGATAAAGTCAACCCCCCGGGTGCATCATGAGGGACTCACCACGGAGACAAGAAGAACACAGAGATAAATAAATGGAAAACTCAGTGACTCGGTGTCTCCGTGGTGAGCTGATGCCGCCTTCTGGAAACTCCAAAAAACAAAAGAGCGACTTGTGAGTCGGTCGCTCTCTGCCGTAGCATCGTTTCTTGATCTTTATTTCAGAATGATCTTATTCCAATCCATCAGCGGCTTGAGGTTTGCAAGCGGCGCCTGACCCTCGGGCGCGTAACCGACGAAGGAACGGTTGTAGTTATCTTCGTCGCCATCGTCGAGGTTCCAGCGCAGCGTATTGCGGAAGACACCCAGGCAGGATGTGCCCTGGAAGTCGTCGGGCAACGAGGTCTCGAAGGTGTAGACATAGGTGCCGTCGGCGGTATCCACCACTTCGATCACAGTCGCTTCGTGGATCCAGCGCAGCCACTGGTTTTGCGTGACCGGCTTTTTCTGCGCGTCGAGCGTCCTACGCGAGCGGGTGAAGCCGCCGTTGGTGTACTGCCAGGGCGCGGCGACCGGAGCGGCGTTCTTGCCGCCTTTGGCCTGTGCGCGCGTAGGCGTAGGCGCCAGTCCCACGCCGTTCGAGTCTTGTGTGGGCCTGGGAATCTGCCACTGGCTCGGCTGGCTGTTGACATAGCGCAGCCAGAAGATGCTGGCGCCCTGGGTGTAATGTTGAGCGTCCGTGGGGTGAATGAAATAGGCACTGGGTGCTTTTTCGGCGGCGAGCTTGACGTAGCGCGCGGCATTGTCGGTCAGGCCGCCGGGCGGGAGATGCCCGCGAATATGCTGGACGTGCTCCGCCGTTTCATTACAGACTGCGCGGGTGACGATCACCTCCTGGCTTCGTCCGTGCTCGGGTCGCCACATCCCGATGTTGTCCGACGCCCACTTGCTGAAGAGGGGATAGAGAGGGTCGGCGAAACGGATCTTGTCTTCTGCGGGGGTGAAGGTCTCCCAGCCTGCGGCGGTGACGTGATTCACGCGTAGCGGTGTCAGCATGACGATCCATTTCCATGCCCACGACGGCAATTTGGATTTCATCGCCTCCAGCTTCGCCAGGGCCTGGTCGGTGGTCATGGTCAGGAACTCATATCGGGCTTCCTCCTCCGATAGCGCGGCCAGGCTGGCGCGCCGGGTCTTGGGTCCGCTGGCTTTGACGCCCTGCATGTGCCTGGCGACTTTGTCCTTCCAGGCTTTCTCAGTGGCTCTGGCAAGCGCGGGTTTGTTCGGAGCGTTCCCTTCA
>DATHTH010000131.1:0-8521 GCA_035463495.1 Anaerolineales bacterium | reverse complement strand
GCACGTCCCCGGAAAATTATAGCAAGCTCCTCAAGAAGTTCTACCGTACAGCCACCGAGATCCTGTACCGGAATTACGGGTTTGTGGAAAAACTGCTGGGCGATGAGGTGGTCGGTTTCTTCGTGCCGGGCTTTGCCGGCGCGGATCATGCCCGTGTGGCTGTCGAGACGGGTAAACAGATTATGAAGGCGCTGGGCTATGGAAAATCCTCAAAACCATGGATTCCAGCCGGGATGGGAGTCAATACCGGGCTCGCGTACGTGGGGTCTGTGCACACGGAAGGCGGGGTATCCAACATTGCCATCCTGGGCGATGCCGTCAACACGACTGCCCGCCTGGCTTCCCTCGCTGGACCCGGTGACATCCTGATCGGCGAGGGGACACGGCAGGCAGCTAGCCTGGATGTAACCGACATGACATCTCAGACCTTGCAATTAAAGGGAAAAACTCGGGATGTCACCGCATGGACATTAAAGATGCAAAGCCAGGTGTAGAACTTCCGGGGTTGTGCCGCTAGCGCAAATCCGTGTATCCTAATTCAATCATCCACTGGCAGATGATGGGACCGCCGTAACGGTCAGGGGTAGGAGCGCCATACATTGCCACCGGCAAGCCGCTGTAGCCGCGGAAGTAACCCGCCTCGCCTGTCAGCTGCTCCTCTGCGGCGGGCGAGAGCTCCTGGTCGCCGATCGCGATGGCGTGAATGTGAATGGGGGAATCAGCGTGCAGCTCGCCATACTCGCGCAGCCAGGCTGCAAAGCCCGCGAGGCGCAAGGCGCTGAGCACCGGTCCGATATCATCCCACAGAATGGCATACGTCCCGCGGCGCAAGACCGAGATATCCACTGCGCCCCCGCCCGCGTGAGTCCCAAAGGATGCTGCGACGCTCTCCGTGTAACTGCCCTGGGTAATGGCGTAGCCGGTCAACTCGATCTCCCCGCCGTAGAGCGCCTGGGCATGCTCCAGCATGGCAAGGGTGCGCCGGTTGATGCTTTGGCCGTTGATCTCAAGGCGCGTGTAGTCCTCCGGCGGCTTTTGACACCCTAGCGGTTCCGGCGTGGAAGTTGCGGAAGGGATGGCGCTAGGAGTCGGTGTCTGGGTAGCTGTACCTGTAGGAGGAACGGGGGAATGAGTTGAAGTCAGAACAGCCGTGGGGCTGGCCAGCTCAGGGACAGGTGTTGGAGGCGAGAGGCAGCCTGCCAGTAAGATCGTCAATAAGATGCCGAAACTCATCCGCTTGAAGTGATGTAGGATGAACATGGAACGATTATATATGGCCATGAAAGTTGTAGGATTTAAAATGAAATTACTTCGCCGTGGTCTCGATACGGCGAAAGAGCATCGCCTACTCGATCACCGGCGCTCGCAACGACATCATAGTCTTTGATATGGCGGCACACCGACATCCGTTAGGATCGCCAGAACGCTTTCATCCAGCCTGTGTCCGTCAACTTCGATGGTGGTGAAACGCTTCTCTGCCGGAAGAGCGAGGTAGGCTTCCTTGACCGCAACCAGAGGCAGTGTCAGGACAGAGTTGAGACGACCGCGACCATTCTTCTGCACATCCAATAAAGCAAGCCTGGCAAGCTCTGCATCGGTGTAGCGCCGGCTGGCGTCGAGTAAAGCGGCGCACAAAGCCGCATCCATAATGCGCACTTCAAAAATGCGATACAGCCGTACAGTGGGCTGTCCGGGTGCCCGGGCATTTTTTGTGGGCACGGGATTGTCTTCGATCACAAATCCCACGGGCTGGATTGCATATTGATCCGCCTCGAGCTGAACCCCGAGATCTTCCTCGAACTCCTCCGCCAGCTCTCGGCCAGGGGAAGACTCAAGCTCATGATCATCGGGATTTGCCAGGTGATGAAGACAGTACTGTTTGACCGCTCCCCACTTAAAGGACGGGATCAGAATGCGGAAGTCCTGTTCGGCGCGCGAGCGCTCGCTATCATAGCGGATTTCCCCGATCAACTCCTGCAACGGAGCCGGGTCTAGAATGCGAACCCCGCCGCCGAAAGGCTGTGCCCGCACCCGGGCATTCTCTCGATCGGCGGTTGCTCTGCGCTCCAGCGCGAGTATGAGAGCTCCGGTTTCAGGATGAGGGAAGATGACCCGGTTATATGTGGCGACGCTGACACGCCACAGGCCGTCAGCGGCTGCGCCAGGGCCACTCACGGACCTTCCGAGACGAAGGCGAGCGCCTGTTCGAGAGTCATGGATCTGCCCTTTGTCTGCGCGGCAGCCAGCTCTGTCTCGCTGAGTGCAGAGCGCAAGATCTTCTGGTTTGCCTCCACTTCCACGCGATCAGCAGGCCACCACTCGCCGCCCGTGGATTTAAGAATCGCCTCTGCTGCGCTCAGCAGCATGGCTCCCCATTCCGCTTGACCCTGGCGGGCTTTGAGGCCAGCCAGGCCCGCCATGCATTCCGCCATACCTCGCCGGTTGCCCAGCTCGCGGAACATTGTGAGGCTCTTCTTGAATTGGTCTTCTGCAGCTGTGTAGTCACCTTCATGCTGGGCGATATATCCCAGGGTGTGAACAAAGCGTGCCAGATCACCCTTATCGCCTGTATCTCTTAACAACGCTTCTGACTCTTCGTAATAGGTACGCGCCAGATCATATTGTCCCTGCGTGCGCGCAACCTCGCCAAGATTGTTCAGCGCAAAAGAGAGCAGCCAGTTTTCGCCAACGGTGCGGGCGACCGTCAAGGCTTCTTCATGCAAAGCACGCGCTCGCTCTACATTTCCGAGTCCAAGTTCCACATTTCCCAGATGTATATTTGTGACGGCAAAAAAGAAAGCCTGGTTCTGTTCTTTGAAATACGCCTGCGCCTCTGCCAGCAAGGGTTGCGCCTCACGATCCTGCCCCATATTGATATAGATAACGGCCGTCTGCAAGTCGGCCATGGTGACCACCAATTCATCTTCATGCCTCTGCCCCAGAGCCAGTGCCTCCAGCGATTCTGCCAGAGCCGTTTCCGGTTTGCCTTGCCATAACGCCATTGCTGAGCTGGTCACCAGGATCATTCCCTGTTCCAAGGACGCCGCCTTCAAAAAAGGCGATGCCAGAAGCCGCTCCGACCACATGCGCCCTTCCATAAAATAGCCGCGACGATACCAGAACCATTCCAGTCCGGAAACGACCATCCCAGCGGCCAGCTCGATTCCTTCGGATGTAGACAGACACCATGCCAGGGTGGCGCGGATATTGTCATGCTCACGCTCGAGCCAATTTAGCCACCGGAGGGCATTTGACGAGCTCAACTGAGTCCAGCTCGCGCTGAGAACCAGCCCCCCGAAATACCTGGCATGCTGTGCCCGCAAAGCTTCCATTTCACCGCTCGCGGCGAGCCGTTCCAGGGCATAGGCGCGGATCGTTTCGAGCATGCCAAAGCGCGGCTCGCCCTCAATGGTTTCCTCCTGCCGCACAAGGCTATTGTTTACCAGCGAGGTCAGCCCTTCCAAAATGTCCAGGCGCCCATCTGGATTGCACACGGCTTCGGCAGCTTCCAGTGTGAAGCCGCCCACGAACACACCCAGGCGCGCGTATAAAGACTTTTCCTCCTCGTTCAACAGGCTGTAGCTCCACTCCAGCGTGTTGCGCAGAGCCTGGTGGCGGAACGGGAGATCACGCGCGCCCCCGGTCAATAACTTTAGCCGGTCGTCCAGTCGCGTGAGGATCGCTTGAGGGGAGAGCATCTTCACGCGTGCCGCAGCCAGCTCGAGGGCGAGCGGTAATCCGTCGAGGCGACGGCAGATCTCGGCGATGGCAGAGGCGTTCTCGTCGGTCAATGCAAAGGTAGGCTTGGAGGCGCGCGCCCGGTCCACAAATAGAGTCACGGCTTCGTTATGGGCAAGGTCTTCCGCTGTCGCTTCATCCCCTGGAGGGAGTTTCAATGGGGGGACCGGGTATTCCTGTTCTGCATGCAGCTTAAGTGCAATGCGGCTGCTGGTGAGGATCTTCAATTGCGTTGCCGCAGCAAGGAGCTCGCCGAGAATGGGCGCAGCGGACATCAATTGCTCGAAGTTATCGAGCACCAGCAAGAGATGCTTATTCCGCAAATAATCCTTAATATTTTCCAGCAGGGAGCGCCCGCCTTCGCGTACTTCCAGCTGCTGGGCAACGCGTGAGATGAACTGATTGGGCTCTGTGTCGTCCGCGAGCGGCACAAAGAAAACACCCTGTGGGAAGTGATCCAGCACTTCCTGTGCGACTTCCAGGCTGAGGCGCGTTTTACCCGCACCCCCGGGTCCCAGAAGCGTGACCAGACGCACCGAAGGATCCAGGATCATCTTCTTGAGCGCGGCAATGTGCGCCGTACGACCGATAAACGCGGTGGGCTGGACTGGCAGATTGTGATGCGGTTTCCTGGCACGCGGCGTGCCCGACGAACCAGCTGCCTCATTCCCATCGCTATATAAGTGATCCACTTCAGTTGGCAGGGGAATGGAAAATGAGCCGAAGTAGCGCTTGAGATTTCCCGCCGCATAGATCAGCCCCGCGAGGCGCTGTTCCTCCGCCTGACCGGCCTTATGACAATAACTCAACCCTGCAGCCACGCCAGCCAGCCAGTATTGACCCCACAAATCATCTTGCAAGCTTGGGTGATTCTTCATCAGCCAGCGCTCGAACGCAGCGCGAGCGATAGAAATAACGGCACTCACACCGGCCATGTCAACCGGTGCCCGGCTTACATCGAGCCTGTTTCCTTCCGTCAAATGAAGGCTCAGATCAACAGCCTTTGCAATAGAGCTCTGCGACATGACAAGAAGGAGGTACGACATTTCCAGATAGCGGAGGTCATACAGCAGTGGCATCCCCTCTTTGAAGAGTGCAAAATCAATCAAGTAATATCCGTTCAGTTCCCTGCCATCCGCGGAGAAACGAACCAGGATATTATTGGTATTCAGGTCACCGTGCTGTAAGCCAAAGATAGCATCCATGGCTCGCGCATTTCCCCAGGCCTCGCGCTGGCGAGCATAATGTAATGGGTTAGGAAAAACTCCCCCTTGGATCAGGAAGCCAGGTCGTTCTGGCTCTGCCCGGCAGACCTGGCGGATAAAGGTCTCAACAGGCGCTCCGGCATCGAGGCGGAAGCCCAGCCACCTGTGCAGCAGCTCCTGCGGGTGCAGAGTAGCAAAAGAAGGCGCGGCGTTCCACTCCTCTAGCAAGTACCGGGTGGTGGCGGTGAAAATAGATTCAAGCTGATGTTGTTGGCGGTAATTGGAAAGCGGACGGAATGCTTGCAGCGACTGACCGGCGATGCTATAGAAAATGGCGATCGCCCCCTCGGCTTCCACCCGCTCGAATGCCAGGGTTGCCAGGTGGTCGCGCGCAAATTCGGCCGGTGACCGGCTGTGCGCCGTGAGATGGCGAGAGAGCTCGTCTGAGCGGGCAGTCTTGCTCTTGCGATCCAGCTTGAGGATGAAGTGCTCGACTCGCTGCGAGTCGAGGTGGGTGACGCTCACCAGATAGACCATAGCCCCCGACCAGCCTCCGACCAGCACTTGTAATGGCTCGATACGGATCCGATGCTGATCCTGCGCCTGCTCGAGCACCCGCCGATATTCGGGAGGCACGGATTGAAAACCGGTTGTCAGTTCGGACATAGGTCAGACCATGTTCACCATCATACGATTGAGTAACCCGGGTATTGTACTCCACCTTAACGAATCGCCATTCCTCCCTCTCAATTCTCATGTATCTTATGTATACTTATCTGTGGAGATCGTTATGAAACAACTCTACTTATTCTTGATTGCGGCGTCCCTGCTGAGCAGTTGCGCCACAGCAACAGCTACGCCCACTCCGACCCTGCCCTCTTTAGCCGATACGCCAAATCCTCTGCCCGAACCAACCGACCCGACACAGCTGATCACCGTCCGGGCGGGCGAGACCTTTGATCTTGTGCTGACGTCGAATCCGTCTACAGGCTATCGCTGGCAGCTCGTCGAGGAGCTGGATCCAAACGTCGTAGAGCTGGTCGATCAAGTCTATATTGCGCAGGAACCCAGCGCCATTGGCTCGGGCGGTGTGGACGCGTGGACCATGCGTGCTATTAACTCAGGCGATGCCACGATCATGCTGGGATATTATCCACTCGATAACGATAACGAGCCCGCCGAAACGATCATCTTTTCCATCGAAGTGGAATAGCTCGCCGGATGCCGAAAAAGCCGTCTCCAGAGGAATTTCTCGCCGCCTTCCCGCCAGAGGTGCAAATGCTGGCAAACGAGCTGCGGGCGCTGGTGAAAGAAACGGTTCCCAAAATAACCGAGGCCGTTTATCCCGGCTGGAAGTTGATCGGGTATCGCGTCAAGCAAGGCCGGCGCAGCGCTTATTTCTGCTTTATTGCTCCGTTCGAGAACCGGATCATGCTTGGGTTTGAATATGGCATCCAGCTCTTCGACCCGGACCTCCGGCTGGAGGGTGAGGGCAGCCAGGTTCGGTATCTAACAGTTCGCGAAAGAGAAGATATTGACCCCGGAGCATTGCGTGCCTTTATCGCCGAGGCCGCGCAGATCGCGCTGCAACGGAGGCTCTCACCATGAGCAAATCTCACATCCTATCTTTCTCTCATTCTTTCCTTTTCTTCCCCGCCTTTTTCACTGCCCCGGAATTGTCATCGTTGTAAGACATGTAGCCATCTACTATATATAATGTACTGCTGGCGAAGTCGAATACAACTACCGGTCTGAGGACCTCATCACGAGAGAGTAGGAACGTAACAGGCACCTCCGAGGGAGGTGCCTGTTACGTTCTTCGAACTTCGCCAGGTTTTTGCTATTGCAAGCTTTCAGCAATGGCAATTAAATCTGCTTTGGTAATCTCATCAGGGGGACCCATGTAGAGGAGCTCAAACGCACTCCCATTGTCTTGCCAACGCAAACGTTGTAGCCAAGGGTCGTTTGTCCAAATCCACTCTCCAGCGTCATTTGCCTTCCAGACTCCAACTGCATATTCACCGGCCGTAGTGTTAATTTGTACCGTATCTACTTGCGCACTGTTGCCTACTAAGTCACATATATCGCAAGTCTCAACGGATTGGATTGGCTGCTGTGTCAAAACAATACCATTCGATTCCAATCTCGGTCCAAAAGAATAGAATATTCGGACTGCATCTCGCTCTTGTTCGCCCCATCTGGATGGCTCAAATCCAGCTCCATCGAACGACAAGCTCCCAGGAAGCCAGGTTGGCTCCAAGATGTCAAATCCTGCTGCCGATTCTACATCTCTGATCTCCAGGGGGAAGATATCAGTGGTTAAGCGTTCGGCAAGCTCGATCATGGCATTCATATCGAGATACTTGATCCGCTCGACATCTCCAAATTTAGCCATCTCGACCCATATGCCATCCTTCACCCAGCGCAAGCGCTGGATAGGAGCACTCGGATTCCAAAGAGCGGAAGCCTCGCCAGCCGGTACGACGAAGGCCCCCTGAGCAAACTCCGCATCCAGCTCGCCGATCTTCACAGGAACGACCGCCTCCGCCGGGACCCTGTCCCAGTCCGATTGGAGGAAACCTTCCTGGGACTGTGTGATCATGAGATGACCTCCCCCGCCCTGGGCTTCGTACTCGGTGTTAATTGCGTCCCCATAGAGCCGCGCGCCCAGATAATTGAAACCGTCCGGCACCAGCGGAAGCTCTGCGGCATCGAAGCCTGCCTGCCTCTCTGCTTCCGCCATGCTGATCAACGGGGCGGGCGGTGCCGCGGTCGGAGCAGCGGGGTCGCTTCCACTGAGTGGCATTTCAGGGGCTTGCACGGGAAAGCTATTGCTCTCTGCACGTGTAAAGAACTGCAAAATAGTCTGTGCAAGCGCACGACCCCGGGGCGTACTTGCTAGAGTGACGGCGAAAAGGAAGACAGCA
The DNA here is from genome assembly GCA_035463495.1 of Anaerolineales bacterium. Lineage (GTDB taxonomy): Bacteria > Chloroflexota > Anaerolineae > Anaerolineales > Villigracilaceae > Defluviilinea. Next base: position 651 of record DATHTH010000131.1, on the reverse strand, counting down.
AAGGCAACGGCGAGTTTTAAGAGACCGTTTCTGGCACTCCTCCTGATTTGTTTTTCTCCATTCCGTTTCCAGGCAGCCATTGTCATCTTTTGATGGAACTCTTCGCTGGGCACAGGCTGAATCCTCGCTAAGAGTTCTTCGGTTCTCTTTTCATCAGGCACGGCGGCTCGGTTTTGTTTATTCATCATTCTTCTCCTGAATTTGCGGCCAATCACGCTGAAGATTCTTAAGCGTGCGGCGAATGGTCACACTGATGTTGTTCTCGTTCATATCGAGATATGTAGCAATCTGCCTTACCTGCCACCCCAGCATATAGCGTAAGACAATCATTTCACGCACATCGCTTGAAAATGTACCCAACAGCTGCCAGAGGATCACGATCTGCTCCCGGGCGATCACATCTATTTCGGGGGCCAGACTCGGATCCAGGAGTAGCTCGACGTTGGTTGTTTCGTCTACCTCCTGACCTCTGCGGCGGCGGGATAGATCAATCGCCAGGTTCCGCGCAATGCGCAAGAGCCAGCCGATGGCAGCCTGCTCGTCCCCATGGAAGCGATGTCGTTGTTTCCAGGCCCGCGTGTAGGTTTCGGAGGTTAGATCCTCTGCCTCTTGCCGGGAACCGGCAGTCAAGCCATATACATAACGAAAGAC
>DATHTH010000130.1:0-9357 GCA_035463495.1 Anaerolineales bacterium | reverse complement strand
TCAGAACGCGAACTGGATTACAACAGCCTGGCCCCCCGAAGTCCACAAAATTCTGCGCTATCAGTGGGAAGACATAGCAATCCCATACTGGCAGAACCTTGCCGATCATGCCCGCGAGCACGAAATCGAAAGGATCTGTGTCGAGCAGCACGCCGGTCAGCTTGTTTACAATGTAACCCTGGGCTATGGGCATTCCGAGATCTGGTGGCGTGATTTTGTGATCCAGCTCAAGCAAAACGACTATGACGATGTACTGAGCATTGAACCCGAGGATCAAAGCCTGCCGCCTATTGTCGGAGCCCGTAAATCTGTCGAATTGCTGCGTAATGTAATGTGAAGACATTGACACACCAGGTAGTTTGTGTAAGTCGTGAGCTTGCACCCGGCGAGGCAGCGTGAAATATCTTCTGGGCATTGACCAGGGCACAACCCAGACCACGGCAGCCGTTGTTAATGAAAGGGGGGAGATTGTGGAAAAGAGTTCCGCCCACTTGCCGGCGCGCTTTCCTCATCCGGGATGGGTCGAGCAGGATCCCTTCGATATCCTCCGGACGGTGAAAGAAGCCTGTGCGCCCCTGCTGGCTAAGTATCAAGTCACAGCGGTCGGGTTCGATAATCAGGGCGAAACGTTTGTGCTCTGGGATCAGGAGACCGGGAAGCCGGTCATCCCTGCCATCGTCTGGCAGGATACGAGGGGGGAAGCCATCTGCAAGAGACTTGCGCTGCGCCTGGATGTCGATGGACTTCGCCAGAAGACAGGGCTACTCCTCGACAGCTACTTCTCCGCGCCAAAACTCAAGTGGATGTTTGAGACATATCCGGAAATTCGCGAACAAGCACAGTCAGGCAAGCTCAAGTTCGGCACGACGGAAACGTGGGTGATCTGGTCACTCACCCGCGGCAAACTACATGTGACCGACCCATCCACGGCCTCCCGGACTCTGCTATTCAACATCAATAGCTTCGAATGGGATGATGAGCTGTTATCCCTGTTCGATGTGCCGCAGAGTCTGCTGCCGGAAGTCAAACCATCTGCAGGCTGGATCGGAGATGTGGACTTTGGTGATGGAAAACCGTTGCCCGTGCATGCAATGCTGGTTGACCAGCAGGCAGCGTTATTTGGTCAGGCGTGTTTTCGAGTGGGTGAGATGAAATGCACCTTTGGGACCGGCAGCTTCCTGCTGATGAATATTGGTGCTTCCCCGCGCCTCTCAGATCACGGACTTCTCACAACTGTCGGCTGGAGCCTGGATGATCGTCCCGTGTACGCCCTGGATGGTGGAATTTTCGTCACTGGTGCGGCTGTGCAATGGCTGCGTGATGGCTTAAAACTCATTCCTGACTCAGCCGCAAGCAACGAATCAGCATGGCGATCCCTGGATACAGGCGTGGTCGTCGTCCCGGCTTTGCAGGGATTGGCGGCGCCTCACTGGCGTACGGATATCCGCGGCGCGATGTTCGGATTGAACCGCGGTACGACGTCTGATGACATTGTCCGCGCCACACTGGATGGAATTGCGTGCCGGGTTTATGAGGTCGTCTCTGCCATGACAAAGGACGCCGGTCAGGCACCTCCCTACCTGAAAGTGGACGGTGGACCCTCAGCCAATGCCTATCTCATGCACAGGATTGCCGATCTGTTAAATCTGGAGATCCGTGTCTCTGCTGCGCAAGAAGCGACAGCCATCGGAATTGCCAACCTTGCCGGTGTATCGGCACTGGGCACATCCCTGGACGACCTAGCCCGAAACTGGGAAGCGGAAAGCATATATACGCCAGAGATGATGGAAGAAGAGAGACGAAAAAGGCTCTGGCAGTGGAATAAAGCGCTGGAAGCGGTGAAGACATACCACTCATGAGCGTCGGGATGAAAATGCAAAAGTTAATTCGGCGAACAGGTCGGACGTTCTCCGGGTGTGTCAAGCATGTCTCACCCTACATCGTCTGATCCAAACGCAGGAGCATCAAGAAAATATATGACACAAATTTACGATGTCGCGATCATTGGCGCGGGTGCTGTGGGTGCTGCCATTGCCCGGGAGCTCTCACGCTATGAGCTCAATATCGTCCTCCTAGAAGCCAACTCTGATGTGGGGATGGGTACATCCAAAGCCAGTACGGCGATCTGGCATACCGGCTATGATGCCACACCTGGATCGCTTGAATCGGTGCTCTTGAAGCGGAGTTATCCCCTGCTGGAAACATTCATGCTCGAGGTGGGAAGTCCCTTTGAACGCCTGGGCGGCCTGTTAATTGCGTGGACGCAAGAACAACTGGTGACATTGCCCTCTCTGTTAGAGAAAGCACATCAGAATGGGGACACCGATGTTTATCTAGTGGATAAGGGAGAACTTTACCGGCGCGAGCCCCATTTGGGTGCCGGTGCATTGGGCGGCATGTTTGTCCCGGGGGAGGGGATTCTCTGTACTTTTACAATTCCTCTTGCGTGCGCGACCCAGGCTGTGGTGAACGGAGCGACTCTTAAATTGAATTTTGCGGTGCGATGGATAGAGCAAGCCGCTGGTCTAACTGTCCTTGCGAGCGGGAGCGAAGAGATTCAGGCAAAATGGATCATTAATGCAGCCGGGTTGTACTCGGATGAGATCAATCAGCATTTTGGCTACGAATATTTCAAAGTCACGCCCCGTCGTGGGGAGTTAATCGTCTACGACAAGCTAGCGCGCCCGCTTGTCAAACATGTCCTGTTGCCGGTGCCGACAGCGGTTACAAAGGGTGTGCTCATTAGTCCCACCGTGTACGGGAATATTCTGCTCGGACCGACGGCTGAGGATTTGCCCGATAGAACTGCGACCGGCACAAGCGCTAATGGACTACAGTCCCTGCTTGAGAAGGGTGCAAACATACTGCCTGACCTCCTCAGTGAGGAAGTGACCGCCACGTACGCAGGGTTGCGCGCCGCGACCGAGCACAGCGATTATCAAATTGCGTTGCATGCCGGTGAGCAGTATATTTGTGTGGGTGGGATTCGCTCCACCGGGATCTCGGGGTCTCTGGGGATCGCTGAATATGTGGCCGATCTATTGAAGGAAGGCGGTGTTGAGCTCAAGGCAAAAGCTAAGTTCGAGACCATCCGAATGCCAAATATTGGGGAAGCCTCCCTGCGGCCGTATCAGAATGCCGGGCTGATTGAAAAAGATCCCCGTTATGGACAAATCGTCTGTCACTGCGAACGGGTGACTCTGGGTGAAGTACAGGATGCCATCCATGCTGCCATCCCTGCCCAGACGCTCGACGCTTTACGCAGAAGGACCCGCGCCCTGCAGGGACGCTGCCAGGGATTCAATTGTCATGCGGCGCTGGTGAAGACCTTGGAGGCAGGGAACTCATTGCACTCGCAGGGTGTGCTATCAAAGCATCGACAAAAAGCTGTCGGAGCCCAAAGCACAGATGTATTAATTGTCGGCGCGGGACCCGCGGGTATCGCGGCAGCACTGGAACTGAAAAAACTTGGAGTGAAAGAGATACTAATCGCCGAGCGCGAACCTGAAGCCGGTGGCATCCCGCGCATGTGTGGGCATATTGGCTTTGGAATCACGGATCTACACCGGGTGATGACTGGTCCAATGTATGCACGTAAATATCGGGAACTGGCCGATCGGGCTGGGATAAAGATTCATACATCAACAACGATCACAGGTTGGAACAACGCCGCCATACCCGGCGGCAGGAGCACACTAGCCTTCACCTCCCCAGACGGATTGGGGAGTATAGAAGCAAAAGCTGTTTTGCTGGCTACGGGCGTGCGCGAGCGGCCTCGTTCCGCGCGGTTAGTCCCCGGTCTTCGCCCGCAGGGAGTCTACACGACGGGGTCCCTGCAGCGCTTTGTCTACGAACACGAATTGCCCGTGGGGAAGCGCGCGGTGATCATCGGCGCAGAGAGGGTCAGCCTTTCCGTCGTACTGACGCTCATGCATGCCGGCGTGCGCGTCCTGAACATGATCACCGAGCTGCCTCATCATCAACTCTATCTTCCGATCTTTTTGCCGGCAAAAATGCTGTTTGCTGATATCCTGGCGCGCGCACCGATCCTTACGAATACCCGTGTATCGGATATCCTTGGTCATCAACGCGTAGAAGGAATCGAACTTACTGACCTGGACTCAGGCAGGACCCGTTTAATCGAATGTGACACAATTGTTTTCACCGGCGATTGGATCCCCGAAAATGAGCTAGCCAGAAAAGCCAGTGTAAAAACGGGCAAGCCTGAATTCGGTCCACAGATCGATGCGCGGTTTCGTACATCGCAGCCGGGCATCTTCGCTGCTGGGAACTTACTCCGCGGCGTCGAGACGGCAGACTGGGCAGCGTTGGAGGGTCGCAGCGCGGCACGCTCGATCGCACGGTTTTTGGATGATGTCGGATGGAATGAGTGTAGACTTGATGTCCACGCAGGGCCTCCGCTGAGTTGGGTATACCCAAACGTGCTTAGCCCGGATGCATTACCAAATCGACTCCGCATCCGCTCCTACGAATTCCGCGATCATACTATATTGAAGGTCATGCAGGGGGGCAGACTCTTGCATAGTCAAAAATTCAGACGCCTGCTTGCGAATACATCTATAGATCTTCCAGGCGATTGGATAAGACGCGTGGATTTTTCAGACGGGGCGTTGAAGATTGAGGTGGATGAGCAATGAAAGAAACCAGACTTTCTTTAAATCCAGATTGAAAGGATATATTCCCTATGAGCAAAGTAATTCTAATTATGTCTGATGCCCTGCGCTATGATGTGGCCCGGTCCCATATGGGCTTTCTGGGACACCTTGTAGAGACCAAACAAGCCACCCTGTACAAGATCATCGGTGAGCTACCGAGTATGTCACGTCCCATGTATGAAACCATTCACACGGGAATGGCATCCAGTGAGCACGGTATCGTCGCCAATACGGTCGTGAGACGCTCCACTGTGCCAAACATCTTCCAGTGTGTAAAAGACGCAGGCAAGGTCACCGCTGCCGTGGCATATTACTGGGTCTCTGAGCTCTATAACCGCGCGCCATTCGACTGGATCGACGACAAGGAAGTGGATGATGAAGCGTTATTAGTCCAGCACGGCCGATTTCACAGAACAGACGATTATCCCGACGAGGAATCGTTTGCCTCTGCGGCGTTCCTGATAAGGAAGTTTGCTCCCGACTACTTGCTGCTACACCCTGTCATGATGGATTACACAGGCGAAACCTATGGCTCAGATTCAAAGCAATATCGCAGGCAGGCGATTAAGCAGGATGTGCTGCTGGGTCCTCTCAGTGTGGAATGGAGGCAGCTTGGTTACACGCTCTTGGTGACAGGTGATCATGGGATCAATAATGATGGGCATCATGGTGGGACTACACTTGAGCAGCGAGAGGTGCCGTTGTTTATCATTCCGCCAGATGGAAAAGGTAAGGGCGATACGGATGAAATCGTGTCTCATTTACACCTCGCTCCAACGATCTTGAATTTGTTGGATATTCCTATCCCATCATCAATGAAGCTGAAACCTCTGTGAGATTCCCCTGGGAATGGACGTCTTCGCACGCCGAAGCGGTGGTGCTGGAGCCTTCATGCAAAATCTGAAAAGAGGAAAACAGAAGCGATGGTAATCATAGCGGAGAAGTTAGCAGCCCGCTTTTCATAGCGAGTAGCAATGCGTCGGAACTGCTTGAGACGGTTGATGAGCCGTTCAATGATGTTGCGCTTGCTATACTGCGCTTTGTTGATCCGAAAGCAAGTTGTCACAGACGTCCGCTGTGACAACTACAAACTCAACCGACTCTGGATCAATATGCCAGAAGGCTTCCGTGAATGTTGGTACCTCGCTCATTGGAAATATTGGTACACCGACTGGGGCAACACGCAGCCCGTGCTGGTGGCGGTGGATCCGGGAACGGGAGAGCCGATTGCGATTGGCTATCTCCAGTCCTCAAAGAAAAGCAGTCCTGGCAGGATGGATTTTGCCTTCTTTGAACCTTGGCTAGAAGTCCCTGGCCCAAACGCTATGTTACTTCGGTGGAGTGCTTAAAGCGTTGCTAATGTCATAGATTTATGAGAGCCGTCCATGGATGAGTGCTCGTACCGAGGAAGAAGTCCGGTTCGTTAAGCCGAAACCGACCCTTGTCAACCGCAGGGTAAGAAGCGCCAGGCAAAGGAAAAACCATAGCGTTGGGGACTATGGTTTCTAGATTCAGGGATACGTTTGCGGAATGTCGTTCCAGAGGCATCTATGGGTCTGTGCAGAACAGCTCTGTCTGATTAGCATAGCGGACCTCGCAGACTGCTCGCGAGGGATTGGTTGCGGCAATTGTTTCGGGCCAGGGGAAAGGGCCCGGAATAACCAGCGACGGATAGGTGGAGCGAAGAGTTTCTTGATACCAGTCGAAGTGCAGCAGGTCTTCGGCTAACACAGCGACATCGGGCCGTTCGCCAAGCGCAAAATGGAAATACCAGAGGGTAAAAACGGCCGGGTCGCCTTCGGCAAATACGATGGCGTCTTCCGGTACGCCAGACAGAACCTCCCCGCCAAAGGCTTCCGCTCGAAGGTCTGCAGAGGCGTCGATCTGGCCGACGTCATCTACGGCACGCAAGAGAAAGTGGAGGGTCACCAGAACTCCTAGCGCGATCCTGAGGTAAGACCGATTGCGAGACGCACCGTTCCTGGAGACATGCTGAGAGAAACGATCGGTCAGGCTGGCAATCCCCAGCCCTGCCCAGATCGCAAAAGACAACACCACAGGGATGAGATATAGGTACCAGTCTGCTGAGCCATAGAGTGCCGCGAAGACCACGTGAGCCACGGCGATCCAGGCTGTCAGCACATAGAGAGGCGAAACACGCCCAAAGACAAGCAGCCCTATGACAGACAGGGCTAGCCCGGCGATTCCAAGCTGAGCGAGCAACAACGCTGCCGCAGCCTGGATGTGTTCCTGTAGTTGAGAGGGAATGAATTGCAGATAATAGCTTTGATATAACTGTCCCGAAACCAGCCACCAGAGACGAGCAGGAGTGACCGGGTTTCCCCAGTTGATCGGAGACTGTGCCAAAGCACGGAGAGGCAGGATCACGTAGATGGACAGCCCAACGCCGAACATCGCGCCCTGTCGCAAGAATGCATGCCAGTCAAACCTAGGGCTTGCAAACGCGGAGGCAGGAAAGCCATCCCTGCCTTGCGGCTGCGCCGGACGTGAAATGGAACCCAGCACCAGTGCGGCCGGCACGAGCAGAATCGTCGTCACGTGATTGCCCATCACGGCGCCGAGTGCCAGCCCCCGCAAGAGGTCCAGGCGCTTCGAGTGGGGACTCGAGGCTGCGGGCGCCCTGGTATACAGGGTCAGGATAAGCGCAAGGAGGAACGCCTGCAGGGTGTAGACCTCGGTGATCACCGCCTGCGACCAGACCAGGGGAGCCAGCCCGAAGATGTACCCCGCAGCCAGGGCTGCCGGCCAGGCGGGCGACAGAGCCCGAGTCGGTTGAGAGTGCAAGACCAGCTCATACACGAGCACCGCCGCCAAGGCAGCAAACAGGGCTGACATCAGATTCGTGCGGAAGGCGAGGGGGCCCACAGGCAGGAGCTGGAAGAGCTCCGCCAGCAACAGGTAGAGCGGGTATCCGGTCGGGTGCGCCACCCCTCCCGTGGCTGCGGCGGCGATCAAATCGCCGCCGTCGCTGCCGCCATTTGCCCAGGTCAGCCCCGGCGCGAGCGTGCGCAGATAGACCGCGAGGAGCGAAAAGAAAAGCACGAGCCTTGCCAGAAAGCCAGCCGATAACCTCAAACGGGACATATGTATACACGAAAGCTGGGGCAGAGGAGTTCCTCTGCCCCAGCTTTCAACTGTTTGTTTTCCGGCGACCTAGTGTGCCGCAAGCACGTACGAGCCCGAGCCTTGGTCAGGCGCACAGGCGATGCCATTCTTCGTGCTGGTGCCCAGTGCCTTCCAGGAGTTTCCGTCGAAGTAGTAGATCCGTACCTTTTTCCCGGGAGGCGCTGCAAAGCAGACTTTCATATTCGTGCCCTGTCCGACGGATGTCAGGACGAGCTGATCGGAGAGCGGCGGACCCGCTCTCTGGGGAAGCCCGCTCACAGTATCGGAGTCCTCCGTATGGGCGTTGAAACAATCGTCAGGCTGGCCGCGATCCCTCACATTGTTGACGTCCAGGGTGGCAACGCCTCCGACAGAATAGTTGCCCCGTTCGCAGATCTCCGCCGACCCGGGCGGCGGCTGGACCGTGCCGCAGTCATTATCCTTCTTCTTGCATTTATCCTTATCTTTGTCTTTACATTTGTTCTGATTTCTGTTGTCCTTCTCGCAATCCTCATTGTCGGCGGCAGGGGAGATAGAGAGCCCGGCCTGCAGATCAGAAGCCTGGTCGCCGAAAAGCGGCGCAGCCGCCCAGGCCATTTGCCCCTGTGCCGACAGGATGATGCCCAGCAACACCGCAATCGCTATGACAGCACGAAAATATCTACTGAACATGGTATCCTCCTTGGGTCTGACTTAATTTCTTGAGTCCTACAGCCTCGGAACCATCCGAGGCCGGGTTACGTGCCGGGAAAATCACGCTCGATAAACTGATCAGGATAATGACAAATAGCAGACTCAGCTCCACAATGGCTCTCCTTTCCAGGTTGACTAGCTCATCCCCTGCCATCCTGCCCACCGGATGACCCAGAGTCATCTTAGCACAAACTGGATGAAGGCTGACTTCGGATTTCGTCCGAATTCACCTAAGCCCAAAACTGACCTGCAATTCCAGGTCCGTAGCCAGATCCGCCTCCAGGTAGAGATGATTTCCCTGCTGAATCGCGCCGGCGATGGACTCCGCCAGGCTGGCGTCGTTCGGCAGATGGATCCGGATCGTGATCGGCACGGCGATGGTTCCCGGCTGCTTCTCGACCGTCAGGCGATAGGTGAAGCGGTCCCCTTCCTGGCGCAGCACGTGCTCAGGCAGACGGTACTGGAAGCTCGTCAGGCGTGACTGCCCGCCGCGCACGACCAGGAGAGTGCCGAATGCGTCCAGGCCTTCCAGATCCTCCTCCAGCAGGTCTACCGGTCCCTGGACGGCCTCCCCCAGGATCATCCAGTGAGCCGGGACGTCCTGCGGGGTGGCGTCAAGCAGCTCCGCGCCCGAGGGGACATAGACCCGCGTGTAGCTCCAGTAGCAGGCATCGATGGGATATTCCCTCTGGTCCTCGGCCCGCTCGGCGCCCCAGTGAACGCAGGGCACAGCGGGGGAAGCATGATTCAGGTGCGTTACCGTCAGGCTGGCGACCGGACGAGCCGTGTCCGTCAGGTCCACATCATAGGTCAGCGCCGTTTCCACCACGGCGTTGGTCTTGTTAAAGCCCAGGTTGGCATC
>DATHTH010000129.1:0-4407 GCA_035463495.1 Anaerolineales bacterium | reverse complement strand
CGGCCTTCCAGGACGGTTTTGGTGATGTAGCGGGTGAGCAGCGGGAACAGGAGCGTGATCCCGGCGACAAGGAGAGCGCAAGTCAGTACGGAGAGGAACAAGCCCAGATAGGGTCGGTAATACGAGAAGAACTTTTTCGTGTGGGAGGACATAGATCTTTGATCTCCAATCCATTAAATAAAAAAGCCGCGGAGACAGCCGCGACCAGGGGATGGGCTCCCTCGAACCAGGCGAGGGAACAAAAAAGCCACGGGATGTTACGCGTAGCGCACCCGTGGCAGTTAGTTCAGGTCAATTGGAAATCAAAAAACGCTGCATTCCAGGGATGCACTCACATAACAGAAAGTATTCTGTTGAAGCAGGACTGACATGTGAGCGCACCTCCTTTGCAAAAGATTAGATGGATAAAACCATCTGCATTCGAATTTAATGGAACCAGCGGTATTTGTCAAGCGAGAAATGGAAGATTTATCCCCGTTCATTCAGAAAGACCGTGAAATCGAGGTCGCCGGGCGATTGACCGTTGCCCGTCAGGATGGCAGCGGCTTCGCTGCGGTGATGCGTGCCGTGGTTGACCACATGCAGCAAACAGTGCCAGAGCACGCGTTCCCGCTTCTCGCCCTCAGGCGTGGTGTAACGGATAATTCCGTTTACGTCCTCCTGGCTCAGGCTGGCAAGGTATTCGCGCATCGATCCTTCTTCCTGGTTCCAGCGCTGCTCAAGTGAGCCAAGTGTCGGAAAATCTTCATCCTGCATGGCTCGGAAGGTGTCGATGGTGTTGTGCTGGAGCAGCATCCGCCACGAATACTCGGCATCCAGCGTGTGGACCAGGGTGCCGCGCAGGCTGCCAAAGCTGTGTGCGGCAGGATTGATAAACGGCTCCGGGCTTACGCTCGCGCCGGCAGCCAGGATGCGGCGTGTTGCCCAATAGTTATAGTCATACAATAAGGAAACGTCGCGAAGATCCATTGCTTCTCCTGAAAGTGTTTGGCACCCTGCATTATAGCCCCCGGCGGGAAGAAGAAAAGTCCTCGAAGCCGCATACAGTATTCCGGAAGGGAGTTGGGGGTACAATGCGGCATGCCTATCCACTACCAGACCATCGTGATCGGGTTGGGCGCAATGGGGAGCGCGGCGACCTACCAGCTTGCAAAACGCGGGAACAAAGTCCTGGGAATAGACCGGTTTTCTCCGCCGCACGTTCATGGCTCGTCGCATGGCGATACCCGCATTACCCGCCAGGCGATCGGAGAGGGCCAGGAGTATGTCCCGCTGGTCTTACGGTCATATGAGCTCTGGGAAGAGATCGAGCGCGAAGTGGGGCAGCAGATCCTGACGATCACCGGCGGACTGATCATGTCCGGTGTGGAGGGGGTGATGCGACACGGCAGTCCCTTTTTCAACCAGACGGTTGCCTGCGCCGAGAAATTTGGGATTGATCACCGGCTGCTGACAGCGGGCGAGATCAAACGGCAATTCCCCCAATTTAAGATACAGGGAAATGAAAGAGGTTACTTTGAAGAGAAGGCGGGCTATTTGCGGCCCGAGCTTGCCGTTGAGGCGCAGCTTGCGCTGGCGCGGCGCTATGGCGCGGAGCTTGCCCTGTAAGAGCAAGTTCTGTCGTTTGGCCTGACCCCGACCGGGACGGTGATGGTCAAGACAAACAGAGCAGAATATGAAGCGGAGAACGTCATTCTTGCTGCGGGTCCGTGGATCACGCAATTCCTGGGGGAAGAATATCGTAAGTACTTCACGGTCTATCGCCAGGTGTTGTACTGGTTTGATGTAGCGGGACCCGTATCAAAGTTCGAAGCGCCGACTTTTCCGGTCTGGATCTGGGAGTTTGGTACGGCGGTAGAAGATTTAATGTATGGCTTTCCGGCAATCGACGGGGCGGGGAGAGGCATCAAGGTAGCCTTCGAGCAGTATGCCACGCCCATCCATCCGGATGCGGTTCCGAGGGAGATCACCAAACAGGAGACCGAAGCGATGTACGGGCACTACATCCAACCCCGTTTTGCCGAGGTGACGGAACGCTGTGTCAAGGCGGTGACCTGTCTGTACACGGTTACCCCGGATCACCGGTTTGTGATCGACCGGCATCCCGAGTTTTCCAATATCATCATCGCCTCGCCCTGCTCGGGGCACGGGTTCAAGCACTCGGCGGCGATTGGAGAAGTGCTGGCGCAGCTCGCCATGGAAGGAAGGAGCCGGATCGATATCAGCGCTTTTTCCTTCCGCAGGTTTGGGGGAGCGTGAGCGTTCATGACGAGAGACTTCCCAGGCTCTTGCCGGACGGATCAAATTATGAGAAACGCTATAGGATGATTATAGGATGATTATGGGATGATTATAGGATGGCTATGGGATCACTATAGGATGAGTATGGGTTGACTACAGGATGCAACTCCGGGTGCAGCTTTTCATCGCCCTTCCGGCGTCCTTCACCTAACCCTGCTGCATATTGGCTATTGTGACATACTGCCGCCTGTTTTGGAACCGACAAATATCACGACGAATATCACAGGCTGCTTTGGCTTTTTCGGGAAAACCTCCACCAGAGCAAACCGCCAATCCCCACAATGGCTAGCCCGACAATCAGGCTCATGCCAAATCCACCCATAGAGGCGTCTTGAGTCCTCGTCGCAGCCGGCGTCCCGGTGGGTGGTGGCTGGGTCATGGACGGTGAGGGAGAGACCAGAACCAGAGTTGGGCTCGGGGTATCTGTCTGCGGAGGAGTCGCGGTGGCGGGCGGGGTGACGCGCAAAACCAATTTTTGCTGTGGGCGGATGATGGATGCATTGTTCAAACCGTTCCAGGACATGAGGTCCGCCAGCGGAACGCCATACCAGCCGGCGATCCACGAGAGCGTCTCGCCGCTCCCAACTGTATGATAGTAGCTGCCGTCAGCCTCCGGGGTGAGCTTCTGGATGTTGCTCAGAGTCGGGCTCGGGGTAACGTGACCCGGGTCGATTAGAAGCTTCTGCCCGATCTGCAGCGGCCAATCCTGCTGCCATCCATTGAGCGCCAGGATCCGGTCCATAGGGACCCGGTAGGCGTCCGAGATGGTAATCAATGCCTGATAGGCTTGCACTTCATGGATGACCTTTCCATCGATGTCCGGCGTCTGGATCACAACCATGCCCCTTGGAGTAGGCGTGGCGTAGCCGGCTGTATCTTTGCCCGGGATAAATAAGCGGTCGCCGGGCCGTAGCGGGATATCCCGGGAGGTGTTGTTCCAGACCTCCAGGTCGCGGATGGTGATCTGGTAGGAGATCGCGATCGACCAGAAGGATTGCCCCGCCTGGACCTCGTGAAAGATCTTGCCTTCGGCATCGGGGGTGGCGATTTTGACCGGGATGATCAATTGCGAGACTCCTGGAGCGGGGTTCGGTGCGCCACCTGGCTGAGAATTCCCGCCTGTAGAGGGCGAGGAGGCGCTCCCGCATGCCTGTCCGGCAACATACGCTGCTTGCAGCACGTAATAGATGCGCCCGTTCGCCGCCTGCGCAACGCCCGCGCCGACATGGCAATACGCCGGAGTGACAGCTGGGCGCATGTGGTCAGGGTCCGCCCAGGCAGCCATGATCTCGTCGATGCCCATGCCTCCGCCGCTCACCGCAAAGTTTTCCGTCGCCCAGACAGTAGCGCCGCCGCCATATCCCGCACCAGCCAGGCGGCCGCGCACATCGCCGATGTGCCAGGACATATTGTTGGCTGCCATCGTCGCTGCCGTGGACTGGGCGACCGCGTTGACGATCGGGTCCTCGATCAGAGCCGGGAGCCCATAGGATACTCGCAGGGTATTCATCGCCAGGATCAGCTCAAAAGCGCTAACCTGCTGTTGGGGAGCCAGCCGGGCATCCTCCGCCCGGACAACCCGAGAAGGCGAGAAGACTCCCAGCCCAAACGTCAGGAGGACACACCAGGCCAGAAGTCGTTGAAAAGGCATGGCATAATTATAATTCTTCAAACAATCTCCTAAAAATCCGTCAGTCCCACGGGACGGGCTGCCCATGGGGGAGTGGTGTTGTCTCCGGGGCGGTGTACTTCGGTCTAAAGCAGGTATAGTCTGAAGTGATTATCTTTATTGTTGAAATTTACGGTCATCCGGTGTAAGATTTTGACAGGATCGTGGTTGCGATGGTTTCATCGCCTGGGAGCAATTATCATGAATAATCTTGAAAACTTCTGCCCTGTCTGTAAGAACAAGAATGAGCCCGGAATCGCGGTTTGCCGTCACTGCGGTGCAGTACTGGATGATCCGCTCATGGACCCCGACGGCAGAACCAGAACGACCGAGATGGCAGCGCTGGTGACCGAGAGAGCCAGGCAATGGCCCATGGATGAGACAGCCGTGCCTGCCGGCGCGCTTGCTGTTTACGTGGAAGGCGCCTTCGATCCTGC
>DATHTH010000128.1:0-25496 GCA_035463495.1 Anaerolineales bacterium | reverse complement strand
GCGCGAAAGGATTTTCAACAGCGTGCTTTTCCCAGCGCCGTTCCTTCCGACAATCCCCAGCACTTTGCCTTCCTCAAGATCGAACGAGATGTCCTTCAACGCCCAGACGAAGTTCCTGCTTGCTCTTCGATCGGATTTCCCCACCAGCGCTTTTGCCAGCCGCACCGGCGCGTAAACCGTATCCACCAGCACATCGCGCAGCATGTTATAGCGGAACTTCGTCTCCGCCGCGCCGATCTGGTAACGTTTGCTTAGGTTGTTTACACTAATTGCTATTGTCATAGTTTTTATCTGTCGCCGCCAGGAGCGGCTGGTCGAGTAGGTTGAGCGTCCTTCTCAACCGTATCGAGACTACGGCAACGACACTGACATCGCGCGGATTCAGCCGTACCTGAGCAAGTGAGCAATCTCCTGATTTCGATCGGGCTTCCTAAATCATGGGAGATTGCTCCGCTGGTCTCGATACGCCCGAAAAAATACTCGACCGACGCTCGCGATGACGCCTCATATCGTATCTGCAAAGGTCTTCTCCATGCTGCGAAAGTAGAACAGGCCGGATATAAATATCAGGAGAGAAATGGCTACGGAGATCCAAAGTGTAATATCAGGACCACCGCCAGCACCCAGCAGCGCCCAGCGGAATCCGTTCACCACACCCGTCATCGGGTTGAGAGAAAGGATGAGTCGTAAATTTTCCGAGAGGTTTGAAAAGGAATAAGCGACGGGCGTAGCGAACAGCCAGAACTGCGTCAGAAAGGGCAGGGCATGATTCACGTCACGATACTTTACATTAATAGCAGACAGCCATAACGCCACACCAAGCGCCGTGATAATTGCAAGTAAGAGAAATAATGGGAGTGTCCACAAAAGCTGCCATGCCGGTGTCACTCCAAAATAGAACATCAAACCAATCAAAATGACAAACGCAATCGCAAAATCCACCAGTCCCGCCAACACAGAGGACACAGGCAGGATCAGGCGTGGGAAATAGATCTTGGTCACCATATTATTATGCGCAACCAGCGAGCGACTCCCCTGATTCAGCGCGGTGACAAACAATCCCCACGGAAGCAGGGCAGTAAAGGAAAAAACTTCGTAGGGGATCCCATCTGTCGGGAGGTTTGCCACCCGGTCGAACACAAACGTGAACACTAGCATAGTCATGACAGGCTGCACCACCGCCCACGCCATGCCCAGCAGTGTCTGTTTATACTTGACCTTTACATCGCGCCAGACCATGAAAAAGACCAGCTCGCGATAAACCCAGAGGTCGCGCAGATTGAGTGCAGCCAGTCCCTTGGAGGGCTTGATGTATATTGTCGTGGGTTCGTGTTTGGCGAGTTCCGTCATTATTATCGAGTTCTAGAACGCGTCCGTGCCGCCGGCGCTATGCGCCGCGGATGGAACAGGCTAGATTATTTAATTTTGTCTTTATTTTCTCGGAACCAGTCGATCGTCCGGCGGATACCTTCTTCGAACGGGATCTGCGCGCTCCAGCCGAAGTACTCCCGGGCGCGCGTCACATCGAGGCCGCGGCGCGGCTGCCCGTTGGGCTTGTCAGTCTGCCAGACGAGTTTGCCTTGAAAGCCGGTCAGGCGGGCAATCAACTCTGCCAGGTCCTTGATCGAGATCTCGTACCCCGAGCCGAGATTGACAGGTTGGTCGCCGTTGTATTTCTCGGCTGCGGTCACGATACCATCGGCAGCATCTTCCACGTACAGGAATTCGCGCGTCGGCGAGCCGTCGCCCCAGATCGGAAGCTCCTGATCGCCGCGCTCGCAGGCTTCCATCGCTTTACGGATCAGAGCGGGGATGACGTGAGAGGACTGCAAATTGAAATTGTCCCGCGGGCCATACAGGTTCACTGGCAGAAGAAAGATGGTATTGAACCCGTATTGCTGGCGGTACGCCTGTGCCTGCACCAGCATCATCTTTTTGGCGAGACCATACGGAGCGTTGGTCTCTTCGGGGTAGCCATTCCAGAGATCGTCTTCCTTGAACGGGACCGGCGTGTACTTGGGGTAGGCACACACCGTCCCAATGGCAACAAATTTGCCGACACCGTTTTTGTAAGCCTGGTGCATCATCTCAGTGCCCATCATCAGGTTGTCATAGAAGAACTCGGCAGGATGCTCGCGGTTGGCGCCGATCCCCCCAACGTTGGCAGCCAGGTGGATGACAATTACATTCTTCGGGTCAATGTCCCTCAACGTATCTGCATATAAACGGCGGACATCATTCGGATCCACCAGGTTGTAATTCTTGATGCGCGGGACAAAAATATCGGTTGCGCCCTGTTGTTTTAGCTTCTCGACCACGAATGAACCTAAGAAACCAGCGCCGCCCGTAACGATTACTCGTCTATCCTGCCAGAAATTATTAGCCATGAATTCTCCTTGTCATTGCGAAGAGGAGATTGCTTCGCGCGGAACGCCTAGCGGCGCCGCCGCTCGCAATGACAGAATGTTACTGCACGATGAATTGAGCATTCCGGTATCGTTCATCATTGGGGTTGCGAATGATTCCCAGCTTCAGCGCCTGCCACAGTTCCCGAATGCCATCGTCCACATCAAGGGTTGTGTCGAAGCCGAGCACGTTTTTTATCTTGGCAAACGAAACGGTGATATCGCGCATATCGCCGCCAAATGTCAGATCCTTGTATTCAACCACGGTCTCCGGCATGCGCTTGAGTACGAGGCGTACGATATCGTCTTTCGAGTAATTTCCGTGATCTGTTCCCAGGTTAAAAATCTCCCCGCATATCTTCGAACGTTCTGTTTCCAGCCCCATCATCACGCCGCGTGCCACATCGCGGATATGGACAAACGAGCGCGAATAGCCGCGCTGATAAATGATCAACGTTCGTCTGGTAAATGCTTCCAGGACAAACTGGTTGACAATCAGGTCAAAGCGGGTACGCGGGGAAATTCCGTATAGAGTCGCAAAACGAAAGATCAGGGGGGCACAGGTGGCATCTTTTTGCGTAAGGAGGTATTCCTCCGCAGCGATCTTGGTCTCCGCATATAACGACTGGGGATTCAGGGGCGATTCTTCGGTGACCGGCTCCCCGTCCAGAGAAAAGCCATAGTTGCTATAGGTCGAGGCAAAGACGAAGCGCTCTACGCCCAGTTCAACGGCCTGCCCGAAGACCGATTTTGTTGCCTCGACGTTATACCGCCACGCCACCTGTCTGCCGACCGCCTGGCAGGCGGGAAATCCCACAATCGCTGCGAGATGAATGACCGCATCTGGTTTTTGCCAGCCATCCCGCAGCGAATCCTTAACGGCGCGCGCCTCGGTGACATCTGTTTTGACAAAATGGAGGTTGGGGTGATGCAAGAAAGGGACCAGCGACTCACCACCGAACAGAAGAGAGTCCAGGATGGTCACCCGATAGCCTGCCCGGAGCAGCTCCGAGGCCAGGAGGGAACCGATATATCCGGCGCCGCCTGTGATCAGGACATGACGATCGCTCATCCCTTTTCCTCCATCCGCAGAAACACTTTGAAGCCATCCACTTGCAGGACGGGCACATCCTTGTCATTGACCACTTCGATGCCGTGCTCAAGACAGGTCAGGCGGCAGATATCGGCGACGTCACCCTTACCGGCGATCCGGAGCCGGTCATAGCCGGCATTCTTCACCTGAGATAGATACTCGCTGACCCGCTGGCGGGTCTTGCGATACAGGGAAAATGAGCGCTCCACATAATCCACAGCCAGGCGGGCGCGCAGAGCAATCCCTTCAGGTGTAATAATGTAGCGCAATTTCTTCCGCTCGGCGCGTTTGACTTTGACATAGCCCTTGGCAATTAAGCGCTTGAGATGCCAGTTGACGGTCCCGACAGCCACACCCAGCTGGGTGGCAAGCGTCGATTGGTTGACATCCGGGTCGCTTTCTATGTTTTCGAGGAGGGTAAGCTCGCGAAGTTCTTCGTTAGGGGAGTCCATCGATTCCAAAATTCAGTGACTGAATTATAACCTAGAACACCCCTCTGTCAAATTTGCCTGTTGAAACAAAATATCCGCAGCGTCATCGCTGCGATTGCAAAGCCTCAATGTGGATTATGCAAACTGTTCGAGGTTTACTGCCACAAGCGGCAGGGCGTCGTTGACAAACTGATCCAGCGGAGGGCGTTTTTTCGCATGACTGTAGAAAGAGGCAAGCCCGTAGATCGCCCAGGTGGCAACGGTGGCAGGGATCTCGGTGGCGATCTTCGGATTGGTCTGCTTCAGCCAGTAAGACAACAGATCGAAGAGGATTTGCTTGATGGTCCCCTCGACCAGCGATTCGAACTGTTGGTGCGGTTGGGCACAGTCGCTGTGCAGGCGCGCCAGGAAGTCACAGACTGCGAGGATCAGATTGCGCAAGTTCTCGGGGGTGTAATGACAGGCACTCAGTGTTCGCTTTTCGATCTCCTGGCGGAACATCTGGCCAATGGCGTGATCGAGCAGCGCATATTTATCGGGGAAGTGTGCATAGAACGTGGCGCGGTTAATCTCTGCCCGGCCGGTCACATCCTGTACCGAGATGGATTCGAACCCTTTTTCGGCGAGGAGCTGATCGAAGGCTTGCAGAATCAGGTTCCGGGTGCGTTTGACACGCGGGTCGAGTTTTTCTTCCATTGCTTTTGGATTCGACAACATTTTCGCTCCAGTGTTGCTTAGTCAACAAAAACTGCTTTTTGGTGGTTGACTTGAACAAATAAGGCGGGTACATTAGACAACAGATGTTGTTTTCATAACATCTGTATGTTATCACTAATGAAAAGGAGTGTCAAGATGAACACCGGATTGTGGGTTGTCCAGATACTGTTGGCTGTTATGTCCGGCACAGCAGGCATGATGAAGACCTTCCGGACTACAAAAGCAAAGGAAAAGCTCCCCTGGGCAACGCATCGTTCGGATGCATTCGTCCGCTTTGTCGGGACGTCAGAGCTGCTCGGCGCGCTGGGATTGATCCTTCCGCTGATCACCGGCATTCTGCCCTGGCTGACCGTTCTTGCAGCCATTGGACTTGCGTTGATCCAGTTGCTGGCAATCTTCACCGAGCACTTGCCCAAGAAGGAATATAACGTTCTTCCGGTGAATATTGTATTGCTGGGGCTTGCATTGTTCGTAATGATCGGGCGCTGGACGCTTTTCTCATAAGAAATCCATGTTATTGAGGGTAAGCAGGAATGCATCTCACTTCATAATGCGAACCTGCCCGAGTCGTTAAGCTTAGTACGAATAATTAGATTCAGAAGGAGAGTAAGGTGAACATAACGATTATCGGTCCCGGTAATATGGGACGTGCAATTGGCACCCGGGCTGTAGCGGGCGGCCATTCAGTCACGTTTGTGGGTAAGACCCTGGAAAGTGCCCGGGAGGCTGCAGATGCGATCCGCGAATTCGCGAACGGTGGCGCTCAGGTGTCCGCCATCACGTTGGATCAGGTCGAGCCTGGCGATGTGGTGGTGCTGGCACTGTGGTATGGAACCAATATCGAAGTCGCCAGACAACTTGGCGAAAAGCTCAAAGGTAAGACCGTAGTAGATATTGCCAACCCGGTGAATTCCACCTACGATGGCCTGGTCACTGAACCCGATTCGTCTTCGGCGGAAGATGTCGCCAGGGCAGTCGGAACCAAGGTAAAGGTCGTCAAGGCGTTCAATACAACCTATGCCATTACCCTTCGTGATGGCGAAGTAGCCGGTCAGCCGCTGGACGTGTTTATCGCAGGAGACGACGAAGAAGCGAAGAACAAGGTCGCGCGCCTCGTAGAAGATGCGGGATTGCGACCCGTGGATGCAGGCCCCTTGAGCCGCTCCCGCCAGATCGAAGGGCTGGGGTTTCTTCACATCGTGACCCAGGGGAATCTTGGCACGAACTATGCAAGCACGATCAAGATTTTGAGCTGATCCATTTCTAGCGTGGAAGACAATGAGTTGAAAGAGCAGGGAGAGACTGGATGGCCACGAACGCGCCCCCTCTGAAATTTGGGTATTTCCTGATTCCGAACGCCGAGTCTCCCCTGCTCTCGATTGGGCAAGATGTGGAAAAGCTCGGTCTGGACTATATCGGAGTGCAAGATCATCCCTACCAACGGCGGTTTGTAGACACCTGGACGCTGCTCAGCATGATAGCCGCGACCACGTCACGGGTTGGTCTGTTTCCCGATGTGGCGAACCTGCCGCTGCGTTCTCCAGCGATGATGGCAAAGGCCGCCGCCAGCATTGACGTGTTGAGCGGCGGCCGATTCGAGCCGGGTCTCGGCGCAGGCGCGTTCTGGGATGCCATCGAAGCCTATGGTGGGCCCCGCCGTACACCCGGTGCAGCGCTTGCGGCTCTACGTGAGGGGATCGAAGTGATCCGAAGAGTCTGGAGCGGTGACCGCAACCTACGTTTCGATGGGAAATATTACCGGCTGCGCGGCGCCCATTCCGGACCCGTGCCCGCTCATCCAATTGGCATCTGGCTCGGCGTGACGGGCCCGCAGGCGCTCACGCTGGCAGGCGAGATGGCAGACGGCTGGGTGCCCTCCTTTCGCGGGAATCTGAACAAGCTGGCTGAGATGAGCCAGCGCCTCGACGAGGCTGCCGCCGCAGCCGGCCGCGACCCCGGCAATATCCGACGCATCCTCAACGTGAATGGAAATATTACAGACGGCGAATCCACCGGGATGTTGCAGGGCCCGGTGGACCAGTGGACGGATGAGCTCACCGATCTGGCGATCACCTATGGCTTCGATACTTTTATTTTTTGGGGAGAGGCTGAAGGTCAACTCCAGAGATTCGCCGAGAAGGTCGTTCCGGCGGTCCGGGCGCAGGTTCGCGCCGAGCGCGCATAGCTGTAGAGGAAAGCAATACGGTTCTGAAATCGTCTATCTTATGACGATCTCATAACACAAGGAGATCTATGGCATTAAAAGTGATTGGGGCAGGGTTCGGAAGAACTGGGACTCTTTCACTGAAGACGGCACTGCAGGAACTTGGATTTGGAAAATGCTATCATATGGTCGAGATCCTCAGGAAGCCCGGCCATATGCGACAATGGACACAGATTATGCGGGGCGGAAATCCGGATTGGCAGACATTATTCAGCGGCTACCAATCTGCCGTGGATTGGCCCGTCGCCGCGTATTACAGGGATCTGATGGCTGTATACCCGGAAGCGAAAGTCATTCTCACTATCCGGGATCCCGGTAGCTGGCACCGCAGCATTATGACGACCTTTTATCAGGCGCGCCGGGCGTTTGTGCTGCAAGTCACTCGGATGGTCCCGACGCTGCACCAGTTCTTAACAGCCATGGAGAGTACGCTCTGGCGCGGCATGTTTCAAAACAGGCTGGAAGATGAAGAACACGCGACCAGGATTTTTAAAAACCATATCGAAGAGGTCAAGCATGTTGTGCCGCCGGAGCGCTTGCTGGTCTTCGAAGCCAGGCAGGGCTGGGAGCCGCTTTGTTCCTTCCTCCATGTGCCTGTGCCAGCTGATAAGCCTTATCCACATAAGCACAAGGGAAGGCTGGTACGCCGGTTCTTACAGTCCATGAATTGGACGGATTACCGTTGAAAACCAACGAGCACTTTCATGCTCGTCACGGGAAGTAAGTCACAAGTGTTAGGAGATGTACATGTCAACCCTATCGAACTCAGAAGCGAAAACAGAATTTTCCATTCATCCCGAGACAAAGATCGGGGTGGTGTCCCTCAGGGTCACAGACCTTGAGAATCAGATCAGCTTTTACCAGCAGGCGCTTGGATTTCAGCTGCACTGGCGCGAGGGCAACGAGGCCGGGCTGGGCGCCGGTAATGCGGACCTGCTGCACTTGAAGGAAGAACCGGATTTGAAACGATACCGGGGCGTCACCGGGCTCTATCACTTTGCGGTGTTGTTCCCGAACCGCCGCGAGCTGGCGCGCGCCATTGCCCGCCTGATCGTCTTGAAATATCCAAATCACCCCACCGATCACATTATGACGAAGACTACCTATCTTGATGACCTCGAGGGCAATGGCATCGAGCTCTACTGCGAGTCTCCCGAGGATGGTACCTGGACCCTGGCAAACGGGGTGTATGAAACCCGCCGGGCAGATGGCTCTCTTAGTGATGGCCGCGAGCCTCTCGATGTGAACGCGCTGCTCACACATCTCGAGGAGGATGACCGCCTCGATGTCTCCATCCCGCCTGAGACGCGCATGGGGCATATCCACCTGCATGTCCGGGATATCGATGAAGCAGTAGCGTTCTATCATGGCGTGATCGGTTTCGACGTGATGGGGGTTGCCAGACCGTTCCGCATGGCGTTTGTCTCTGCCGGCGGCTATCACCATCACATCGGGCTGAACACCTGGCAGGGTGAGGGGGCTCCCCCACCGCCAGCTGATGCAGCCGGACTGCACCACTTTGCCGTGGAGCTGCCCGATCAGAAAGCGCTGGATGAAGTGCTGGCGCGGATCGAGAAGGCGGGCATGCTTTCCAGTCAGAGGGAGGACGGGCTGCTCATACACGATCCCTCGCAGAATAGGGTTGTGCTCACAATCAAAAAGTAAGCAAGCAACATCCGAAGTCGTTTGACTTCGGATGTTTTGAATCTTAAGTAAATAAGCGTTTGCGGCGGCAGTCCTGGCGAGGACGATCTCTAAAATAACAAAGTCACCAGGGGAACGTTATAGCATACAAGGGTGTGTACATCCCTGTCTATCCATCTCAGAGAAAGGACTGATTGACTATGATGCCACTGGGTGATGATAACAGCGGTCGCAGAATTACTCCCATTGTGACCTATGCGCTGATTGCCATCAATGTGTTGGTGTTCTTTTTGGAACTCAGCAATGGCGAGGAGTTTATCCAGCGCTGGGCGTTCGTACCGAGCCGGTTCTTAGCGGATCCGGTCGGTGATTTTGCCACATTATTCACCGCTATGTTCTTACATGCCGGCTGGGCGCACCTGCTGGGCAATATGCTCTACCTGTGGATCTTTGGCGATAACGTCGAAGACCGACTGGGACATGGGCTGTACTTTGTCTTTTACATTTTGTCGGGTCTGGCTGCCACCTTTGCGCAGCTGGCGATCAGCGCAGGGTCAAGCGTGGCAAACGTCGGGGCATCCGGAGCGATTGCAGGTGTGCTTGGCGCGTACCTGATCATGTTCCCGGGCAGACAGGTTCGCATGTTAATGGGACGGATGATCGTCCCGATGTCTGCCCTGATAGCCATTGGGCTCTGGTTCTTGCTTCAGATTTTTGCCCAGGTCAGCGTCTTTACAGCCGGCTCCCAAGGCGAGGGCGGGGTGGCGTATATGGCGCACATCGGCGGGTTCGTAGCAGGCGTTGCCATGGCATATCTATTGGGTGGAGCCAGAAGGGCGTTGCCCCCGTCCACATCCTCTCGAAGATAGTGATCCGGCACTTACACCGGACGTAGTTCAATCCTGGTAAAGTAATAAGGAGAATCTCATGAAGAAATGTAGTGACGTCATGACAAGAGACCTGGTGACAGCCACTTCGAGCGACAGCGTCGTGGAAGTAGCACAGCTGATGAAAAGGGAAGATATTGGCCCGGTCCTCATCGTGGAAAATGATGAGTCCAAAACGCTGGTCGGCATTGTCACGGACCGGGATCTCGTCCTCAAAGTGATTGCCGAGGGACAGGATGCCAAGGCGACCCGTGTCGGTGACGTGATGTCGAAAAAGCTTGTGACCTGCCGCGCAGATGACGACATTGAGGTTGCGATGCAGGCGATGGCGCAATTCCAGCTGCGGCGCATCCCGGTGGTGGGCGAGAACATGGAGCTGCTGGGCATCATCTCGCAGGCAGATGTAGCCACCCGCGTGGACACCCCTGAGAAGACCGCAGAAGTGGTGAAGGAAATCTCACAGGAAAACACTTAAGCGACCTTCCCTGGTTTCTGTTTATAGCATCCGAAGTCCTTCGTGACGGCTTCGGATGTTTGCGTGTCGGGAGGGAAGCAAGATATACTGGGCAGTAGAGGATGCCTGATGCCCAAGAAACCTTTCACTCTTCTTTGTATTCCTTTTCTGCTGGGAGCCTGTGCCGTGGCAACACCTGAACCGACTTCAACGCCCGTTCCGTCTGCCACTCCGTCCCCATCCCCGACAGCTGAATGGGAGCGCAGCGGCTGGGAGATCGTCTGGCATGATGAATTCGAAGGTTCGGAGCTCGACACTACGAACTGGACCTTCGACATTGGCGGCAACGGCTGGGGCAATCAGGAGTTGCAGGCCTATACCGACCGGCCTGAAAATGTGAGGGTAGAGAATGGGATGCTCGTCATCGAAGCGCGTCATGAAGAGGAGTTGATCCGTGGGCGCGAGTACTCTTCGGCGCGGCTCAAGACTCAGGGGCTTCATGCGTGGCAATACGGCCGCATCGAAGCGCGTCTCAAGCTGCCCTACGGCCAGGGCATCTGGCCCGCCTTCTGGATGCTCGGCGATAATCTATATCAAAAAGGCTGGCCTGCATCCGGTGAAATCGATATCATGGAGTTCATTGGACGGGAACCGGATCATATTTATGCCACCGTTCATGCGCCTGGATACTCGGGCGGGGACGGTGTGGGCTCGAATATCACCGTGTCCGCGGATTCCCTCAGGGATGATTTCCATGTCTATGCCATCGAGTGGGAGGAAGACGAGATCCGCTGGTTTTTCGACGATGAGCAGTACTTCAAGCTCACCCCTGCGGATGTACCCGGCGAGTGGATCTTTGACCATCCATTCTTTGTTATTCTGAACCTGGCTGTAGGTGGCAGGTGGCCCGGTTATCCCGACGACAACACCGTCTTCCCGCAATTCCTGTATGTGGATTACGTTCGCGTGTATCAGCAGTCGCCGTAAGGATTTTTTAATCCACATCACCCTGAAGAATGCTATAATCTTTGTACTATGATGAAGTTCCTCGCTCGACCACCCTGCTAGGTCCTTGCAGCGCAGAGAGGATTCCTCTGCCAGACCCCCTGGGTCTGTTTTGTATTTCCCCTAACCCATAAAAAACCCACGCCAGACGATCTGGACGGTGCCTGACGCACTCGTCTATTTTCGTTTAAGTCCGACGCGCGTGGTCCGCCCCGCTCCATTCTGTCTCAATGTTCCAACTCGACAGAATGGAGGTTTATCATGGAAACGATTCGGGGCAGAAAGACCCGTGAAGTAGACTTAAATGGATTTAGAAAAGAGCTCGCCAGTCACGACCGCGTCCTGCTGGACCTCGGAACCGGTGACGGCCGTTACGCGCGAACCCTCGCCAGACGATTCCCCGGGTGGTTCATCATCGGTCTTGACGCGTGCCGGGAAAACCTGCGCGAGCATTCGCAAGTAAAACTGAAAAACCTGCTCTTTGTCATTGCCAGCGCACAGAGTTTGCCGGAGGAATTTGGAAATTCGATCTCGCACATCGCGATCAATTTCCCGTGGGGCAGCCTGTTGGAGGGTTTACTCACCGGCGATCCGGCGTTGATGAATGGGCTGGAGTCTGTTGCGCAGCGAAATGCGACGATCGACCTGCGTTTGAATGGCGGCGCACTGGCAGAAGCGGGCTCCACCCTTGAGGCGGGAGCTCACACGATTTATAACAACCTGCGGCAGGCAGGCTGGATCCTGCGCGCTCCCCTCTTCATGAATCATCCGGAGCTGCGAGCCTTCCCCAGCACGTGGGCAAAGCGCCTTGCCTTCGGACGCGATCCGCGTGCCATGCTGTTGACAGGACGAAAATAAAACGGGCGGCTGGATAAATGATCCAGCCGCTGAGTTCTACAGCGTGGTTCGCTAATAACTGACAAGAGGCAGCTTCTTCAGCCACTTTTTCTCGTTCAATTCCTTGAGCACGGCATCCGCTGCGTCGGCGCGTGAGAGCTGGGTGCTGGAATCCTTGCCTACAAAACCAAAGCGATATGTGCCTGTGTGCTCCCCATCGATCAGGCGGGGATAGCGCACCACGGTCCAATCCAGGCCGGAGTTCTGGACCACTTGCACGTTTGCCGCCGAGTCAAGCACTACCTTTTTGGCGAGCAGGTTCAGAAGAAAACCAATCACGTGATCCGCAAACTTCGGCTGATCCTCGGGCTGGCGGACTCCTGCACCGGTCGTCGAGATTAAACGCCGGACGCCGTGTTTCTTCATCGCCGTTACAATATTCTTCGCGGATGTTTCCATCATCCCGGGCACAGGCGGACGCGTGGGACCCAGCGCGCTGATGACGGCGTCCTGCCCGGCAATGGCTCTTTCGACGGCGGCGGCATCCATGGAGTCGCCTTTGAACACGGTCAAGCCTGGATGCTTCAATGTGAACACCTCGGGGGACCGCACAAATGCTGTAACGCTATGACCCGCTTCTAGCGCCTGCTCAACGATTTTGCGACCCGTTCCCCTGGATGCTCCGAAAACAACGATCTTCATTCTATCTCCTGTGATCTCAATGATGATTGAAGTGCCTCTAGAGTGATAACAATGTCCTGAGCTGCTTTGCCACCAACCTGAGTGGATCGGCTGTATGGGCGGTGCGACTCAGGATAATTCCACCTTCAATAGAGGCAGTAATAAACGTGCTCAGGTCTTCCGCCCTGGAAGACGAAAACCCGCTTTCCAGAAGCTTCACCTTGAATGCCGCTTGCAACATTCCGTAGGCTTCCCGGCAGGCTAGATTAATGCGCTCCGACTGGGTTGCCGTTTCCATGGCAACGGCTGTCAGGGGACTACCTGCGGCGAAGCCGGAGCGCTCCACATGTTCCGCAACGAGCAAAATAAAATCGTGGATGGCTTTGGAGGCGCTGACACTTGCCTGTAGTCCATTCCGGATCCTTTCAGAGACAACTCGACCCGATTGCAGAACCGCTTCAGCAGTGATCTGTTCCTTGCCATCAGGAAAATAGTAGTAGAGCGATCCTTTCGGCGCGCCACTTTCCTTAACAATCTCGTTTAGGCCGGTGCCGTGAAACCCTTGCCTTTCCAGCAGGTCGCAGGTCGTTTGTAAGATTTTCTCACGGGCATTACTCATGGAAACCTCTGATTTTCATCACTTTTCAGCCTTCCAGCCTGGTGATATTATAATGACTGGTCTATATAAAGTCAAGCAGGAGAATGAGATGTCATCACCGGTTTTGGTTGTCGGGGCATTAGGCAATGTGGGCACCGAAGTGGTCAAAGAGCTGCAGGCAAGAGGGCAGGCGGTTCGCGCCGCGGATATTGACAGGCAGATGCTCAAACAGCGTTTTGGCGACTCGGTGGAGATGGTCCGCTTCGATTTCACCGATCCAACGACGTACGAGACCACCTTTAAAGGCGTAAAGAAGATGTTCTATATGCGCCCGCCGCACCTGACGAATATCCAGCGCGACATGGTGCCTTCTATGGATGCGGCGAGGGCAGCGGGCGTCACGCATGCCGTCTTTCTCTCTATCATTGGGATCGAGAATGCGAAATATGTCCCCCATTACCAAGTGGAACAATATCTGCAGAAGATCGGTCTACAAACCACCTTCCTGCGCTGCAGCTTCTTTATGCAAAATCTGAACACGACCCATCGTAAAGAGGTCCAGGAGCGCAGCGAGCTTTTTGTCCCTGTCGGAAAGGCAAAGACAAGTTTTATCGATGTCCGCGATATCGGCGCAGTAGCAGCGGTCGCCTTGACGGAAGACGGCCATGTGGGGAAAAATTACGATCTCACAGGGAGCAAAGCCCTGGATTACTGGGCAGCCGCACAGATCATGAGCGAGGTGCTAGGGCGCAAGATCACGTATCGCAATCCGAACCCGCTGCACTTTCTGATCGAAACCACCCGGCGCGGCACCCCGTTCCGATTCGCCGTCGTCATGACGGGACTGTATTTGTCCACGCGCTTTGGCATGGCGGAGCCGGTCACGAATGAAGTAGAACGACTCATAAGAAGAAGTCCGATCACCTTCCGCCAGTATGTACAAGATTACCGGGATGCGTGGATGTAACATGAAGGAATCTCAGTAGTTGAGATTCCTTCTTATGTCGAATCAGTGCAAGACTTTGATTAAATTCCGCCCCGCTGCACCACTGACGCCACCTCCGCCGTGAACCCCACTTCCGCAAAGATATAAACCATCGATCGGCGTCCGGTGATTGGACCAGCCAGGGATAGGACGCATAAACAGGAACTGGTCGAGCATGAGCTGCCCGTGGTTGATGTCGCCCTCTGTGAGACCGTATGTGGTTTCGAGATCAAGAGGAGTGATCAGCCTGGTAGTTACCATGGATGATTGTAGATTGATGAAATGCCCTGCGAGGGTATCGATCGCCAGTTTTTCAACATTTGAGCCTTCTACTTTCCACTCGCTACTTTTCAACTTATATGGGGCAAATTGAAAGTGAATGCTCACGACGTTTCCCGAGGTCGTGACTTCGAGATACGGTCTCTCTGAAACCTCGTCATACTTTGCCGCGTCGTACGCTTTTTCTAAATATTGGATCGAGGGCGCGAGGACAACTGTCCCCTCGGGAATACCGTGACTGCCATCGGTGAGCAAATGGATCTTCGCCACCGAACCGCGCATTTTGATGGACTGTGCTTTCCACACGAATTCAGGCGGAAGATTAAGGGGACCGACCAGGGACAGGAATGTCTTCTTGGGGTCCACAGCCGAGAGGACTTTGTCAGCACTGATCTCTTCTCCATTCGCCAGTACCACACCCTTACATGTATACATATCTACCTGTATACATTTCACCTCCGCGTCACAGCGAATCTCACCTCCGTATGCTTTCACCGAATCTGCCAGCGCGTGTGTGATCTCTCCCGCCTTGCCAACGCTGATATGCGCCAGCCCGCCGCGGTTCAGCCAGTTATGGATAAGGGTATAGCCTGTCCCCGCGGACATCGGCCCCAGGGTTGAGCCGTGGATTGCCACTGACGCGATTGCCGCTTTGAGGATCTCGGATTCAAAGTATTCTTCCGTCAATTCCTGGGCGGTCATCGGCAGGGCGCGGATGAAGTTGAGCATGTCCTTGCGGCCGGCAAGGCGCAGATCAAGCCCCAGTTCCAGCAAGCCATAGCCTTCACCCCAGCTCATATCCTTTGGCAGGCGCGGCATGATGGTGGCATACGCCGCATCCAAAATATGTGCTGCCCTATTCATAAAGCGCACAAATTCCGGCCAGCGGGCGGCATCCTTTTCAGAGAAGCGTTTAATAGACTCGGCGTCGAGGGTGAGGTGATCCCCATCCGGCTGAAGAGAAATAAACGCCGGTCGAGTAGAGCGGGTGTTGGTCCCGTTGGTATTGAGACCAAGCCTCAAATCCTTGATGATATCGGGACGAAGCATCCCACCCGTCTGCACCGAATCGACAGTGAAATCATCGCCAAACGACTCGGTTACGACCGAACCGCCGACGACGTCGCGCCGCTCAAGAACCAGAACCTTTTTACCCCGCTTCGCAAGATACGCCGCTGCAACCAGTCCATTATGCCCTGCGCCGATGATGATGGTGTCGTAATGATTTGTCATAAATCAATCCTGGAGCCACGGGGACATGGAGAGACAGAGATTTAGCAACTCTGTGCCTCAGTATCTCTGTGGTTAAAGAGCCCCATCCTTCAGCATCTCCTTCGCCGCTAGCATCCCCGCCGCGCCCATCACGCCTCCGCCCGGGTGCGCGCCGCTAGCGCCGAAGTAGTAACCTTTGAGCGGAGTGCGGAAGTCTGCCCATTGCGGCACGGGGCGCAGAAAGAAGATCTGGTGTAAGAGCAATTCTCCGTGGAATATGTTGCCGCCTGTGATACCTGCAATGGCTTCGATGTCCTTGGGCGAGATGACCTGCATCCCGACGATGCACCTGCGGATGTTGGGCGCGTACTCCTCGATTGTCGAAATGACCGCTTCACCGAGCTCGTCGCGGCGCTGATCGTTCCAGCCACCTTCGAGATCGTACGGCGCATACTGAACAAAGCACGACATAACGTGCTGTCCGGGCGGCGCCATGTCCGGGTCGATCATAGAGGGAAAGATCATGTCGAGGTACGGGCGCTCCGAGACCTGCCCGTACTTGGCGTCGTCATAGGCGCGCTCGATGTAGTCGATGCTCGGGCTGATGGACACCGCGCCGCGGTGCAAGACGGAGTCCGCGCCCTTGCCCGTGAACGGCAGCGCCGTGAAATTCGGGAGCTCGCTCAGGGCGATGTTGACCTTGCCCGACGAGCCGCGCGTACGGAAGTTCTGGATTGAGGTGACGAAATCATCCGGGAAATGTTTGGGCTCGACAAATTGCAGGAACGTGCGCTTCGGGTCGGCGGCAGACATCACGGCTCTGGAACCCAGCTCGTCGCCGTTCTCCAGGACAACCCCGACTGCGCGTCCGTTTTTGACCTTGACCTGCTTGACACCTGCGTTGACTCTGATCTCCACGCCGAACGCCTTCGCCGCGTTGTGGATCGAGCCACTCACCCCACCCGAGCCATTCTTGGCAAACCCCCAGGCGCGAAACGCCCCGTCGATCTCGCCCATGTAGTGGTGAAGAAGCACATATGCCGTTCCCGGCGAGCGCGGACCGAGAAACGTGCCGATGATCCCGCTGGCGGCTTTAGTGCCTTTGAGCGCATCGGTCTCGAACCACTCTTCGAGCAGGTCCGCTGAGGATTGCGTGACAAGCTTGGCGATCGTATACAGCTCTTTTTCAGACAGACTCTTCGCGTATTGACCGACCCTGAGGAGACCTAGTAAGTCACGCGGGGATAAGGAAGAGGGGTCGGGAGGAATGAGGTTAATAATGGGCTTTATTGCCTTCGCGGCACGCGCCATGACGCGGGCATACTCATCGTACGCTTCGGCATCTTTTGGCGAATGGCGGTACAGCTCCTGGCGCGTCAGGTCATGATCATCCCAGGAGGCGAGGTAATCTCCACGACGTCCGCCGTCCATTGGAGTAAAAGTTGAAGGCAGCGGCAGGATCTTAAGCCCATGCTTGGGCAACTCCAGGTCACGGATGATCTCCGGGCGCAGCAGGCTCACCACGTACGAAAACTCGGTGAACTTGTATCCGGGAAAGATCTCCTCTGTCACCGCCGCGCCGCCGACAATGTGTCTGCGCTCGAGAACCACCACCTTTTTTCCCGCCCGCGCCAGGTACGCCGCGGCGACCAGCCCATTATGCCCGCCGCCGATGATGATGGCGTCGTATTGATTAGCTGTCATGAAATTCGCCTCTTCGTAGTCTTTCAATTCTGCGATTAATAAAGGGAGAAAAATGACCGCGATATCTTTCCTGAACATCTCCTCGCATCCAGTCATCTCCTGTAATCACACGACGACAGTACGGCGAGCCACAACGACAACGATGATCCAGCATCCAATTGGATTGCGTTGTGAACAACGCATAATCCACGGTGATCTCTTCTCCAGCCTTTATGTCACGGCGGGCGACTAACGTTGCTTCATCAGCCATCCAGGCGCTCGAGTCACAGGAGTGATTCATGGAGGCATACACAAATTGAGTTGATTCAAGGTTCTCCACCAAATACAGATCTTCTTCAATCTGGACGAAGCTGTAAAGCGAGTGAGTGGCTTGGAAGTCCGCGAACTCGGAATCTGTCATCGTTCTCCCACCGACGATGCAAACCCTTTCGTCTTTCTGGATTGCCTCGCGTGCAAACATTCCATCACCGCTGATGCGCGATCTCCGAATTTCAATCCTGGGATCTCGCCAGGTTTGGGGACGATAATCTTTCATCTGTATCTACTTCTTTTTCCACTCCGGCTCGTAAAACGGCAGCTTGACGACCTTCGCCGGAGCGTGCTGGCGGTGATGTTCTACGGTGATCTCCATTCTGACGTGGGTGCCCACTTCGTAATATGGCTTCTGCAGATGGGCAAGGGCGATATATTTCTTCAAGAGCGGCGACCATGTCGACGTGGATGCATAGCCCACCTGCACATTGCCCGCCAGGATCGGCAGGCTGCCGCGCACCGCCGCGCCTGGGATCTGCGGCGGCAAGCCAACTTGCTTGTAGATTCTTTCCATCCCCTCCCATTCCACCTCTAGTCCCATCATCCTCCAGGTTGAGCCTTCTCGTTTTTCACGCTCCAGGGCACGGCGCCCGACAAAGTAGCCAGGCTTATCGAGAGCAACCGTCCAGTCTAGTCCTAGCTCGAAGGGGGAGGACTTCTGCGGCTCGATCCAGGCGTGGGTTGTGGAGGTGTAATCCACGTCGAGCATGAACAGACCCGCTTCTACGCGCGCTATGTCCATGGCGAGGATGCCCACGGGCGTAATACCATAATCCGCGCCCGCTTCCATCAACCCATCCCAGACGGTAAGCGCGTCCGCTGCGTCCATCCAGATCTCATAGCCGAGATCACCCGTGTAGCCTGTGCGTGAGATCGTGACTTCTTTTCCACAAATCCGGTTGTTTATCAGGCGAAAATATTTCAGCCTGTCGACGGGAGTGTCTGTCACTTTATTCAGCACCTTTCTCGTGTTGGGACCCTGGAAGCTTAGAGCGGCTACATCGTCAGTCACCTCGGTGATCTCCACCTCCATGCCGACCGCGTTCATGCGCAGCCAGCGCAGGTTCGGCTCGGCAGCCGTCAGCCGGAAAATGGCTTCATCCAGGCGTGAGACGGTGCCGTCGTCGATCATCTTGCCTTCCTCGTCACACCAACCCGTGTAATAGACCTGCCCCACGCTCATCTTGTGAATATTACGCGTGGTGACGCGGTGTAATAATGCCGCAGCATCTTTGCCTCTAATGATGTACTTGATCAACGGCGTAACGTCGATCAAGGCCGCCGCATTGCGGATTGCCCAGTACTCACGATCAAGTGTCAGATCGTAAGACCCAACGACCAAATGGCCCGCCCAGCGCCGCCAGTTTTGTGGGAGACTACGCTTGGATGTCCGTTCGTGAAAGGGGGTAGTTTTGAGTTGGAACATAGGCTTCTACGTGCTAGGATGAGATTCCATCCAGGGTCGACGACTGGTTTGAATACTCCGCCGGCGCGAAGAAGACAAGCAAAGTCAATTCTTCTTCGATAGAGTGAAAATGATGCGCCACGTTCTTTTCCACATACACCACGGAACCCGCCTGCACCTCACGGCTTTCATCTGCAACGGTGATCTGCGCTTTGCCGCTCACCACGTAATAGACCTCATCCTCGGTATGCGGTGATTGGGGATCCGTGCCACCCGCCGGGAGAACGTAAAGCCCCACACTCAGATCCTCGACCTTGAGGAATTCCAGATAAAGCTTATTTGAGTCTTTTCGTTGGGAGATTAATTGGGCGAGCTCGAAGGCTTGCATGGGGGTCCTCCGGGATTCTGCCATTGCTTCGCTTTCAGCTGACAATGACATTCAAATTATATATAATTTTACCTGCCTTAACTTAAAACAAAAAGGACTGGCGACTGCCAGTCCTTCCACATTATCCCCAGCCTGCATTCTCAGGAATAGGAACCGGCTGCTGGTTTTCCCAGCCGTTCTTGCGGAGGTACTCCTCGAGCGTGAGCAAGCCCGGGTGGAGTTTTCGAAGCGCCGGGATATCTGCGTGATAGGCTTCACCATTGAAGAAGTTGAACGCGGCCTCCCTCTCCTCTGGGTCTCCCCATCCGCCCCCAGGCTGAGGCGGGATGAGATTGACAGGTCTGCCAATCACTTTCGTAAACGTGTCGACGGTTTGAGCTTCGGTCAGCGCATCACCTGCCAGTTCAATAGTCTTTCCCAGGTACTCTTCCCGGTTCACAAAAGCCAGCGCAGCAAACACCCCGATGTCTTCCGCGGCAATGCTCTGGATTTCCTTTTCCGGTCGCAGCCCCATTCCTGTGAACATCCCGTTCAAAATATAGGGGCGAGCCCAGTTGTGATTGTCCATAAAAAACGCCGGGCGCAAGATGGTATACGGCACACCCAAGGCATGGATATATTGCTCAATCTGCCATTTACTGTCGAAGTGCTTCTGTCCCATGCCGCGATGCGCAGAGCCGACAGAGGAATACACAAGATGCTGGATTCCTGCAGCATGGGCGACGTCCGCGACATTCTTCCCCTGCCGAATCTCGCCCTCGAATCCGACACCAGGGAGCCAGAAGTTTTGCACGCTAAAGACGCCGTACGCGCCTTGAAACGCGGCATCAAGCTCGGTGCGGTTATCCATGTCTCCCGCGACTACCTCTGCGCCCAGAGAAGCCAATTCCTGCGCGGCGGGCTTACTCATGTCGCGCGTGAGGGCGCGGACTTTCCAACCATCGTCTAAAAGCTTCCTTGCAACTGCTCCACCCTGTTGACCGGTTGCACCGGTGACTGCAATGATTTTATTGTTCATCGTGTACCTCTATCGTTTTTGATTTTTGTTTTATCGCGATCTCATAACTTTCCTTTAGCAGTGCAATTGCTTGCTCCACCTCAGGTTCCTGCCGCATGTAGAAGCTCACCCAGCCCGTCTGAGGCAAAATATGATGCGGCTGAGCGCGCCCTGCAGCAATAATTGCGTCACGCACTTTTTTGGGAAACGGAATGTCCACAAGATGATCACCATGGATATGTCCGATCTCTCGTTTGCCGATCACATACTCAACGCCGCCGAAGCGGTGCGGTTGCGATGTCACACCTGGCCAGGATGTGACTGCAACTGTGACTTGCGCCTGCGCGCCGGGCACACTCATCTGGATCTCCGTCCCATGCCCAACTTCTTGCATAGCTCGCCCAGCATCTCCTGTTCCGTGACAGAGAGGATGCTGAACTCCTCGACCAGCGCTGCGACATGCCCTGGGAACACCTCGTCAATCTTCCTGGAGCCTGCATCCGTTAGATGAACGTGGATTATCCGGCGGTCGTTCGCGTCCCGCTCTCGGCGGACCAGACCATCACGTTCCAGATTGTCGATCACGGTAGTCATGTTGCTGCCGCTTTTCAAAACCTTGGCGCTGATATCCCCCTGGGTGAGCGGACCAAGGTGATACAGTGCTTCCAAGACCGCGAACTGAGAAAATGTCAGGTCGCTGATCGTATTGCGCTGCGTCAGTCGATTCATCAAGGAATTTGTGCAGCGGGTTAACTTGATGAATGTATCGAGGGCGCGCTTCTCTGCGCGCGAACCGG
Organism: Anaerolineales bacterium; assembly: GCA_035463495.1. Lineage (GTDB taxonomy): Bacteria > Chloroflexota > Anaerolineae > Anaerolineales > Villigracilaceae > Defluviilinea. Next base: position 4,441 of record DATHTH010000128.1, on the reverse strand, counting down.
TGAAGTGGGTGGGCATGGGCAAATTCTTTCGACGTCAAATAGTTTGATATCGAAATATTATTCGATGTTGATACAATTGTCAACAGCGATTGCCTAGCCATTTGGCTAGTTTCCGCCCTGCCCCTTTGCCCTGGTTTTACAGTAGATACTGTGTCAGAAAATCTGAGATGGCTTGATTGATCTCGCTCAGCGTTGGCGAAACGGGTCCGCCGGAAGCAGTCATCGAGTGACCGGCATTCCTGACGATGATGAGCTGGGCCGGGACACCCGTCTGCACGAGCCGGTCATACATCAACTGCGATTGCTCGACAGGAACCAGCTCGTCGCGGTCGCCATGGATCAAGAGGAACGGTGGATCGTCCGGGGTCACGTGTGTGATGGGACTGGCTTGCACAATGTTGTCTTCGCCAAATCCCACTTGTCTCATCGCTTCGATATCGGCATTGGGAAAACTGCGCGTCAGGTCCGTGACTGGAGCCATGGCAACAACGGCCTGCACCCGGCTCGATTGTTCCAGGTATTCACCGACATCGAATCCCGCGTCCGGGTCTGTAGTTCCAAGCAGGGAAACAAGATGCCCGCCCGCGCTAACCCCGATGGCGCCAATCCGATTGGGGTCCAGGTTATATTGACCGGCATTCGCTCGCAGGGAACGGATGGCGCATTTGACATCCTCGATCATCGCCGGATATCTCCCGGCAGGAAACAGGCGGTAATTTAGAGAGACAACAAGATATCCCTGCGCCGTCATGCTTCTGGCGAACATCGCTGCTTCGGCTTTGTCGCCATGCATCCACGCCCCGCCATGGACATAAACCAGCACAGGCCAAGGTCCACCCGCCTCCGGAAAATATACATCCATCGTCTGCGGAAGGTTATCAGGCGTGCAGTAGGTAACATTAATCAACGTCTCACCATACCGGTTAAAGGGAGCTTGGGAGGCACTCGGTGGGAGTGTACTGGTCGGTTGTGGGGTTGGCACCTGATATGTGAGTTCAGGTGAGCGTTGTTCCGATGAACATGACAGTAAAAGTAATGCAGACGTGATAGCCAATAGAAATATTCTCGTAGGTACTGGTACAAAAAGCTTAATTCGTCTACTCCTTACGGACAGGATTTCTGAGAGCTCCCAATCCTTCTATCTCCACGACGACCTCATCCCCAGGCCGAAGCTCCCCTACCCCCGAGGGGGTGCCCGTGAAGATCAGGTCACCTGGCTCCAGGGTCATCACGGAAGAAATGTAGGCAATCAGGGTGGGAACGTTCAGAACCATGTCACGCGTGGATGCCATCTGTCTCATCTGGCCGTTGACCCGGGTAGTCAGAACTGCGTCCGCCGGATCGAAGTCCGTATCGATCCAGGGACCGAACGAACAGAAGGTATCGAAGCCCTTGGCGCGGGTCCACTGGTTGTCGGTCCGCTGCAGGTCCCGGGCGGTCACATCGTTGCCAATCGTGTAGCCCAGGATATGTTTTCGAGCGTTCTCGACAGTAATATTGCGGCCGCGCTTACCGATAACAACGACCAACTCGCCTTCATGTTCTACCTGGGTGGACTGAGCCGGCAGAATCACAGTGTCCCCGTTCGAGACGATCGCCGAGGGCGGCTTTAAAAAAATGAGCGGAACCTTGGGCACTTCTGTCCCTAATTCACGGGCATGCTCCACGTAGTTCTTGCCCACGCAAATGATTTTGCTCGGCTCGGATGGGGCGAGCAGCCTTACACTGGCGAGCGGTGTTTCCGCCTCGTTGCGGCGATAGCGCCCGAAGACGTTCCCGCCAATCTCGCCTACCTTGTCATTAAGCAGCCATCCATATCTAGGTTTCTTGCCATCCGTAGGTTCGTAGCGAACAATACGCATGTTCCCTCCGTAGTCATTTTCATGGTTCTGGCGCAGAAGTGTAGCACAATTCTGCGAAGCGGCGCAATCGCGGTATAATGCTCACAGGCAAGTACGTAAGGGCGCTTAGCTCAGTTGGTTAGAGCGTCTCTTTTACACAGAGAAGGTCAGGGGTTCGAGTCCCTTAGCGCCCACAAAATGAAGAGGTCAGGCACAGATCGGTGCCTGACCTCTTTTGATTCCTGACGAAGATGAGCTATCCGCTGCTTTCTTGGGTTGATTCAGGAGCGGGAGTCTGCTCCAATCCCGGTCCAAGCCCAAAGCCATGCCGGCCACCGAACTTGAATCCACCGGGCCCACCAATATAGCCATTATCCAGGCCTTCGAACAGCCAGTCAGCGTGATCCTGGGTGATCGTCTCAGCCTCCACAGCCTGCTGGATGCGCTCGCGGAGATCCGCAGTGCGCGCCTCCTGGATCGCCGCCCGGACATCCTCGATATCTACACCGGCCTCTTCAGCCAGTTCTTCCAGGGTGCTGCCGGCCCGCAGGGCATTGATCAGCTCATCGGTTGTCATGCCGAGCGCTTCGGCAGCAGCTTGCAGAGCAACACCATCCCCCAGACCTCGTCCGCCGCCCGGACCGCGTCCGTGGAAGACATCGTTGGGCGAGCTCTGGGCATATGCGCTCGTGGCGCTCAGGACACCGATCACGAGCATCACAGCCAGGAATCCCCCGATCAAAGTCAGTAGTTTGTTTTTCATTGTTTTCGCTCCTTTTGTGAAATCTGGCTGGACCATATCCAGCCTGCACACATCTTATCGGTAGAGTGTCATGGGGCTGTGAACAGCTTATGGGGAAATTGTGTGGATGGAATTCGCTCAAAACCCCTGTCTACCTTTCAATATTGAATGTTTTTTTCAGTTGTAAGCTGTTCGTAAAGACTCAAAATCACTGTTTGGAGTAATAATGTGGGCATCATTGCGAGGGCGCAATATTCATTCAACGCAGAGCATCGCAGCACCGTCACAGACATCATCGTCGCTTCAACACAGACAATGCAGCCTCATCGCAGAACATCGCACCCTCAATGTCGACACCGTCCTCGCAATGATCGGTGGGCAGGCAGGCTGGTTTCCAGAAGTCCGGAAACCAGCCTGTCGTTTTAAGTGTAAACATGTCATTTTTCACTTGACCCATCCCACCTCCCGTCCTACAATTCCCTCCAGTCTTCTCGTCTGATAGTCTCTTGTCTCCTAGTCCTTCCATGAGGCTCATTTCTATCAGACCGGTAGACCAACGACTATCTGACCAGGAGACGAAACACATGTCCGACTATTTATTCCGCGGCAATCTCGCCAAACTCGACCGGGACGTCTATGAGCTGACTCAACTAGAAGCGGAGAGGCAAGCCCGCAAGCTGATTCTGATCCCGAGCGAATCCACGGCGCCGCTGGCGGTTCGCGAAGCCCTGAGTTCTGCTTTTCAGAACATATACGCCGAAGGCTACCCTGAAGAGGACACGCGCTGGATGACCGAAGAAGAAATTCTGGATTATCCGGCGCGTTTGGCTGACTATCGCCGCAACGGGGACCCGCGCTACTACAAGGGTGTGGAGTATGCGGACGTCGTGGAGGCGCTGGCACGGAGACGCGCCGCCGAGACCTTCGCCGCCAACGGCTTCGGCGCGGATCAGATCTACGTCAACGTGCAGGCGTTATCGGGCGCGCCCGCCAACAACGCAGTCTATCAGGCACTGGTTCCGCTGGGCGAGACCATTATGGGATTAAACCTCCTGCACGGCGGGCACCTCTCGCACGGCTCGTCAGTCAACCGCTCGGGGAAGTGGTTCAAGGCAGTCCATTACACGGTGGATGAAAACGAGAGATTGAATTACGACCGGATCCGCGAACAGGCACTGGAAGTGAAACCGAAGTTGCTCATTGCCGGTTACTCCTCCTATTCCTGGATCCCCGATTGGAAGAAGTTCCGCGAGGTTGCGGATGAGGTTGGGGCATACTTCCTGGCGGATATCTCGCATATCGGCGGGCTGGTCGCGGCGGGCGTGGTGCCCTCGCCGGTGGGCATTGCACACGTAGTGATGTCTACCACGCATAAGAGCCTGGATGGTCCGCGCGGGGCGGTGCTGTTGACCACGGATGCGGCTCTTGCAAAGAAGATCGATTCGGCAGTCTTCCCGGGCGAGCAGGGCGGACCGCATGTCAACGTCTTTGCAGCGCTGGCACTCACCTTCAAGCTGGCACAGACAAAACAATTCAAGCAATTACAGGAACAAACTATCAAAAACGCCCAGGCGATGGCGGACCGGTTCCAGAAGCGCGGGCTGCGCGTTCCGTTCGGCGGCACGGACAGCCACCTCGTCAACGTGGATGTGACCCCGATCAAATCGCCAGAAGGTGTTTCCTTATCGGGCGATCAGGCTGCCCGCATTTTGGATGTTGTGGGGATTGTCGTCAACCGTAATACCATCCCCGGCGACAAGAACTCGCGCGATCCCTCGGGCATCCGCCTCGGCACGCCGTGGATTACCCAGCGCGGCTTCAAAGAAAAAGAGACCCGCGAGCTGACCGACATCATGGC